>JBIOIA010000170.1:0-4886 GCA_044449445.1 Gemmatimonadales bacterium
CCGGGCCGGCGGCCCGGTGGATCGCGCCGTCCACGCCGCCGCCGCCGCGGAACGTTTCGCTCGCGGCATTCACGATCGCGTCCACCACCAGTCTCGTGATGTCGGCGCGGACGACCTGGATCATCCCAGGAAACGCTCGCAGAGCTGGATGAGACGCTCGTCCTTCGCGGACTTCGCGCGTTCGAGGATCGCGCGGACGTGCGGATGGAGGCGCTTGTCGCCCCAGTAGTAGCCGGTCGCTTCCTCGGCGCTGCCGGTCTGGCCGTTTCGCGCGGCCTCGAGCATCGCCTCGGCGGCGGCGGCATCGAAGCCGGGATCGTTTCGGGGCGGCAGGACGACACGGTACGACGGATCACCCCACTGCCCGCCTTCCTTCGTGAACGCGCGGGACACGGGGTGAGTGTACTGCGGACTTCAGCGGTCGGCTACGGGCGCCTGGGTCGAGCCGGCGGGGGCGTCGCGCGCGCAGCCGGCAGGATCGCGGCGAGGCCGCCGTTGGCGGAGCAGCGATTCGCGTCGGGCGTGCCGGTGAGGTACGTGCCATCCTTGCACTGCATCGTCGCACTCGCGGGTGGCGCACTGGCGGGCGCCGGGGCTACCTGCACGGCGGCCTGCGCGGATACGGCCGTAACTGCAGAACGAGTCGGAGCCGGTGCGGCGCGAGGCATGAGCACCTTGACTCCACCACGGCTGGCGCACGCAGTCGGTGTGCTCGGCGGAACGACGAAGCTCCCGTCCCCGCAGCGCGCAATCGCGTTCGCCGGCGGCGCCGCGACCGGCGCAGCGGCGGCCGGGCGTGCGGAGTCCAGCGGCAGGCCCGGACGCGCCGGCGCGGCGCGGAGCTGGGCCGTAGCGGTAACAGGCACCGCCTGGGCGGCTGGCCTCGCGACTGGAGCCGGGGGCGCCGGGGCGCGCTGCGGCTGAGGTCGAGCCGGCTGCTGCTGGGCGGACGCCGGTTGAGGCGGCGGCGCCGGAGCACCCGCGGGCGCGGGTGCCTGGGCGTATGCCGCAGTGGCAATGCCCACAGCGAGCGAGACGGAGATCAGCGAGCGAACGGGCAGCATCATGGTGTCACCGTCACCGTGTTGGTGTACGTCTTGTAGTTCGAGTTCGTGATGGTGACGCTCCCGGTGCCCGCGGTCTTGCCCACCAGGTAGAACGGCACGTAGTACGCATCGGCCGGGATCGTCACCTGCGTCACCACCGAACCGCCGACGTGGAACTCGATGTTGGTGGGCGCGAGCGTGAATTGCGTCGTCGCCACCACATTGTGCGTGTTGGTGTTCAGGTCACGCGCATACAGATAGACCTGCACCGAGTCGCCCACCTTGATCGTACCAGGCCAGTACCCGATCGGGTCCACGCGTCCCGAATCCACGACCGTGTAGATCGTCGCGGGGTTGTGCGCGGGCGATGTCGCCGAGGCCGTCAGCGTGTCGGTCCCGCGCGCGAGGCCCGCCATGCGGAAGTACTTGTAGTACTGGCCCTGCGGGATCGTCAGGCCCGTGATCGGCGTGTTCGACAGGTTCGAGTCGGTGACGATCGCGCCCGTGTGCGCGAACGCCACGGCCAGGTTCGAGGGCTGGTAGTCGGGCGTCTGCACGTAGACGTAGTCCTGATACTGCCCGAGGCCGAGGGCGCCGGGCGCGCTGTAGATATTCAGGGTCGGCGTCACGACCGCGACGTTGGTCGTCCCCGTGTTGTACCTGTAGTACGCCGCCCGGACGTCCGACGCCGAGAGCTGTGAGGTGCCGACGATACCCGGCGCCCACGTCGCCGCGTTGCTGTAGTACGCGCCGGCCGGGATCGTGACCGTGGCCGAGTCAATGGAAGCGACCGACGGCGCCGAGGATGCCAGCGTGACGCTGACGTTCTCGGTGGTGTAGTGATAGTTGCCGGTGGCGTCGGTGGCGTAGACCGTGATGGCCTGCTTCGCCGACGTCGTGTTGAGCTGCGTGCTCGTATACATCACGAACTTGGGCTGCGTGACCTGGACCTGCATGCTCGCCGTGCCGTATCCCGACGCCGTCGCCTGGACCTGGATCGTGCCGACCGTGTCCATCCCGTTGACCTGGAAATAAGCGTAGTTGTACCCGGTCGGGATGATGACGCTGTCGGGGACCGTAACGACGCGCGTGCTCGTGCTCACCAGGTGCACGACCACCGGCGACAGCACACTGTTCTGCGTGTAGACGTTCGCGGAGTACGGGCCGCCCGTCTGCCGCATGCCCAGCACCGGCGTCCCGTTGCTGAGCCCGAACGACGGCCCGGTTATGCGGATCCCTCCCGTGGTGGTGGGGAGATAGCCCGAGCCAGCCGAGTCGGAGTAAGTCATGGTCGCCGGCACGGTATCCGGCCCGACGATGTTGACGGTCGTGTTCGCGTAGTACGAGTTCTTCAGGATGCGGAAGAACTGCTGGGCAGGCCGGATCACGGTGCTGTCGCTCGACACCGCCTTGACGACCACCGTGTCCGACGTGTAGTGGCCGTACCCGAGGCTGTCAGTGGCGTAGACCGTCATGCCGAACGGCGGGTTGGTCGTGATGCCCGTGCTCGGCATGCAGCAGTTCGTCAGCTGCGGTGTGGACACGACGATGAATGCCGTGTCGGGCAGGTAGCCGGGGGCGGTCGCGATCAACGTGTCGGTGCCGTTCGCGAGCCCGTACGCGTCCATGTACGCGTAGTAACTCGACGTCGGGATCGTCAGAGCCGTCAATGTCAGCGAGTCCACCGTCCCGTGGCTCTGCGTGATCGTCACCGCGAGCGGCGAGGCACGGTAGTCCGGCGTGGACACATAGAACCCGGAGACGCCGTCGGACGAGAAGTGCTGGCGCCGGCCGATCACCGACGAGTAGATGCTGAACGACAGCTTCGGCGTGACCACCGTAATGGTCAGCGTGTCCACGCTCGTGTGGCCCGCCGCCGCGAAGATGATATGCGCCGTGCCGACACCCACCGGCCTGACATGGGCCGCGCTGTTGTAGTACAGCCCGGCGGGGATCGTCACGGTCGAGGAGTCCACCCGGGCGACGGTGGTGTCGGTCGACACAATCGACACGACGAGCGGCGCGCTCCGGTAGTGCGCGTACCCTATCGAATCGGTGCTGTAGACCGTGATGCCCGAGTAGTTGGGGCTGAAGTTGTTGAACGTAGTGCTGCCGTACGGAACGATCCGCGGCGTCGTGACCACGTAGGACGCGGTGTCGGGCTGGTAACCCGTCGCGGAGGCGATGAACGTCGCCGTGCCGGGAGCGTTGCCAACCACGTTGAAGTACTTGTAGTACGAGCCCGTCGGAATCGTGTCCGCGCTCGGCAGCGAGACCGCCGTCGGGTTCGAGTTGCTAACGGACAGGACCAACGGCGCCGTCACGTAGTCCGGCGTGGAGATGTACTCGTTCGGATCGTACTGCCCCGAGCCGACCAGGCTCGAGCTCCAGCTGAACTGGAGCTTCGGCCCGACCACCGTCCACTGCGTCGAGTCGGGCGTGTGGCCGCCGGCCGTCGCGTATACGTACGCCGTCCCGCCCAAGCCGCCGGGAACGACGCGGGCGGTCGTGTAATAGCTACCGGGCGGGATCGTCACGACCGTGTCGATCACCTTGATCCTAGTTGTATCCGCCGAACTCAGATGCACCACCAGCGAGTTGCTCCTGTAGTGCGAGTATCCGACCGAGTCCTCGGCGTACACGTTCACGGTCTGCTGGGGCGACGTCGTGTTGATCTGGTAGCCGCAGCAAATCCCCACGTGCGGAGTCGTCGAGACCACGGTAATGGTGTAAGCCGGCGTCCAGCCGGTCGCCGCGAAGCTGAGTGTGGCCGAGCCGACGGCCTTGCCCACGGTGCTGAAGTACGCGTAGTACGAGCCGCCCGGGATCGTCACCGCGGTCGGCGACGTGACGATCGTGTTCGTGTCGGAGCTCGTGATGGTCACGGGCACCGCGGTATTGGTGTAGGTCGGGACCTGCACGTCGTCGTTGGGATCGTACTGCCCCGCACCGATCCGGATGAAGCTCGGATAAGGCGTCAGCACCGCCGGGTACGCCGTGAAGCTCGACGACGCGCCGTTCACACCGATCGCGTTGGGCGTGATGTTGGTCGAGCCCGCGCCCACCGCGTGGATCTGGATGTCGGCCGCCAGCTGCCCTTGCGGGATGAACGCCGGGTCCGGCGAGACCGACGCGATGCTCGGCGTCGAATAGTTGAACGTCACGTACGTGCCGCCCACCGGCGACGGATCGCTCAGGTGGACCTGCGTGGTCACGAAGTCGGTCGTGTTGATGTAGAAGTAGCTCGACGCCAACTGCATGTTCGCCGTCACCTTGGCGACCGCGCTCGCACCGGCGTACCCATGTCCGCTGCTGTCGGTCGCCGTCACAGTCGTCGTGCCCGCGCTGTCGCCGACCAGCGTCGCGTTGGCGGACGGGACGCCCGCCGGAATGGTCACCGTCGGCGTGGCCCAGTGAGCATACGCCGCGGGAGCGGGCAGCTTCACGATCAGCGGCAGCGAGTCCGGCCTGCTGAGCAGTATCGGGAACGCCTGACTGTTGCCGCGACCCACCGAGAGCGTGTCCCGACCGAACGAGATGATCTTCGGCCCGCCGTTGCTGATCGTCACGATCACGCCGTTCGAGGTGATCGCACCGCTCTTCGCGGTGATCGTGTCCGTGCCGCCTTGCGACACACCCGTGACCATGCCCGTCACCGAATCCACCGTGGCGAAGCCGTTGGACGCGTGGTAGGCGAACGTGCCGCCCGAGATGTAGCGGTTGTTGGCATCCTTGCCGCGGGCCGACACGTGCATCGTCCCCGCGGGCGCGATCGTCGCCGTGGGGTTGTTCGTGTCGGGCTTGAGCTCGATCGAGGCCAGTGCCTGCGCGACGGTCAGG
>JBIOIA010000171.1:0-4855 GCA_044449445.1 Gemmatimonadales bacterium
CCCGCTCTTCCGCCGCCGTCGAGGACGAGCTCCGTCTCCCCCATCTCGAGCAGCTGCTTCAGGTACCGGCGGCGGTCATCCACGGGCGGCGAGCAGCGCGCCCACGCGGTCCAGGATCGCCTCGGCGGCGTCCTCCTTCTTCATCTGTGGCAGCGCCTCCATGCCGTCCTTCGACACGATAGTGATCCGGTTGGTCGGCGACTCGGGCCCCGAGCCCTTCTCGGTCGCGCTGTTGGCGATCACGAGGTCGAGCTTCTTGCTCTTGAGCTTGTGCTGCGCCGCCGCGACCACGTCCTTGGACTCGAGCGCGAAACCGACGATGACCGCGCCGGGCTTGCGGGAGCGCGCCGTGCTCGCGAGCACGTCCGGTGTCGGCTCGAGCTGCACCGTCAGCGGACCCGCCTCGCGCTTCGTCTTGTGCGCGGCGGGCTTGCCGGGATGGTAGTCGGAGGGCGCCGCGGCCATGATCAGCGCGTCGGCCGAGGGAAGTGCCTTGGTGACCGCGTCCTTCAAGTCCTCGGTGGACTCGATCCGCCGGTGCTCGACGCCGATCGGCACCGGCAGCGCGGTCGGTCCGGAAATCAGCGTGACGTCGGCGCCGCGCACCCATGCTGCGCGCGCCAGGGCGAAGCCCATGCGGCCGCTCGAGCGGTTGGTGATGACGCGCACCGGGTCCATCGCTTCGCGCGTCGGCCCCGCGGTCACGACCACGTGCCGGCCCGCGAACGGCCCGTTGCTGCGCAGCAGTCGCTCGGCCCAGGCGCAGATCTCCTCCGGCTCGACCATGCGGCCCGGGCCTTCGCCCTCGCCGCGCGCGAGCGGTCCCGTGACGGGACCGAGAATCGTCAGTTCCCGCTCCCCGCTCCCCGCTCCCCGCAGTTTCTTCAGGTTCGCTTGGGTCGCCGGGTTTCTGTACATCTGATCATTCATGGCGGGGCACAGCAGGACGGGAGCTTTGCGGGCGAGCAGCAACGCGGTGAGGAAATCGTCGGCCATGCCCTGCGCCATGCGCGCGATGAGCTGCGCGGTGGCCGGCGCGACGATGATGAGGTCGCACTCGCGGCCGAGCCGCACGTGATCGAGCGCGTGGCCGCGCTCCCACAGGGAGGTGACGACGGGCCTGCCGGTGAGCGCTTCGAAGGTGACCGGGCGGATGAACTCGCCGGCGGATGCGGTCATGACCACGTCCACCTGCGCGCCGTCTTCGGTGAGGCGGCGTGCGACCGCGCACGCCTTGTAGCAGGCGATACCGCCCGACACGCCCAGGAGGACGTGCCGGCCGGCGACGCCGTTCACGCGTCCTGCCGCCGACGCCGCGTGATCTTGTAGGTCAGGGCGCCGCTCGAGAGCTCTTCGAGCGAAGTGGTCGTGAGCTTCTTCTCGTACTGGAACGAGCGATCGCGCGGGAAGTCGTTGACGAACCGGGCGAACTTCGCCGCCACCAGCACGCCCACGTACTTGTTACCCGCACGCTTCGCGATTTCGATCGGCGTGAACACCCGCATCTTCAACCCCCCGTTTTCAGCTTGGCGACCATCGCCGCGACGTCGCGGCCCAGCTCGGCCAGTTGCTCCACCAGCTCCGGATTGCGCCTGGGCCGCCGGCTCTCGGCGTCCAGGATCGCCGCGACCTCGGCCACGGCTTCGGTCTTGTCCTCGTTGACCACGATGTAGTCGTACTCCAGCGCCACGGCCAGCTCGTCCACGGCGCGCTTGAGCCGCTGATCCAGCGAGGACCCGCGCGTGCCGTTGGCGCCGCCCAGCCGCGCGAACAGCTCATCGGCCGAGGGCGGAACGATGAACACCAGCACCGCCTCGGGATAGAGCGCCTTCACCGACCGCGCTCCCTGGATCTCGATGTCGAGCACCGCGTGGCGCCCGGAGCCGAGCACCGCGCCCAGCTGGCTCTTCAGCGTCCCGTACCGCTCGCCGCTGTACTCGGCGTGCTCCACGAAATCGTCGGCATTGATGCGTCGCTGGAACTCGCCCTTCGTCAGGAAGAAGTAGTCCTTGCCGTCTGCTTCGCCCGGGCGCGGCGCGCGCGTGGTCGCCGAGACCGAGTAGCCCAGGTCGTCGCGTGCCGCGAGCAGCGCCCGCGCGATCGTCGTCTTGCCGCCCCCCGAGGGCGACGAGAGAACCAGCGGGAACGGCTTCACTCCAGGTTCTCGATCTGCTCGCGCATCCGCTCCAGCTCGCCCTTCATCGCGATCACGGCTTCGGCGATCCCGCTGTCGTTCGCCTTCGAGCCGATCGTGTTGGTCTCGCGCCCCAGCTCCTGGAGCAGGAACCCCAGCCGCTTGCCGACCGCCGCCGTGCCCTCCGCGAGCGCGGCGCGCGCCGCCTCCACGTGGGAGCCCAGCCGCACCAGCTCCTCGGTGATGTCGAGCCGGTCGGCGATGTGCGCGATCTCCTGCGCCAGCCGACCCTGGTCGAGCGCGACACCGGCGGCCAGCTCCTGCACGTTCTTTCTCAGCCGGTCCGTCTCGGCAACCAGCCGCGCGGGGGCGCGCACCCGCACCTGTTCCGCCCTCCCGGCCACCCCGGCCAGCCGCGCCTCAAGGTCCTTCACGAGGACCCTGCCCTCGGCCTCGCGCATCTTCACGCAGGCCTTCGCCGCCTCGTCGAGGATCGCCACCACCTCGCCCGGCGTCACCTCGGGCTCGGCCGCTGCGACGCGCACCACGTCCGGGATCCGCGCAATCGTCGCCAGGTCCACGTCGCCCTTGATCTTGAGCGACTTCCCCACGGCCCGGAGCGCTTTCACCACCGCCTTCGCGCGCTCGGTGTCGATCTCGACGCCGGCCGCGTGCGGGGGTTCCTGGACCCACCGGGCGGCCACGGTGGCGTGCCCGCGCTCCAGGTAGGAGCGCAGCCGCTCCCTCAGGTCGGCCTCCAGCGCGGCCAGCTCGGCCGGCACCTTGAGCTGGACCACCAGGTGCCGGTGATTGACCGTCCGGATCTCGATCCTGAGCCTGCCACCACAGGCCGCCCCCTCGGCGGCCCCGAAGCCCGTCATGCTCCGGAGAGCCATTCACCCTCGCATCGTGTACAGCCTGGTAAGCTACGCAGGAACAACTAGTTGGTAAACTCCCAGCGGACGCCGAATCGGGAGGTGCCGCGCGGCAGCTCGTAGCCCGGGATGAGCGTGTAGCGCTTGAACAGCGCGTTGCGCATGGTCCAGTAGATCACCGCGCCCACCAGCTTGAACTGGAAGTGGTAGTTCCAGACCGTGTAACCGCCCAGGGGATACAGGGTGCCCGTGCTGTCACGGCCGGAGACGCCCCTGCCCCACGACTCGATTTCGACCTGCGCCATCATGTCGAACACGTTGCGCCTGAACTTCGGCAGGAACGCCGATCGGAACGTGAACCGCGTGATCGCGTGGTTGCGCGGCTCGAACGGTACGCTGTCGACGCCGGGATCGCGCCACCAGCCGCTGATCGTGAACCACCGGTACGGGCGGATTTCGTAGGACACGGTGGTGACGCGCGAGCCGACGGCCACGACGCCCGGCAGCTGGGCGCGAAACTGGCCGAGCGCCGGCACGCTGTAGGGATCGCGATGACCGATCGACGCGTCGAAGGTCACGCGCTCGCTGAACACCGACACGCCGGCGCTCCAGTCGCGCACGTTCTGCGCGGTGTCCGAGGCGACGTAGGCCGAGTCGTCGAGGTGGCGCCAGCGTACGTCGCCGTGGAACTGCAGGAAGTTGACGGGCCGGAGGTCGGCGCCGCCCGAGAGCTCGCTGGTGCCGCCGCCCCCCAGGAGCGTCCGCACCCGGCTGAATCCGGTCAGCGTCAGCATGCGCAGCGGGCTCCAGGCGAGGCGCTCGCCCATCTCGAGCGGCGTGCGGCTGTCGCGCACCCGCGTCCATCCCTCGGCCGACCAGTTCCGCGCGCGGTACGAGACGTCGAGCATCGCCTGCGTCACCGTCGTGTCGCGGGTCACTGACGTGTCGTGGTAGGAGGAGCTGCCGAGCTGGGCGTCGAGCCTCAAGCCCATGCCGTCATCGCGCGAGGCCGCGAAGGCGCGGGCGAACATGTCGGTGCGCCTGACGCTCACGGCCGGGAACGGCGCGCTCGTCGCGCCGAACGCGCTGGGATCGAGCTCGTCGCGCGTGAACGAGTAGGTGTTCAGCTGGAACTCGACGCCCGATCGCTCGCTCGGCGCCCAGGTGCCGCGCGCCGCGAGGTTGAGCTGGTTCGCGCCCGCGCGCGAGGTCCCCGTCCCGGCCGTGCTGAAGGCGGTCGCCCCGACGCCGAGCCCGCCGCCGCCCGCCCAGCGATTCATGTAGCGGAGCCGGTACCCGTTCGTCGAAGCGTCGCCTGTGCCGAAGGAGGCCTCGGTGTGCGCGCGCCGCGCGCCGCGCACGTCGCTGATCAGGTAGACGCGCAGCACCGTCGGCAGCACCTCGACCTCGACGCGCTTCAGGCTGCCGAGGTCGAATCGCCCGAGATCGAAGCCGGCGCTGTCCTGGCCGAGCGGGTCGAGGGCGAAGCCGTCCCAGTAGAGCTCGAGCGAGGTGGCGCCTTGTCCCGCGTACGCCACCGCTTCCGGATGGCCGAACCATCCGGCGCGCACCAGGAAGACTCCGGGAACGTGCTCGAGCAGCTCGCCCAGGCTCATGACGCCCGAGGCGCGGATGAAATCGTCGTCGAACACCATGCGCCGGAGTGCGGGCTGCGGGCCGGGCGGCGTCCCCAGCGGCGGGAGCACCGGCTCCATGGAATCGGGCTTGAGCGAATCGGGCAGCGCGGTCGAGTCGCGGCGCGTGGTGTCGCGCGGCGGGCGGAGTGAGTCGGGCGGCGGGTTCTGGGCTTGGAGCGATGCGGCGAGCAGGAGTGCGAGCACTACCC
>JBIOIA010000172.1:0-4780 GCA_044449445.1 Gemmatimonadales bacterium
AGGGAAGGCCGGCGGTGACCGAGGTGCTCACGGTCGCCGATGCCCGGCCATCCGGGCGCAACGAGGCCGCCGAAGGCGCCGTGACGCCCACGATGGACGCGGCCACCGTGATCCGGCTCGCCGCCGCGGTGGAGCGCCGCTCCGAGCACCCGCTCGCGGCGGCCATCGTGCGCGAGGCCGAGCGGCGCGGGCTCGAGCTGCCGGAGGTCGCCCTCTTCGAGGCCGTGGCGGGAAGGGGCGCGCGCGCGCAGCTCGAGGGCCACCACGTCACGGTGGGCAGCGCGCAGCACCTGATCGAAGAGGGCGTGGACATCGGCCCGTTCACCGACGCGATCGACACGCTGGCGGCCCGGGCCCGCACCCCCGTGCTGGTCGCGGTGGACGACCGGCCGGTCGGCCTGCTCGGCCTCGCCGACCCCATCAAGCCCACGGCCGTGGCCGCGGTGCGGCGGATGAGGAAGATGGGGCTCAGGCTGCTGCTGGTGACCGGCGACATCCGCAAGGCGGCGATCGCCGTGGGCGGCGAGGTCGGCATCGACGACGTGGAGTCCCAGATGCTGCCGGCCGGGAAGGTCGCCGTCGTGCGCCAGCTCCAGGCCGAGGGCCATCGGGTCGCAATGGTCGGCGACGGGATCAACGACGCGCCGGCCCTGGCGGCCGCCGACGTCGGGATCGCCATCGGAACCGGCACCGACGTCGCCCTCGACGCGGCCGACATTCTGCTGATGCGCGGGGATCTGGGCACGCTGGTCGCCTCGCTCGAGCTCGCCCGCCGGACGATGAGGACCATCCGCCAGAACCTGTTCTGGGCGTTCGCTTACAACGTGGTCGGAATCCCGGTGGCGGCGGGGCTTCTGTACCCCGTGGCCGGCGTGCTGCTCTCGCCAGTGTTCGCCAGCCTGGCGATGGCCCTCTCATCGGTGACGGTGGTGACGAACAGCCTGCGCCTGCGTAGCTTCACACCATCGATTTCCACCTGATTCGGGAGCACCCCATGCGTCTCGCAGGTTCGAAGCTGGCTCGGTTTGCCGCCGCGACCTTCGGTCCCGGCATCCTCGCGGCCGTCTTCGGCGCAGCGTCGCCGGCCCCCGCGATGGCCCAGGGCGGCGCCTTCGTGGTCCGGCTGGGCCGTGACACGATCGCCGTGGAGCGCTTTACCCGGAGCGCCACGCGGCTCGAAGGTGACGTCGTCTATCGCCAGCCACGCACCACGCTCAGGCACTACGTCGTGGACTTCGCGGCCGACGGCCACGTGACGCGCGCCGAGCTCGCGATCCGTCCGGGCGGGAGCCCGGAGAGCGCGCCGCCGCAGCAGCGGGTCGTCGCCACGTTCGCGCACGACTCGGCGGTGGTGGAGATCCGGCGCGACACGGCCGTCATCACGCGACGCCTCGCCGCGTCCGCGGCGGTCCTGCCGGCGTTCGGCAACGCGGCCGCCTCGTGGATCGCGTTCGAGCTGATGGTGGACCGGTTGCGCCGCTCGCGCGCCGACAGCGTGGCCGTGCCCGTGTACAACATGATGGGCGCGAACGCGGTGGGCTCGTGGAGTGCGAAGATGCTGGGCCGCGACTCGGTATTTCTCTTCGACGGCAATGACGTGTTCCACGTCCGCGTGGACCGGGACGGCCACATCCTTGCCTCGACGGCGCTCTCGGGTACGCAGCAGTTCTCGGTCGAGCGCGTGGCCACGGTGGACATCGCCGCGCTGTCTGCCGCGTTCGCCGCGCGCGATCAGGGCGGCCAGGCGCTCGGCCAGCTGTCGCCGCGCGACACCGTGCGCGCCACGGTGGGCGGCGCGAACCTCCTCATCGACTACAGCCGGCCGTCCAAGCGCGGGCGGGTGATCTTCGGCAGCGCGATGGTGCCGTGGGGCGAGGTGTGGCGCACCGGCGCGAATGCGGCGACGCAGTTCCGCACCGACCAGGCGCTCGAGATGGGCGGCATCGTGGTGCCGGCGGGCTTCTACACGTTGTGGACGATCCCGTCGCCGACCGGCTGGAAGCTGCTGATCAACAGTGAGACCGGGCAGTGGGGCACGGCCCACAAGGCCGAGCGCGATCTCTACCAGCTCGACTTGACCGTCTCGGCGCTCTCGCAGCCGGTCGAGCGGTTTACGATCACCCTCGTGCCCGGCGCGCAGGGCGGTACGCTCAACCTCGACTGGGACACGATCCGCGCTTCGATCCCGTTCACGGTGCGGCAGTAGCGTGCAGTACTTCTATCGCGCCCACACCAGGCCGGAGCGCGTCCTCGCGCTCGCGCAAACGTACTTCGTCGGGCACGGCCTCGCCGGCGGGAGCGAAGGTGAAGGCGCGGCTTACAGCGACCTGCGCGGGCGCATCACGTTGAGGACGGAGTCGGAGGGCGGACACTACACCCGCGTGACCGTGGCGACCGACGACGTCGGCGAGTCGGAGCTCGACAAGGTCGCCAAGCGCTTCCTCGCCGAGCTGCACGCGACCGAGGAACCCGCGCACGTCGTCAGAGGAGCGTACTAGCGTGGCGTCCCGCGCGGCCGCGGTGCCGGCCGCCTCGGCGCAGCAGACTCCCGCGGGGCTCTCGCGCGCCCAGCTCGGCGAGCTGTACTACTGGCTCCACCTGACGCGGAAGCTCGAAGAGCGGCTGGTGAACCTGTACCGCCAGACCAAGGTGATCGGCGGCCTGTTCCGCTCGCTGGGGCAGGAGGCCGACGCGGTCGGCGCGGCCTATGCGCTCGACCGCACGCGCGGCGATTTTCTCGCGCCGCTCACCCGCAACATGGGCTCGATGCTGGTCCAGGGTGCCGAGCCGGTCCAGATCCTGCGCCAGTACATGGCGAAGAGCACGAGCCCGACGGGCGGCCGCGAGCAGAACATCCACTTCGGCAACCTCGAAAAGGGCTATATCGGCCAGATCTCCCACCTTGGCGACATGGTCGCGGTGATGGCGGGCGTGTGCCTCAGCTTCCGCATGCGCAAGCAATCGCGCGTCGGCCTGGTGTTCGTGGGCGACGGCGCGACCAGCACGGGCGCGTTCCACGAGGGGCTGAACTTCGCCACCGTGCAGCGCCTGCCCATGGTGTGCGTCGTCGAGAACAACGGCTACGCGTATTCGACGCCGCTCCACAAGCAGACGGCGGTGAAGAAGCTCGTGGACAAGGCGCAGGCCTACGGCTGCCACGCCGACTCCGCAGACGGCAACGACGTGCTCGCGACCTACGAGGTCACGAAGCGCGCCATCGAGCGCGCCCGCGGCGGCGGCGGCGTGACGCTCATCGAGTTCACGACGTACCGCCGCAAGGGCCACGCCGAGCACGACAACCAGGCGTACGTGCCGAAGGAGGAGCTGGCGTACTGGGAGGCTCGCGATCCGCTCGATCGCTACGAGAAGAAGCTCGACGAGACCGGGTGGATGTCCAAGTCCGAGCGCGCGGCGACGCTCGCGCGCATCGAGCAGGAGCTCGACGCGGCGGTTGCGGCGGCCGAGCAGGACGGCTTCCCCGAGCCGGAGAGCGCGCTCACGTCGGTGTTCGCGAATCCCCCGGGCGTGCAACCGCTCTGGTACAAGGACGGCGCCGGTGCCTGAGGTCACGTATCTCGAGGCGCTGCGCGAGGGACTGCGCGAGGAGATGCTGAAAGACGAGCGCGTCTTCATCCTCGGCGAGGACGTCGGCAAGTACGGCGGGGCGTTCAAGGTGACCGAGGGATTCATCGAGCAGTTCGGCGCCGGGCGCGTCATCGACACGCCGATCAGCGAGGCGGCGATCGTCGGCGCCGCGGCGGGCGCGGCCCACATGGGCCTGCGGCCCGTGGCGGAGATGCAGTTCATCGATTTCATCTCGTGCGCCTACGACATGCTGACGAACTACGTCGCCACGGCGCGCTACCGCGCCGGGCTGCCGACGCCGCTGGTCGTGCGCGGCCCGTGCGGCGGCTACGTGCGTGGCGGCCCGTTCCATTCGCAGAACCCCGAGGCCGCGTTCTTCCACACGCCGGGGCTCAAGATCGTCTGCCCGGCGACGGCGCGCGACGCGAAGGGGCTCATCAAGGCGGCGATCCGCGACGACGATCCGGTGCTGTACTTCGAGCACAAGTTCCTGTATCGGCGCATCAAGGAGAATCTGCCCGAGGACGGCGACCTGGTGACCCCGATCGGCAAGGCGCGCATCGCCCGCGAGGGCGCCGACCTGTCGATCATCACCTACTCGGCGATGGTGTGGAAGGCGCTGGAGGCGGCCGAGCAGCTCGAGAAGGAGGACGGCGTCAGCGTCGAGGTGCTCGACCTCAGGACCTTGCTGCCGATGGACGACGATGCGATCCTGGCGACGGTGAAGAAGACGAACAAGGTGATGATCGTCCACGAGGACACGCGCACGGGGGGCGTGGCGGGCGAGATCACGGCGCGCATCAACGAGCGCGCGTTCGAATGGCTGGATGGGCCGGTGCTGCGCGTGACGGCGGCCGACGTGCCGCTGCCGTATGCGCCGCCGCTCGAGGACTACGTGCTGCCGCAGACGGCGGACATCGTGAAGGTCGCGCGCCGGCTCGCGGCGTACTGAGGAGAGCTCGATGGCACGCATCGACGTGATCATGCCCCAGATGGGCGAGTCCATCGCCGAGGGGACGCTGTCGAAGTGGATGAAGAAGGTGGGCGACGACGTGAAGCGCGACGAGCCCATCTTCGAGATCAGCACCGACAAGGTGGACGCCGAGATCCCGGCGCCCGCAGCCGGCGTGCTGGCCGAGATCAAGGTCACCGAGGGACAGACGGTGCCGGTCCAGACCGTGGTCGCGGTGATCGA
>JBIOIA010000173.1:0-4775 GCA_044449445.1 Gemmatimonadales bacterium
AGCCAGGTCCGCGTCATGGCGCGGCCGCACGCGCAGCCGCCGCGCCCGCTGGCCGCGCGAGCGGCCGCGCGGTTCTGCCTCGCGGTCGCCGCCTCGACCGGCGGCCCCCGCGCCCTGGCCGAGCTGATTCCGGGACTGCGCGGGGGGCTGGAGGCTGCCGTGGTGCTCGTCCAGCACATGCCGCGCGGCTTCACCCGCTCGCTGGCCGAGCGGCTCGACGCCCAGTCCGCGCTGCACGTCGTCGAGGCCGAGGACGGCCAGGCGCTCGGCGCCGACACGGCCTACGTCGCGCCCGGCGACTTTCACATGCGGGTCCGGCGCACCGGGGACGGCTCGACGCGGATCGCGCTGTCGCAGGAGCAGGCGATGTTCGGCGTCAGGCCGGCGGCCGACCCGCTGTTCCGCTCGGTAGCCGAGGTGTTCGGACGCCGTGCCGTGGGCCTCGTCATGACGGGCATGGGCAAGGACGGCGCCGAGGGATTGCGCGCGCTGAAGCTCGCGGGAGCCGCCACATTCGTGCAGGACAAGGGCACGTGCGTCGTGTTCGGCATGCCGCAGGCCGCGCTCCAGGCCGGAGCCGCGAGCGACGCAGTGCCGCTCGAGCGGCTCGCCGAGCGCGCGATGGCCGAGCTGCTTCGGACCCGCTCGCGCGAGGACGCGTCGTGACGGACGCGGCGGTCCTCGGCCGGGACGCGTTTCTCATCGTGCGCGTCGGAACCGAGCGCTACGGGCTGCCGCTCGCCGACGTGCGCGAGGTGCTGGACCTCGCGAGCCCGCGCCCGGTGCCCTCGAAGAGCCGGGCGCTCAGAGGCCTCATGCCGCTGCGGGAGCATTTCGTCTCGCTCGTGCACCTGGGCGCGCTGATCGCGGAGGGCACAACGCCCGCGGCGCTCGCCGAGACCGCGGCCATCGTGATGGTGGGTGGCGCGCGGGTGGCGCTGGAAGTGGACGATGTCGAGGCGGTGGTGGACCGGAGCGCGACGTTCGTCGGCCCGGCGAGCGAGCCGTGGGCCAGCGGCATCTGGCGCGTCGGCGCCGAGCTGGTCACCGTGCTGAACCTCGGCGTGCTCGGCGAGCGGATCGTCACGAGCGGGAGCGGCGATGACGCAGGTCGGTGACGACATCCAGGTGGTGATCTTCCGGGTGGGCGGGCAGGAGTTCGCCTTCAACGTCTTCCACGTCCAGCGCATCCTGCGCTACGAGAAGCCGGCGGCGCTGCCCAAGGCCCCGGCGTTCCTCGAGGGCGTGCTCCAGGTGCAGGGACAGGTCGTGCCGGTCGTGGACCTGCGCCGCCGCTTCGAGCTGAGGGACGCGCCGCTGCGCGAGGAGACGCGCACCATGGTCCTCGAGGCCGACGGGGTCGTCGTCGGCGTCATCGTGGACGCGGTGCTCGAGGTGCTGCGCGTCAGCGCCGCGGTGGTCACGGCGCCGCCGGCCGTGGTGAAGGGGCTCGCGGCCGACTACATACAGGGCATCATCACGCTGGGCACGCGCACCGTCATCCTGCTCCAGACGGGTCGCCTGCTCACGAGCTCCGAGCGCATCGCGCTCGAGGCGGTCCATACGGAGGCAGTGCATGGCTGATCCCGCAGTCGAGCCGTTCCGCAAGCGCTACGAGCAGGTCGCCGCCGCGCTCGACCAGGCGAAGGGCGGGGACGAGCTGAACAAGTGCAAGAACGAGATCATCGGGCTCTTCAAGCAGGTCGACGGCCTGATCGCCGAGCTCACCCAGCTCAAGGACGACATCAAGCCCCTGGTCGACAAGTACAAGCAGCTCTCGGCGGAGGCGCGCGGCGCCGCGGTGCCGGACATCGGCGAGAAGCCGGTCATCCACGCCGACCACATCGGCGCGTCCACGTTCATCGAGAAGGGCTGGAGCCTGCTCTCGCTGGGCGACTACGCCGGCAGCATCCAGGCCCTGAACAAGGCGCTGGAGCTTTCGCCGAACGACGCGCAGTCCGAGTCGCTGCTGGGCTGGGCCCAGATGCTGAAGGAGGACTACGACGACGCGCTGATGACGTTCCAGAAGGTGCTGATGCGCGAGCCGGCCAACTCGCTCGCCCGGATCAACGTCGGATACATCTGTCTCAAGAAGCGCATCTTCGGCGAGGCCATCGAGCACCTCTCCAAGGCCATCCGCCTGGCCAACGACAAGAAGGCGAGTCTTTACGCCCACTACTATCTCGGCCTCGTCTACCTCGAGCGCGAGATGTTCGAGGACGCCGACACGTTCTTCCGGAAGACGCTCGAGCTCGGTCCCAACCTGATCGAGGCGTATTTTCAGCTGGGACGGGCGCAGTGGTTCGCCGGGGACCAGGAGGGCGCAAAGGCCACCTGGAACGGCGGTTTTCAGGCGAACAAGTTCAACCCGTGGGGCAAGAAATGCAGGGACGTGCTGGCCACGGTCGAGGGCGGAGGCCAGCCACCCAAGCCGGGTGAAGACTGAAACTTGACGGCGACTTTTGCGGAGGGTTAACCTTAATAACTGTGCAGAGTTCCGGCCCCCAGTCGCGGCTGCAGTTCGGCCGGGTGAACCTGGCGCTCCTGGGTGGAGGGGTGCTCGCCGTCGGCGGCGGGTACGTGCTCCTGGCGCAAGGCTCCACCACGGCGGCCCCGGTCCTGCTGGTGCTGGGATACTGTGTTCTGCTGCCGCTCGGCCTGATCCTGTAACCGGGCGAATAGCTCAGCTGGTCCAGAGCGCCTGCTTTACACGCAGGATGTCGGGGGTTCGAATCCCTCTTCGCCCATCTCCCGGCGCCCCCAGGGCGCCACGACGTCGGTTCCCGGAGGATCGTTCATGACGCGTTCGGCGTTCGTCTCCTTTTCCGTGCGCACGGCGGCTGCAGCCGCTCTGGCGATGGCGCTCGCGGCCCCAGGGGCCCGGGCGCAGCTGGCACGGCCGAGGACGGTGTCGCCCGACGCGCCGAAGATCCTGGTCCTGCCATTCGTGCGCGACAATCAGGACTCGGCTCTCTCGCTCCTGGTGGCCGACGGCGCGCGCGAGCGCCTCAGGGCCAACCATCTCGACCAGTTCAACCCGATCTCGCGCGAGAACTTGTGCACCAACCTCACGCAGTCGGGGTTCCCGTGCGACGTGCCGCTCGAGCCCTCGGTGGTGCGGACGCTGGTGCGCTGGCTGAACGCCAAGTACGTGGTCGAGGGCAGCATGATCCGGCGCCCGAATGACTCGGTGCTGGTCGTGGCACGGTTCTCGGAGGCCGCCGGCGCGGATCCACAGGCGGTGTCGGCTTCGCTCACCGGCGCGCGCCAGCAGGTGGGCACGCGGACCGGCGGCGATCTGGTCAACCGGCTGATGCAGGGCTTCGGGACCTTCGAGAAGGTCACCGAATGTCGCCGCAAGCTCGACCTTCACGACTTCCCGGGCGCGCGGCGCGCCGCGCAGGACGCCCTGCACGACTTCCCCGGCAACGCCGGCGCCTGGGTCTGCATCGCGAGGATCCAGGAGGCGCAGAGCGCGCCGGCGGATTCGGTCATCGCCTCGCTCGACAGCGCGTACGTGCGCGACACGCTCAATACCGGCGTCATGCGCCGGCTCGCGCAGAAGTATCAGGCGGCGGGCGACACGGTGCACCTGCTGAGCATGCTGAAGAAGATCCTGACGATCGACTTCCGTGACACCGAGCTGCGTATCAGCACCATCCGGATGATGGCCCAGATGAACCAGGCCGACAGCGGCGTGGTGCTCGCCAATCAGGCTCTGGCCACCAATCCCGCCAATGCCGAGTTGCTCGGCGTGAAGGCGATCGCCGTCGCGGCGAGCGCCGCGCAGCGGCGCCCGGTCGCGGACTCGCTGCCCGCCGGACCCGCCAAGGACTCGCTCCAGCACGTGATCAGCGCGCTGTGGGACAGCGCCGGCGTCACGATGGCGCTTGTCTCCGATGTCGACAGCACCAAGGTGGACTCGCTGTTCCTGAACCGGATCACGAACTACTTCAAGCTGGCACCCGATACGGCGAACTGGGTCCGCTGGGTGCGCGTCTCGACGGTGAAGCGCCCGGCGCAGCTCGACAACTGGTACACGCTGTCCAGCGTGCTGATGGTGAAGAACGACACCAGCGGCGCGCTCGAGGCGCTGCGGGGCTATCGGGAGCACATCCCCGCCGGCGCGGATTCGTCGCAGGAGCCGGGCCTGCGCCGCCACTTCGCTCTGAGCCGGTACATGCGCGGCATGCTGACCTACGGCCAGCAGCCGGACTCGGCCGTGGCCGACGCGAACGCCGCGATCCAGGCGGATTCCACGCTGCGCGGGGCGGCCGCCATCATCTTCCTCCAGACCGGACTGAAGGCGTATCGCGATTCCGCGTACGCGGGGGCGATCGAGCGGCTCCAGAAGGCGAAGGACTACTCGCAGGGTACCCGCGCCGCGGTGCCGGCGGCGTTCTATCTTGGCCTGGCCCAGATGCAGTTGGGCCGCCAGATGGATACCCAGGTCGAGGCGAGCCACAGCTGCGACGACGTGCACAAGCTGAGCAACCTGTGGAATGCCGTCGAGCAGAACATGGGCGCGGGTGCGGCGCAGAACCGCGTCGCGGCGAACCAGATCCTGTCGGACGTGGTGCCCGCCTACCGGCAGCGCGCGGACGCCATGACGCACAACTTCTGCCACCGGTAACTTGTAGAGGCCTCCCCGCGTTTCTATATTGAATGGCTTGCCGCGGGGGGCTGTAGCTCAGCTGGTTAGAGTGCCGGTCTGTCACACCGGAGGTCGCGGGTTCGATCCCCGTCAGCCCCGTTTGTCTGCGCCCTGTCGGGAC
>JBIOIA010000174.1:0-4775 GCA_044449445.1 Gemmatimonadales bacterium
AGGTCGGCGACCTGCGCGCGCCAATCGAGCGGCGTCTCGCGCGGCACGGGTGACCTTCCGCCGCCGCGCTGGTCGTAATGGAGGAGAGTGCGCCCGGTGGCGAGGAGGTCGAACTGCGGGCGCAGGTAGTCATGCGATGCGCCGGGTCCGCCGTGGAGCGTGACGATGACGGGGTCGGTGCCGCCGACCCAGCGCGCGAAGAGCGGAATGTCGGGAGACGCGCCGGCGATGAAACCGGTGCGTTCCTTTGTACTCACCGGCCGCCGAGCGTCGCCGTCACCGTCAGCGTCTGATCGCCGCGCCGGAATCGGATCTCGACGCGGTCGCCGGGGCGGTGCTGCATCAACGCGTTCTGGAAGTCCTGGAGATTCGCGACCACCATGTCGCCGATCCCCGTCAGCACGTCGCCCGCGCGCAAACCGGCCGAATCCGCGGGGCTGCCCCGGCGCACACCGGAGAGCTTCACGCCGCCCGGCTCGTCCGACATGTCGGGGATCGTTCCGAGCGTCGGGCGAGGCCGACCGTCGCCGGAGGCGGTGGGCGCCGGCTGCGGCAGGTCCACCAGCGTGAGGCGGGTGCTCCGGACCATGAGCCGCCGGACGAGGTTGGCGGCGAAATCGGCCACCTGCACCATGCCGTCGGCGTTGATCAGGTCGGCGGTGTCTTCGGGCCGATGGTACTGCTCGTGCAGATCGGTGAAGAGCATGAGCACCGGGATGTGCTTCGCGTAGAACGACGCGTGGTCGGAGGGTCCCCATCCGTCGCCGGACGCGTGGACGTCCAGGTGCGCCTTCGCGTTGATCGAGTCCACGAGCGCGGGCCACTCGGCGGCGGTGCGCACGCCCAGCACGACGAGCTTGCGCTCGCGCAGGCGGCCCACCATGTCGAAGTTGAGGTACGCTTCCACCGAATCGCGGGGGACCGGCAGGTGATCGGCGAACCACGCCGAGCCCAGGTCGCCCTCCTCTTCGCCGCTGAACAGCACGAAGTAGATCGCGCGGCGCGCGCGCGCGGCACGCGGCCCCTGCTGGCGCAGCGTCCGCGCCCGCTCGAGCACGAGCGCCACGCCCGAGGCGTTGTCGTCGGCGCCGTGATGGATCCGGCCGGAGTCGGGCGCGAGGGAGCCGAAGCGCCCGGTGCCCAGGTGGTCGAAGTGGGCTCCCATGATCACGGCCTGGCCCGCCAGGGCGCCGCGTCCGGGCAGCATCCCGACCACGTTCAGGGTGTTGCACCCCGAAATGCCGGCTTCGCGCGTCACGGACGTGTTACCCGTCCGCCAGTTCTGGATGAAGGTGCCGCTGTCGCCGGCCGGAGCGAGCCGCGAGGCCCGCAGCGTGGCGGCGATCTGCCGCGCTGCCATGAGGTTGCCCGCCTCGCACGTCTTGCGGCCCTGGAGGCTGTCCGAAGCGAGGAACGTTATTTCGTCCGCCATGCGGCGGGCGCGGGGCGAGGTGGCGGTCTGCGCCGCCAGCGGCGCGGTGACCGCCGTCACAAGCAGAAGGGTGAGGATTCTCATGGAGGGGAAAGCTAACCTTCGACAGATTGTATTACATCGGAGCCCCCGGCCGGCGTAGATTATGGCTTGGCTTTGATGTCGACAACGTGATACCGGTTCGATCCATCCGCTCGCGCGCGACGGCACTGTGGCGCGCGCTGACGGTCCTCGTCGTGGTGGCGGGGGCCGTCACGTGTGATTCGCCGACGTCGCTCGGACGCCGGGTGTCGCTCTCGGTCGCGCCGGTGCTCGGCAGGTTGTCGTTGAGCGGCTTCAGCGGCATGACCGTGGACTCGGTTCGGCTCACGGTCGTCAGGCCGCCGAGCGATACGATCTCGACGCAGACATTCCCCTTCTCGCCCGATTCCGCCTCGATCACCGCCAACGTCACCGTCAGTCTCAACTCCTCGCACGAGCAGCTGCTCGTGCTGATCGCGTTCCTGTCGAATTCCCAGGTCGTGTTCACGGGCGCCGACACGGTGGACGTCGTCGCCGGCACGACGACGCCGACGCCCGCACAGGTGCCGATCAGCTACGTGGGGCCCGGCAAGTCCATCGCCGCGATCCACATCACGCCGCGCGACAGCGGCGTGACGTTCGGCTCCACGGCCCAGTTCGTGGTCACGGCGACCGACTCTTCGAGCGCGAGCGTCGCGCAGTTCTACGTCAGCTGGAGCACGGGCCGGGCGATCGACACGATCAACGCGGCGGGTCTATTCCGGCCGGCTTCCACGCGCGGCGTAGCCTGGGTCCGGGCGCACACGCCCACGGGCATCTGGGACTCGACGCGGATCGCGGTGGTGCCCGTGCCGAGCCAGATCGCGATCGTCTCGGGCGACCACCAGGCGGCGACGGTGAGCACGCAGCTGCCGCAGCAGCTGGTGGTGCAGGTGAAGGCCGCCGACAACCTGCCGGTCGTCGGCACGCCGGTGCAGTTCGCGGTCTCGAGCGGCGGCGGATCGGTGGCGCCCGCCCTGGTCGCGACGGATACCGCGGGCAAGGCTGCGACGACGATCACGCTCGGCAGCACGGCCGGCGTGAACGCGTTCATGGCGACCGTCATGGGCGCGCCGAGCATCACGGTGACGTCGTCCGACACGGCGACCAACCTGCACGGCGTCCCCGCGACGATCGCCAAGGTCGCGGGTGACTCGCAGAGCGTCGCGGCCGGCACAGCCGTGGCGGTACGGCCCCAGGTGCTGGTGAAGGACGTGTTCGGGGCGGTGGTGTCGGGCGCCAGCGTGACGTTCTCGGTACAGACCGGCGGCGGCAGCGTGACCGGCGGAACCGTCAACACGGACGTGAACGGGCTCGCGCAGGTCGGCAGCTGGACGCTCGGCGCGACGCCCGGCGCCAACACGCTGCGCGCGAGCGCGAGCGTCGGCACGGCGACGCCGGTGACGTTCACCGCGACGGGGACGGCATCGGGCATTCCGGCCAGCCTGGTGAAGGTGGCGGGTGATACGCAGACCGTTCGGGCGGGCTCGGCGGTGGCGGTCGCGCCGGCCGTCAAAGTGCTCGACGCGTTCAGCGTGCGTGTCGCGGGGGCCAGCGTGCAATTCGCGGTCACCGCCGGCGGCGGATCCACGACTGGCGCGAGCGTCACGTCGGACACCGGCGGCATCGCCCGGGTCGGCAGTTGGACGCTCGGCACGACGGCCGGCGCCAACACGCTGGGCGCTTCGGTCCCGAGCGTGCCGGCCGTGACGGCAGTGACGTTCACCGCGACCGGGAAGCCGTTCGTTACGCTCGCGATCGTCGGCTCAAACGTGGCCGGAGTGGGACGCGCGGGCCTGCTGGCCGTGAAGCTGAGCCAGGCCGACGCGTCGTCCGCCGACACGGTGGCGGTGACCAGCGACAGCAGCGCGTACCTGATCGTCACCCAGCCCCTGGTGATCTTCCCGGCGGGCGACACCACGACCCACGTCGTGACGGATACCGGGCTGGCGGCCGGCACGGCGGTTGTGCGCGCGACGCCGGTCACGATTGCGAATCCGCCGCGGTATCTGGGCACGACGTTGCCCGTGCCGGTGACGACCGCCGCGATCAGCCTGCCGCCGACGTTCAGCGTGGCGGCCGGCAGCACGGCGCCGCTGACGGTCACGCTGTCCACGGCGGCGGGCGCGGGCGGCGCGGTGATCACGCTTACGAGCACCGACACGACCAAGGCGAAGTTCACGACGCCGACGGTGACGGTGCCGGCCGCCTCGACGAGCGTGAACGCGACGGTGCAGGGCGTCGCCCAGGGCAGCGCGACGCTGGTGGCGACCAACCCGAACTACGCGCCGGCGGCGAGCAGCGTGACGGTCACGCCGCCCTCGAGCGTCGCGTCCACGGTGGTGAGCCCGCACGCGGACACCCTGACGTCGCTCACCGATACGTTCGCGCTCACCGCGCAGGCCAAGAACAGCCTGGGCGGCAACGTCGCGGGCACATTCACGTGGCTGAGCCGCGACACGACGAAGGTGAAGGTCGGCGCGACGGGCGCGGTGAAGGCGATCGCGAACGGCTCGACGTACGTGGTGGCGACGGAGACCGGCGGCACGAAGGACTCCTCGCTCGTCCTGGTGCAGCAGCGGGTCTCGACGGTCAACGTCACGCCGGGCACGCGCAACATCTACCTGACGCGGAACTTCACGTTCAATGCCGCGGCGGTGGACGGGCACGGCTTCGCGGTGCCGAGCGCGACGACATTCAACTGGACGACCACGGCGCCGGCCGTCGCATCGGTGGACACGAGCGTCCACACGGCGGCGACCATCGTGACGGCCGCCGGGCTCGGCACCGCGCAGGTCAAGGCCACGTTCGGCGTGGGCCTCGCCGCGGTCACCGGCGTCGCGAACGTCAGCGTGTTGACGCCGATCACGCGGATCGCGGTCGTGATGGACACGGTGAACGCGTTCAAGACCGACACGTTCACGCTCCTGTCGCTCGGTGTGACGCACCAGTATCGCGCGATCGCGCACGACACGGTGGATGCCGCGATGACGGGCGTCACGTTCACCTGGGCCTCGACCAACGGCTCGGTGGCGTACGACTCGACGACGGGCACGGCGACGAGCACCGCGACGTCGGCGGCGAACGGCGTCACGACGATCAACGCGACGGCGCAGGGCTTCACGTCGAACCCGGGCGCGTTCCTGACCGTCGCGCAGGCACTGGCCTCGATCGAGCTCAAGCCCGACACGAACAACCCCACGGCGACGATCGCGCCCGCGGGGACGATGCACGTGTCGGCCCGCGGCAAGGATGCCAACAACCGCTACATCTCGGGCGGCAC
>JBIOIA010000175.1:0-4730 GCA_044449445.1 Gemmatimonadales bacterium
CGCCCTCGACCTCGAGGTCGGGGCCGGCGAGTTCTTCGGCCTGCTGGGGCCCAACGGCGCCGGGAAGACGACCACCATCGGGGTGCTCACGACGCGCATCCTGCCCACGGCCGGTCGCGCCTTCGTCCACGGGCTCGACGTGGTGGGCGAGAGCGTCGCGGTACGGCGGCGCATCGGCGTGGTGCCGCAGCGGCCCAACCCGGACCGCGGGCTCACGGCGATCGAGAACCTGGTGTTCCACGCGGCCTACTTCGGCTTCTCGCGCGTCGCCTCGCGCCAGCGCGCCGAGGCGATCCTCGTGCAGCTGGGCCTGGAGGGCCGGGGCGACGCCAAGGTGGACGAGCTCTCGGGCGGCCTGCAGCAGCGCCTGATGATCGCGCGCGCGCTGATCCACGAGCCGCAGCTGCTATTCCTCGACGAGCCGACGGTGGGACTGGATCCACAGGCGCGGCTGGCGCTGTGGGACATCCTGCGGGCCCTGCACAAAGAGGGCCGGACGATCGTGATGACCACGCACTACATGGAAGAGGCCGATCGGCTGTGCGACCGGATCGCCATCCTCGACCGAGGCCGGCTGCTCGCCCTCGACACGCCCGCGGCGCTCAAGCGCCGGGCGCCGGGCGGCACGCTGATCGAGCTGACGCTCGACGGCGACGCCGCGGCGCTGGTCGAGCCGGCGCGCGCGCTGCCCGGCGCGCTCAGCGCCGTGGCGGAGGGGGCGGTGCTGCGGGTCTATCACCCCGACGGCGGGCAGGCGATCGGCGCGCTCATCGGCCTCGGGAACGCGCGCGGCCGGCAGGTGATCAACATCCACATCGCGCCGCCCAGCCTCGAGACGCTGTTCGTTTCCCTCACCGGCCGGAAACTCGATTGAGCGCGCCCGCCCTTCTGCGCACGCCCGCGCCGTCCGCCGCCCAGCGCCACCTCTCGGCGTGGTGGGTGTTCTGGGCCCTGCTGGTGCGCGATGCCACCGTGGTCAAGCGCGAGCTGATCTTCTTCCTGCTGCGCACCGCCATGCAGCCGCTCATGTTCACGATCGTGTTCGGCTTCCTGATGCCGCGCATGGGCCTGGTGCAGCGCGGCTACACGGCTGCGCTGCTGCCCGGCGTGCTCGCCGTGAGTCTCGCCCTCGCGGCGGTGCAGTCGGTCGCGCTGCCGCTGGTCGCCGACTTCGGCTGGACCAAGGAGATCGAGGACCGGCTGCTGGCGCCGGTTCCGAGCCAGCTCATCGCGCTGGAGAAGATCATCGCGGGCGCGGTGCAGGGCGTGATCGCCGCGGTGTTCGTGCTGCCGCTGGCGCGGCTCATCATGGGACCGATCGAAGGCCTCGCGCTCGGGAACTTCGTCGAGATCGGCACGATCCTCGTCCTCGGCTCCATCGCGTTCTCCGCGATCGGCCTGTACCTCGGCACCGTGATCGAGGGGCCGCAGGTGGGCCTGATGTTCGGGCTGATCATCGCGCCGATGATCATGTTCGGCTGCGCGTATTACCCGTGGAGCGGGCTGGACCACGTGCCGGCGATGAAGTACGCGGTGCTGATCAACCCGCTGACTTACGTCGCGGAGGGATTGCGGGCGGTGCTGGTGCCCGACAGGCCGCACATGCCGTTGGTGGCCGTGCTGGCGGGACTCGTGATAGTCAGCCTGGGCGCGTGGCGGCTGGGGCTGAAGGCGTTCATGAAGCGGGCGGTCGGATGAGGCGGCCGTGGATCGCTGCGGCGTGTGCGGCACTGGCTGCGTGCAGCGTGCGGGCCGCTTCGCGACAGGAGCTGCCGACTCCGGCCTCGGCGCGCGCGGCGGTGGAGGCCCTGCTCGCTCACGGAGCCGCGGCCTGGAACAAGGGTGACCTGGACGACTTCATGTCGGACTACGCCGAGGGCGCGACGTACGTCACGCCGCGCGCCGTGGTGCACGGGCGGGACAACATCCGGGCCCGTTACGCGCCGCGCTTCGCGCCCGGCGCCATGCGCGATTCGCTGCGCTTCGAAGGCCTCGAGGTGGACGTCGTCGGTCCCGACGCGCTCAACGCCATCGCCTACTACGTGCTGGTGCGCGGCGATTCGGTCACGGCGCGAGGCCCGACGTCGCTGGTGATGCGCCGCGTGGGCGTGCGCTGGTTCATCACGCACGACCACAGCAGCTGACGCGCCGCTAGTGCTTCGCGCGGGGCTGAACGGAGATGTGCCCGCTCGTCTCCAGCACCGCGACCCCCACGTCCTGGATCTTCGGCACGCCGGCGTCGCGCAGCGCCGCCATCAGCTCGTGCCGCGTGATCTTCTCTCGCGCCAACCAGCGTACCTGGAGTTTGCCGTTGTGGACCAGCACCCGCGGCTTGCCCTCGAACAGCGCCTCGAGCCGGCGTGAGCGCCAGGTGAGGTTGGCCATGCCGACATTGAGGGCGATGAGCGTCAGGGCCAGCAGCAGCCCGGCCGTGACCGAGTTGTCGCCGGCGTTCATCGCGTTCTGCACCGCGTTGCTGAGGATGAGCAGCAGGACGAGGTCGAACGGGGCGAGCTGGCCGACCTGCCGTTTCCCGGTGAGGCGCAGGATGACGAGCATGAACACGTAGATGATGAGGGCGCGGGCGACCAGCTCCCACCAGGGTACGGCGAGCTTCCACATGGCGGCTCCGAGTTTGGTGTCGGAGCCAATGTAGCGCCTAACGACCTCGCCGGTGGGTGCGGGACAGCGGACCGCGGGGCGGCGGCTCGGCCTTCGGCTGACTGTGCGCGTGTCCTTCGCGCCGCGCCGCTTTTTCCCGGGCGCGCGCGCGCTCCTCGGCCTTGCGGGCCCGGATCGCGGCGATGCGCTCGCCGATGGGGATCTCGAACCGCTCAACGGGCTTGTGCGCGTAGTCGAAGCCGGGCAGCGTCACGCGCGGCAGCCGCTTGCCGATGGCGCGCTCGATGTTCCGAACGTCGCCTTCTTCCTCCGGAGCGACGAACGTGAACGCGTCGCCCGTGGTCTCGGCGCGCGCCGTGCGGCCCACGCGGTGGATGTAGTCGTCGGGCTGGGCGGGCACGTCGAAGTTCACCACGTGGCCCAGGGATTCGACGTCGATGCCGCGCGCGACGATGTCCGTGGCGACGAGCGCCCGGAAGCGGCCGCTCTTGAAACCGGCCAGGGCCTCGGTGCGCTGGGCCTGGCTGCGGTTGCCGTGGATCTTCGCGTTGGGCATGCCGTGCTTCGTGAGGTACTCGGCAAGCCGGTTGGCGCGGTGCTTGGTGCGGCAGAACACGATCGCGTCGTGGATCTGGTCCTGCTTGAGGAGCGCGAGCAGCAGCGCCGACTTCAGCTCTCGTGGCACCGGGTAGACCGCCTGCGTGATGCCCACGGCCGGAGCGGACTTGCGCTCGATGTTGATCGTGACCGGGCTCTTCAGCATCTCGCCGGCGAGCCGCACGATCTCGGCAGGAATCGTCGCGCTGAAGAACAGGGTCTGCCGCTTCGCGGGAATGTGGCGCAGCACGCGGCGGATGTCCGGCAGGAAACCCATGTCGAGCATCCGGTCCGCCTCGTCGAGCACCAGGAACTCGAGCTTGTCGAGCTTCGCGTAGGGCTGCCGGAAGTGATCGAGCAGCCGCCCGGGCGTGGCGATGATGATGTCGGTGCCGCTGCGGAACGCGTGCTCCTGCGGCGACATGCCGACGCCGCCGAACACCGGGGCGCCGGTCACCGGCGTGTGCACGGCCAGCTCCTCGAGGTGCTGGTGGATCTGCGCGGCCAGCTCGCGGGTCGGCGCGAGGACGAGGCAGCGCGTCACGCCGCGCGGCTTCGCGATCAGCTTGTGCACAATCGGCAACAGGAACGCGGCGGTCTTGCCGCTCCCGGTCATGGCGCAGGCGAGAAGGTCCTTGCCCTGCATCGCGGGACCGATGGCCTGGTCCTGGATCGGGGTGGGGCGGGTGAAGCCCAGCTCTTTGATCGCTTTGATGAGCGACGGATGCAGGTCGAACGAGGTGAAAGGCATGGGGAAAGGTAATGGGCCGGCTCGATCCGTGCGGCACGGTTCGCGGTCGTGTAGATTCGCGCCGTGACTCGATTCCGCTTCTGGTGGACCCTGGCACTCGGGCTGCTGTTGTCCGCCCGCCCGCCCGTCCGCCTGTCCGCCCTGTTTGCCCAGTGTCCCGACGGCACGCCGCCGCCGTGCGCCGGCGCGCGCCCTCGCGCTTCGGCGCCTTCGCCCAACAGCGTCGCGGTGCTCTACTTCGAGAACACCTCGCGCGACAGCGCCGACGACTACCTGGCCGGCGGGCTCACGGAGGAAGTGATCCTCCGGCTCCAGCAAGTGCGCCGCCTCGAGGTGAAATCGCGTTACGAGTCGCAGCGCGTGCGCGGTCTGCGCAACGCGGCGCCCTCCACGTTGGGCCGCGAGCTGTCCGCGCGCTATCTCGTCAACGGCACGATCCAGCGCGCCGCAGACCGGCTCGTGGTGAGGGTGGAGCTGACGCGCGCCGATCGCGGCGTCGGCGTGTGGAGCGAGCGGTTCGATCGCACCAGCGCCAACGTCCTCGACGTCATCGACGACGTGGCCCGCGGTGTGGCCACGGGCGTCGCCGGCCAGCTCCTTCCGGCCGAGGCTGCCGACCTCGCGCGCCGACCGACGCGCGACGGCGTCGCGTACGAGCATTTCCTTCGGGGCAACTTCTATATCGCGCAGCGCAACGCGGCGAGCCTGGCGCGAGCCGCAGATGAGTACGAGCAGGCGAGTGCGCGGGACCCCGCTTTCC
>JBIOIA010000176.1:0-4711 GCA_044449445.1 Gemmatimonadales bacterium
GAACAGGCGCGTCGGCACGCCGGCGGGGCCCTTGGGCAGCGGCGGCGAGTCCGACTCGGTGTAGGCCGTCGAGGCGCAGTCGATGTGCACCCACGGATAGCCGTCCACGAACTCGCGCAGGAACCATCCGGCCGTAATCGTGCCGGCCGGCCTGCCGCCGCTGTTCTTGACGTCCGCGATGTCGGACTTGTTCTGCTCGCGGAATTCGTCGTACATCGGCAGCGGCCAGACACGCTCGCCGGCCCGGTCGGCCGCCCTGCGCACTTCCTCGATCAGCGCCTCGTCGTTGCCCATGATCGGGCTCGCCTGGTGCCCGGTGACGAACAGCGCCGCGCCGGTGAGCGTCGCCGCGTCGAGCACCGCCGCGGGCTTGAAGCGCCTGACGTACGAGAGCGCATCCGCGAGAATCAGCCGGCCCTCCGCGTCCGTGTTCACGATCTCGATCTGCTTGCCGAAGTGGCTCTTCACCACGTCGGCCGGCCTGATCGCCGTGCCGCTCGGCATGTTGTCGCAGCTCGGCACCACGCCGATCACGTTCAGCTTCGGCTTGATCCGGCCGATCGCGTCCATCGCGCCGAGCACGGCCGCCGCGCCCGACATGTCGTACTTCATGTCCTCCATGGACGAGGCCGGCTTGATCGAGATGCCGCCGGTGTCGAACGTGATGCCCTTGCCCACCAGCACGACCGGCGCGCCGGAGCCGCCCTGGTACTCGATCGTGATAAACCGCGGCTCGGTCACGGATCCCTGCGCGACCGCCAGCAGCGCCCCCATCCCTTCCTTCTGGATGGCCGCCTTGTCGAGCACGGTGACCGTGAACCCGTGGCGCCGGCCGAGGTCCTGGGCCGTCTCGCCCAGGAACGCGGGCGTGCACTGGTTGGGCGGCAGGAACTGGAGCCGCCGCGCCAGGCTCTGGCCCTCGGCGATCGCCTGGCCGACGGCGAAGCCCCGCTCGGCCTCGGCCCGCTCCGCCGCGTCCACGATGAGAGTGAGCGACTCAACCGGCGGCTTCCGATCGTCCTTGTTCGCCGTCTTCAGCTCGTCGAACTGCCACGCACCCTGGCCCATGCCTTCGGCCGCGGCCTGCGCGAAGTCGCGCGCGCCGACCTTGGCGCGGAACGCCGCCGGCATCGCGAAGACGACCGCGCCCGTGCCCATCGCGCGCGCGCGCCGCGCCGCGATCGAGGCCGCCCGGCGGACCTGCGTCCGCCCGACGTCCTCCGCCTTCCCCACGCCGACCAGCAGCAGCCGCTGCGGCCCGACGCCCGTGAGGTATGCACTCCAGGCCTCGTCCTTCGCTCCGGAGAAATCACCGGCCGCGAATGCCCGCGCCAGCGCGCCGCCCGACGGCTTGTCGAACTCCACGAGGTCGGCGGGGAGTTTCTTCTCGGCCTGCTTCGGCACGGCGATCGCGAGGAGCGGCCACTCGCGCCTCGCGTCTCGCGCCTCGAGGAGGTAGTTCACGCCATGCACTCGATGATCTTGTCGCCGAACGCCGACGTGGAGACCTCGGTCGCGCCCTCGCGCTGCCGCGCGAGATCGTAGGTGACGTAGCCCGATGCGATCGCGCCGGTGAGCCCCTTCAGAATCGCCTTCGAGGCGTCCTCCCAGCCCAGGTGCTCGAACATCATGACGCCCGACGTGATCACCGCGCCCGGGTTGATCTTGTCGAGGTCGGCATACTTGGGCGCCGTGCCGTGGGTCGCCTCGAACACCGCGTAGCCGTCGCCGATGTTCGCGCCCGGCGCGATGCCGAGCCCGCCGACCTGCGCGGCGCACGCGTCCGAGAGGTAGTCGCCGTTGAGGTTGGGCGTGGCGAGCACCGAGTACTCCTTCGGCCGCAGCAGGACCTGCTGGAACACGCTGTCGGCGATCCGGTCCTTGATCACCACCTTGTCGCCGGCCTCGCCCTTCAGGTCCGACTCGGCGATGGTGCGCGCGCCGAAGCGCTCCTTGGCGAGCTGGTAGCCCCAGTCGCGGAAGGCGCCCTCGGTGAACTTCATGATGTTGCCCTTATGGACCAGCGTCACCGACGGCAGCTTGCGGTCCAGCGCGTGCTGGATCGCACGCGCGATCAGCCGCTTGCTGCCGAACTCGCTCATCGGCTTGATGCCGATCGCGCTGCCCTCACGGATCTTCGCCTTGAACTGCGACACCAGGAACTCACGCAGCTTCGTCGCCTCGGGTGTCCCGGCCTGGTACTCGATGCCGGCGTAGACGTCCTCGGTGTTCTCCCGGAAGATCACGACGTTCAGGTCCTGCGGCCGCTTGACCGGCGACGGCACGCCCTCGAAGTAGCGCACCGGCCGCACGCACGCGTACAGGTCGAGCAGCTGGCGCAGGGCGACGTTGAGCGAGCGGAAGCCGGTGCCCACCGGCGTCGTGAGCGGACCCTTGATGGCGACCCGGTACTTCTGGATCGCCTGGACCGTCTCGTCGGGCAGCCAGTTTCCGGTCTGCTTGAACGCCTTCTCGCCCGCCAGCACCTCGAGCCACGCGACCTTCCGCTTGCCGCCCGACGTCAGCTTGACGGCGGCATCGAACACCCGGACCGACGCCTTCCAGATGTCGCGGCCGGTGCCGTCGCCTTCGATGAACGGGATGATGGGGTTGTCGGGGACCGAGTATGTCCCCTGCGAATAGCCGATGGGTGTGCCCGAGGGGTTGGCCATAGGCCTGCAAAGCTAGTTGGGCGAATGTGTTACGGCAACGCTGCTGAGGTACTTCCTATCTGCCTGGATCCTGGACTTTGGCCGGTACCATGCTGCATGGCCGGGCTTCCGAATGGCCGGGCCCCATCTGGCGGCGGCACGTCTGGGAATTGGCGATGCCCAGCTCGCCGTCCCCGTTGTCGCCCCAGCACCACAGCGAGCCGTCCGTGGCGATCGCGCACACGTGGGACGGGCCGGCGCTGATGGCGGTGAACGTCTGTGTGCCCGACACCTGGGTCGGGACCATCACGCTGCGAGTCGTCCCGTTGCCCACGGCCCCATAGTCGTTGTGCCCCCAGCACCATGCATGGCCGTCGGTCGCCACGGCGCAGGTGAAGTCGTATCCCGCTGCGATCGCCTTGAAGCTGTGGCCGCCGGCCACGGGCGTGGGCTCGAGCATCCGCTGGTTCAGCGTCGTACCGAGCGATCCATCGTGGGCCTCGCCCCAGCACAGCGCGATCCCGCTGGCGTCCAGTCCGCAGCTGTGGTGTTCGCCAAGCGCGAGGGCCTGGAAATGATGGCCACCGCCCACGCGGCTCGGGCTGTTGTGATTGCCCGCCATCACGCCGCCCCAGCAGTACGCCTGGCCATCCTGGTCGAGCGCGCAGCGGTAGCCGCCGGCCACCGCGACGGACCGCCAGTGCCTGCCGCCGCTGACCCGTTCCGCCCCGGTCGAAGGCGCCGGCGTCGAGCGGCCGCTGCCCAGTTGTCCGACGCTGTTCAGGCCCCAGCACCACGCGGACGCATCGAGCGCGACGCCGCACCCGCCCGACGCGAGCCCGATCAGGTGGAAGCGCATGTCGCCCAGCGTGCTGCGCGGCGGCGTGCCGCCCTGGTCCGGACCGCCCCAGCACACCAGCGAGCCCTCGCGGGTGACGCCGCAGCCGTCCAGCACTCCCGTGGCGATGGACTCGAAGCGCTGGGGTGTATCGATCGGGCGCGGGCGCCGGACGTTGACCTCGTCGGGAATGCCCAGCTTGTGGTTGACGTTCTCGCCCCAGCAGTAGCCCTGCCCGGTCTGGTCGAGGGCGCAGGTGAACGAGCTGCCGGCCGCCACGGCCGTCCAGGTGGTGCGCGGTGGTGCCGCCGCACGCGCGGCCGCCGCGGGCCGGCCCGCGCGGGCCCCGGGACGCGGGCGCTGCGCCTCGGCGCGCGCGCTCAGCGCGAGCGTGGCGAGCAACAGCAGCGGGAGCCCTCGGACGTCGGGTGTCATCTGTGTCGGACTATTCTGTGTCGCAGGACGCGGCACGTCAAACGGTCACCCCGTTGGAGCCCCGGTCCACGCGCTCCCCGGCCAGCCAGATCAGCAGCAGCCCCACGCCGATCCAGGTCCACTCCCGCACCCGCTGGACGAGCGCCGCGAAGATGCCGATGGTCGGGTCCAGGCCCGCCAGCTTGAAGGCGAAGTAGAGCCCGCCCTCCTTGCTGCCCGCCTGGAGCGGCATGAAGAAGATCACGTTGGTCGCCAGGGCGCTGAAGCTGGAGATGACCACCGCCTGGAGCACGCTCATCTCGACGGAGATGGCGCGCGCCACCAGCCAGTACTCGAACATCGAGACGAACCGGCCGAGCGTATCGAGCAACAGCGCGAGCCAGAACCGCCCCGGGCTGGCATGGTAGAAGCCGGTGATGGTGCGGTCCAGCGCCTCGATGCCCGAAGAGCGCGCCTCGATCCGGCGCGCCAGCCGGCCGGCGAGCGGGACCTTGCCGAAGAAGCGCACGAGCGGGGCGACGATTCCCTGCTGGTGGCGCGTGAAGACGAACGCGATGAGCAGGGTGATCAGCACCAGGGCGACCAGGAGCGGCACGACGAGCGGCGTGGGCGGGTGATACAGCGCGAGCACCAGGACGATGCCCGCGAGCCACACCACCATGTTGCTCATGGCGTGCAGCATGTAGTAGGTGACGACGCTTCCGGTGGCGCGCTGGGCGCCCAGCCACGGGGAGAGCGCGCCGATGCGGAACGGCTCGCCGCCCACCTGCGCGAAGGGCGTGACGTC
>JBIOIA010000177.1:0-4672 GCA_044449445.1 Gemmatimonadales bacterium
GTCTCGCGGATGAAGCGCAGGTTGTCCATCGCCCGGATCGAGAGGTCCGGGGGGTCGCTCGGGGGGGTGTGCTGCGAGGCGCCGGGCATGGGCCAAACCTGCACGCCGGGCTGCGTGTTGTCAAGTTCTTTGTACGGCAAAGTTACGCAGGGAGTGGATTTTGCCTGCCTTGCATAGGGGAGCGCGAATTATGAAGGTTCCCTATACGCCGTTTCATCGGCGCATGGCCGTGGGCCAGCAATTTCCTCGTGCCCGACAAACCGGCTTTCCAGGAGCATCAGTGCACATATCGGTTCCGAAGGAAACAGCACCCGGGGAGCACCGCGTCGCCCTGGTCCCCGAGTCGTGCAAGAAGCTGATCCAGGCTGGCTACACCGTGGCGGTCGAGGCGGGTGCCGGGCTACAGGCCGGCTTCTCGGACGAGCTCTACAAAGCGGCCGGCGCCACGATCGACAGCGATGCGCAGGCGCTGCTCGGCCGCGCGGACTTCGTGCTGAAGGTGAACGCCCCGGCGGTGGGCGGTGGGCGCGATGAGGTCGGGTGGATGCGCCAGGGCAGCTTCATCCTCGGCTCGCTGATGCCGCTGCGGAATCTCGCGGTGGTGCGCGCGCTGGCCGCCCGCGGCATCACGGCCTTCTCCACCGACGCGATCCCGCGCACCACGCGCGCGCAGGCGATGGACACGCTCAGCTCGCAGGCGAACATCGCCGGCTACCGCGGCGTGCTGCTCGCTTCGGTGGAGCTGCCCAAGTACTTCCCGATGCTGATGACGGCGGCCGGCATGGTGCCGGCGGCCAAGGTATTCGTGATCGGCGCGGGCGTGGCGGGCCTCCAGGCGATCGCCACCGCGCGGCGGCTCGGCGCCAACGTCACCGCGACCGACGTGCGTCCCGAGGTGAAGGAGCAGATCGAGAGCGTCGGCGCCAAGTACGTCGGCATCGAGCTCGCGCAGGAGGCCGCGGCCGGCGGCGGCTATGCCAAGGAGCTCTCGGCCGAGGACCAGGCGAAGCAGAAGCAGATGCTGATCGAGCACTGCGCGGTGGTGGACGTCGTGATCACGACCGCGCTGATCGGCGGCGTGTTCGCGCCCAAGCTGATCAGCCGGCAGACGGTCGAGAAGATGATGCCCGGCTCGATCATCGTGGACCTCGCGGCGGACGGCGGCGGCAACTGCGAGCTGTCGCGCCCCGGCGAGACGGTGGTGGAGCGCGGGGTGAAGATCCTCGCCCCGCTCAACGTCGCGGCCTCGGTGCCGACGCACGCCAGCACGTTCTTCTCGCGCAACCTCACCGCGTTCCTCCAGGCGTTCACGAAGGACAAGGCGTTCGTGCTCGACCTGAACGACGACATTCAGCAGGGGTCGTTGATCACCCACGCGGGCAAGGTCATGCACGCCCGCACGAACGAAGCGCTGGCGAAATCGTGAGCGCGGGAGAAGTCGTGAGCACTGCTCAGCCGTTTGACCTCTGGTCGATGGTGTTCGTGTTCCTGCTGTCGACGTTCATCGGGATCGGCGTCATCCGCCGCGTGTCGCGGCTGCTGCACACGCCGCTGATGTCCATCACGAACGCGATCTCGGCGATCGCGGTCGTGGGTTCGCTGATCGTGACGGGGTCCGACTACCCGCCGGAGATCCGCCTGCTGGGCGGCATCGCGCTGTTCGCGTCGATGACGAACATCGTGAGCGGGTTCCTGATCACCGACCGGATGCTCAAGATGTTCAAGCAGTCGCGCGAGGGAGACAAGAAATGATGCCCTCGCTCGTGCAGCTCTGCTACCTCATCGCGACGGCGCTGTTCGTCTTCTCGCTGCACTGGATGAATGACCCGAAGACGGCCCGCCAGGCCGTGTTCGCGGGTGTCGCGGCGATGACGATCGCGGTCGCGGCGACCTGGATCCAGCCCGTCGTGGTGCACCACGGCTGGATCGTCATCGCGATCGCCCTCGGCTTCGTGGTTGGCATCCCGCTCTCGATGGTGCCGCTCACCGCGGTCCCGCAGCGGACGGCCCTGTCGCACGCCTTCGGCGGGCTCGCCGCCGGCCTCGTGGGCACCGCCGAGTACTACCTCCACGTCCACGCCTCGCCGGAGCACCTCACGACGTTCCGGATGTCGGCGATCGTGGCCGAGATCATTCTCGGCTTCCTCACGTTCACCGGCAGCCTCATGGCCGCCGGCAAGCTCCAGGAAGTGAAGTGGATTCCGCAGCGGCCCGTGACGTACAAGGGCCAGAACTTCATGAATCTCGGCCTGCTGCTGATCGCGGCGACGATCGGCATCGCGGTCATCGCGAGCCCGGCCGCGGAGTGGGCGCCGAAGCTGTTCCCGGCGATCATCGGCATGGCGCTGCTGTTCGGTGTGCTGCTGATCATCCCGATCGGCGGAGCCGACATGCCGACGGTGATCTCGATCCTCAACTCGTACGCGGGCCTCTCGGCCGTGGCGATGGGGTTCGTGCTCGACAACAAGCTGCTGATCACGGCCGGCGCGCTCGACGGATCTTCCGGTCTGATCCTGTCGATCATCATGTGCAAGGCGATGAACCGCTCGTTCACCAACGTGCTGTTCGGCGCCTTCGGGCAGGTGTCGCAGGCCAAGCAGCTCGGCGAGGGCAAGGTCTACAAGGCCGAGACCATCGAGGGGGCCGCCCAGGTGATGGAGCAGTCCAACCTGGTCGTGATCATTCCCGGTTACGGCATGGCCGTCGCGCAGGCGCAGCACAAAGTGAAGGAGCTGTACGACCAGCTGAAGAAGCGCGGCGTCACGGTGAAGTTCGCGATCCACCCGGTGGCGGGCCGGATGCCGGGCCACATGAACGTGCTGCTCGCCGAGGCCGACATCCCATACACCGACCTCGTCGAGATGAGCGAGATCAACCCCGACATGCCGCAGTGCGACGTCGCGCTGGTGGTGGGCGCGAACGACGTGGTGAACCCGTGCGCGCGCTACGACAAGACGAGCCCGATCTACGGCATGCCCATCATCGACGCCGACAAGGCGAAGACCGCGTTCGCCATCAAGCGGAGCAAGAACCCCGGGTTCGCGGGCATCGACAACGAGCTGTACTTCTCGCCCAAGACCTGGATGCTGTTCGGCGACGCCAAGAAGGTCATCGGCGAGCTGGTCAAGCAGTTTGCCGACGCGGGCGGCCACTGAAACCTGCCGGCTGAGCGCTCCGTAGGGCCTCCCGACCCTCAGGGAGGCCCGAACGTGCTGAAGCCCATCGTTACACTCGCCGCCGTCGGTTTCGTCGGCGCGATCATCACCAAGCTGCTGTTCCTGCTGCTGCTCCCCGTCTTCGCGACCCTCATCGGGTTCGTGGCGCTCGCGATCAAGATCGTGCTGATCGTGGCCGTGGTGTGGCTCGGGTTCTTCGTGTTCCGGAAGCTGACGGAGCGGCCGTCGGAGGCGTAAATTCCGTACGTGAAGGAGAAGGGCACCGCATACATCCTGTGGGCGGCGTGCTTCCTGGGCGTCGCCGGGCTGCAGCGGCTCTATGCCGGCAAGATCGGCACGGGGCTGCTGTACCTGTTCACGTGGGGCCTGTTCGGGGTCGGCCAGGTCATCGACCTGTTCCTGATACCGCGCATGGTCGAGGACGCGAACAACCGCCTCGCGCTGGAGGGCGTTGACCCGCGGCTGCTGGGCCGCGGCGGCGCGCACGCCGCGCTCACCGGCAAGCGCATCCCGCGGACGACCGAGGAGTTCCAGGTCGCGCTGGTGCAGGCGGCCATGCAGCGCGGCGGCAAGCTCTCGGCGTCCGAGGCGGTGTCCGAAACAGGACGCGGGTTCAAGGAAGTGAAGCGCCAGCTCGACGAGATGGTCGTGAACGGGTTCATCGAGATGGATTCGGACGACGAAGGCCAGGAGTTCTACGTCTTTCCAGGGCTTCCCACCTAGACGTCTCGCAGCACCTCCATCGCCGTCCGACGGAACACCTCTCGGCTCGCCGTTAGACCGACCACCGCCACGAGCGCCGCGGTCGCGATCGCGACGATGCCGATCGGGAGCGGCGGCACGCCGAAGCTCAACTTCAGCACCCAGTGCGTGAACGCCCAGGCGCCCAGGGTCGCGAGCCCGATGCCGACGAGCGCGGCGAGCGCGCCGAGCGCGAGATACTCGGTGAGCAGGATGCGCGAGAGCTGACGCCGGGTCGCGCCCAGGGCCTTGAGCAGCGCTCCCTCGCGGATGCGCTGGAGCCGGCCCGCGGACACCGCGCCCAGGAGCACGAGCGCGCCGATCGCGATGCTGAAGGCGGCCATGAACCGGACCGCCGTCGCGATTTTCCGGAACACCCGGTCGAGCGTCTGCTGCACCGCAGCCGCGTCGAACGCGATCACGTTGGAGAACCGCTCCGCGACCACGCGCTGGACCCGGGCGCGCTGCGCCGCGTCCTCCACGCGGGTGGCCACGACCCAGCTCGCGGGCGCGTGCACGAGGGCCGCCGTGGAGAAGACCGCGAAGAAGTTCGGCTCGAAGCGGGCCCAGTCCACCTCGCGCAGCGCGGCCACGCGGGTCTCGACCTGGAGGCCTTGCACCGTCCAGCTGATCCGGTCGCCGATGCCCACGCCCAGGGTCTGCGACACGTCGGTCGCGAGCGACATCGGGTAGACCAGCGTGCCCGTGCTGTCGGCGACGCCCTCGCCGCGGCCCGCCCACATGTGCCCGCGCAC
>JBIOIA010000178.1:0-4542 GCA_044449445.1 Gemmatimonadales bacterium
GCGAGCTCCTCGGTGCCGAGCGGCAGGCGGGTGGTGCCGGCGTCCCCGCGTTGCAATGACCGAACGGCGGAGGAGAGGTCCGCGCCGACGGCCACCCGGTCACCTGCGAGGAGAATGATCCCCGCCATGCGCGGCGGCTGTCGGTCGGCGGTCGCGTACAACGCCTGCGCGTACACGATGGTCCCGGCCGCCGGTACCACGTGCACCTTCCCGCGCGCGGGGCCCGCCGGGCCCGCGAAAGCGGCCGACGCTACCGCGGCCGGCGTCCCGGCCATTCGGGAGGCGGCCTCCGCCGGCGTGAGGGCGAGCGGTCCCTGCGGCACGACGACACGCAGCTCGATCCGGCCGGACTCCGTCGCCGACGCCGCGAGCAGGGCGGCGAGCCGCGTGCCGCGAACATCGGTGAACGGCAGCAGCTGCCACAGGCGCACCTGCGAGGATCCGAGCGCGAGCAGCGCGAATGTCGGCTCGAGCAGCGACGCGTCGCGCAGGGCGGCGCTGTCGGTGGTCGCGAGTGCCAGCGCGGGTATCGCGCCGGGGCCGTGGCGCGCGAACATCGCGGCCTGCGCGCCGAGCAGGCCCGTCGGATAGCCGAGCTCGCGGCGCAGCCCGGGCGCCATGCTGTCGGAGGGGAGCGGATCCAGCGCCGAGCCGCGCGCGACCCCGACGGCGAAGGCGCTGGCACCGGGTCTCAGGTACAGCTCCGTCTGCCCGTCGAACGCGTCCACGGTCGCCACGTAGGGCGACTCGATGTAGTTGACGTCGTCGCCGCGCCACCGCACGTGCTCGGCCAGCGGATAGCGGCTCGAAGTGAGATAGCCGTCGGCCATCCACACCAGCCGGCCGTCCAGCATCGTGGCCCGCGGCGGATCGAAACCCGCGAACGGGTAGAGCCGGGCCAGGCGCTCCGGCAGGTCGCGCCAATAGAGCACGCGATCGGCGATGGACGTGTGCTCGTCGAGCAGCGGCGGGGACTGGAGCGACCAGGCCAGCAGCAGGCGGCGCGGCCATCCGGAAAGCAGGATGCCGGGCGCGTCCGCGCCGAACGTGTTCTCGTCCGGTCCGACCACGCCCAGCTCGGCGGGCCTGGGCAGGAACCGGATGCGTCCCGGGTTGTGGCGCAACGGCGTCATCGGAGCGGTGGTGTCGGCGGGCTCGAGCGCGGCCAGGAAGCGCAGCGGCCCCGGCTGCAGGCCGACCTCGATCGCCACCGGCTCCGAGCCCCAGGCGAGCGTCTCGCGGTGCCACTGCGACCAGCGAGGCCTCGGCACCAGCCTGGGAACCGAGGCGACGTCGGTCTGCGCGATCGCGAGCGCGGCGGGGCGCAGCCGCGTCCCCGTCCGCGCCACGACCGGCGTGATGCTCCAGGCGCGACTGTGTGTCGTGTCGCCCGCGGCGGCATCGAGCAACCGCCCGGCGACGCCCGACTCCGTGCTCCATGCGTAGACGCCGGACAGGGCTTCCTCGAGCGCGGCAGCGCTGTCGGTGGCGACCGGGCCCGCGCCGATCCGGTCAATCGGAATGTCCCTGAGGCCGAAGGCGGCCCGGGCGGCCTCGTCGGCGTTCCGCTGGAGTTCGCGCTGGAGCGTCGGGTTCGAGTCGGCGGTCCAGGCTTCCGCCAGGAGCGGGATCACCACGCGGCCAAGCAGCGCGGCCACGACGAGCGTCCCCCAGATGATGACGAGGACCCCGGGGCGCACCCAGCGATTCGCCAGCGCGGTGCCCGCTGCGACGGCAAGCGCGATCACCGCGAGGGCGCTCGATGCCGGGATACGGATGGTCCGGTCCACTCCGCTCAGCGCGCCGCCCAGATGGCCGCCGCCGGCGACGAGCTCGAAGGTGTCCAGATGGAAGCCCCAGGCCAGCACCAGTGCGAGCGCGCACAGCAGCACTGCGAGGTGGGCGCGCGCATGCGGCGTGATCCGCACGCTGCGCCTGGACACGGTCAGGCTGCCGGTGAGCATGTAGAGCCCTACGACGAGCAGGCAGGCGAGCAGCACCGAGACGGTGGCGAGCAGGTGGAGGATCTCGAGCAGCGGCAGCGTCGCGAGATAGAACGAAGCGTCCTGTCCCAGGACGTTCTCGGTGACGCCGAGCGGCGGCGCGACGCGCGCCAGCGCGACGTAGTCGCCGAGGTCGTTGAAGGTGTACGCGGTCGCGATCGCGAGCAGCAGGGCGATGCCGAGCGCGATGCCGCGCAGCGTGCGCGCCGGCACCGCTTCGTCGATTTCCAGGTTGCCCAGGCGCCGCGGCAGGTGCACCGAGCCGATGGACCGGTAGAGCCCGAGCGTGTGCCCGGCGTACCACAGGAACGCGGCGGCGAACACGGCGACCTGCCACGCGAAGGCGCGCAGCATGAGCTCGCGGTAGCGCGCGCCCTGCTCCAGGTCCGCAAACCACGCGTGCTCGGTGTAGCGCAGCGCGACCCAGCGGCCGCCGAACAGCAGAACCAGCACCGCGGCAACGGCGAGCAGCGCCAGGCTCCTCCGGCTCAGGCGCGTGGGATGCTCACCCCCTCGCGGCCGAGGACCTCGAGGGCCTCGCGGCGGATGGCGTCCAGCCCCGCGGCCGTCCTGGCCTCGAAGCGCAGGACGAGAATGGGCTGGGTGTTGGATGCGCGGATCAGCCCCCAGCCCTCCGGCGTGCGCCAGCGCACGCCGTCGATCGTGACGGTCGGATACTTCGCGCTGAAGTAACGCTCCGCCGCGCGGACCGCGGGCACCTTGCGGTCCTCGGGGCAGTCGGCGCGGATCTCCGGCGTGGACGCGAGCCGCGGCAGGTCCGCGATCAGTCGCGCGAGGCCCGTGCCCTGCTCGGCCACGATGCGCAGCAGCCGCGCGGCCGCGTACATCGCGTCGTCGAAGCCCAGGTAGTCCGGCGGCCCGAAGAACATGTGGCCGCTCATCTCGCCGGCCAGGGTCGCGCCGTCGTCCTTCATCTTCTTCTTGATGAACGAGTGGCCCGTCATCCACATCACGGGCTTGGCGCCGACGGCCTCGAGCGCGTCCACCAGCGTGTCGGAGCACTTCACGTCGAAGATGACTTCGCGGCCCTTGCCGAGGCGGCGCGTCATGTCGCGCCCCAGGATCGTGAGGATCTGATCGCCGAACAGGACCTCGGCGCGTTCGTCCACGGCGCCGATCCGGTCGGCGTCGCCGTCGAACGCGATCCCCAGTTCGGCCTGCTCCCGCTTCACGCTGGCCTGCAGGTCCTCGAGGTTTTCGAGCACGGTCGGGTCGGGGTGGTGATTGGGGAAGCTGCCGTCCGATTCGCAGAACAGGCGGACCACGTCGGCGCCCAGCGCCTCGAGCAGCTCGGGCGCGATCACGCTGCCCGTGCCGTTGCCGCAGTCCACGACGACCCTCACCCGGCGCGGCAGCTTGCCGATGCGTTGCAGCACCTCGGCCTTGTAGTCGGCCAGGACGTTCTGCGTGCGCGCGGCGCCCCGCCCCGCCGTGTACGTGTCGGACTCGATGCGGCGCCTCAGGCCCTGGATGTCTTCGCCGGCGAACGGCAGGCCGTCCAGGACCATCTTGAGGCCGTTGAACTCGGGCGGGTTGTGCGATCCGGTGACCTGCACGCCGCCGTCCGCGCGAAGCCGCGCGATCGCGAAGTAGAGGGTCGGTGTGGGGACCAGCCCGACGTCCACGACCGAGACGCCGGTCGACACCAGACCCTCGATCAGCGCGCGCTCGAGCGACTCGCCGCTGGGCCGGTTGTCGCGGCCCACCGCCAGCGTCGGGGCGCGGCCGAGCCGCGCAGTGGCCTCGCTGCCCATCGCGCGTCCGACCGCCCGCGCTACGTCCGGCGTGAGGTCTACGCCCACGGTGCCGCGGATGTCGTACTGCCGGAAGATGACGGGATCGATGCGCATCGAATCGGGGGCCGGAACCGGCCCGCGCTCAGCGAACCGGTACGCCCGGGTGGCCCGGAGGCAGCTGGCGGGTGGCTCCCGGCGTGCCCGGGTGGCCGGGCGGAAGTTGCGGCGAGTCCCCACCCGGCGTGCCGGGATGACCGGGCGGAAGCGGCGTGATCTGCATGGGCCGCGCGCTCTGCGCCGTCATCATCCTCGGCAGGAACGTCGAGCTGCCCAGCCGCGCCGTCTCGAGCGCCGAGCCGGGGTAGACGCCGAAGTACACCAGCGCCACCAGCATCGCGGCGAGCATGACGCGCACCACATTCGGCAACACGGTCTGCTGGTGCGCCCGCTCGGTCGCGCGCGGCTTCATGTACATCGCCATGATCACCGGGAGGTAGTAGCCCGCCGACACTACGCTCGCGAGGACGAGCACGACTGCGACCGTGACGTACCCGCCGCCGGTCGCGGCCAGCAGGATGTACCACTTCCCGACGAAGCCCGCGGTCCCTGGGAAGCCCATCAGCGACAGCATCGAGATCGCCATGACGCCGGCGAGCAGCGGGTGCGTCTCGGCAAGGCCCGCGAGGTCGTCGAGCGTCACGTCGCGCTCGCCGCCGCGGCCCTTCGCGATGAGGACCGCGAACGCGGCAATCGTGGCGAGGGTGTAGAACAGCAGGTAGAAC
>JBIOIA010000179.1:0-4504 GCA_044449445.1 Gemmatimonadales bacterium
CTGCCTGCGCTACGAGCACGAGTTCTACGTGCAGAGCCGCAAGCGGTTCCCCAAGGAAGGCAGGATCCTCGAGCTGGCGAAGGGCAAGGAGAAGGTCCACAGCATCGACATCTTCCGGGACCGCGTGACGCTGCGGGCTGAGGACGGCACGGCGCGCATCGTCGAGCTCGCGGACCTGAAGGGAGAGATGGAGACCGCGCAGGCCTCGCAGCCGGTCGCCGCTGTCGCCGAGCTCGAGTCGCAACCGCGCCCCGAAGGGCGCGCTCGGCAGGAGCAGGACCAGAAGGACCGTAAGACGCAGGCTCCCGAGGCGCAGCCCGCCGGTGAGGTGCCGCGGCGACGGCGGCGCAGGCGTCGGCGCAGGGGCGGCCACGGTGGCGGTCCGGCAGGACCGGGGCCGGGACCTGACGCGTGAGCCGCTTCTACATCACGACGGCCATCGACTACGCCAACGGCGACCCGCACGTCGGGCACGCCTACGAGCGCGTCGGCGCCGATGCCATCGCGCGCTACCGCCGCCTGCGCGGCGACGAAGTCAGCTTCCTCGTCGGCATGGACGAGCACGGCCAGAAGGTCGCGCAATCCGCCGAGGCGGCGGGCACCTCGCCCCAGGCCTACACCGACCGCGTCGCCGACCTGTTCCGGAAGACCTGGGACCGGCTCGACGTCACCTATGACCGGTTCATACGCACCACCGAACCGCAGCACAAGGCCGGCGTGCGCGCGCTGGTGGAGCGGATCTACCGGACGAACCCGGACGATTTCTACCAGCAAGCCTATGAAGGCTGGTACTGCGTCGGCTGCGAGCTGTTCAAGCGCGACGCCGAAATCGAGGACGGGCACTGCACCATCCATCCGCGCCTCACGCTCGAACGGAAGACCGAGCGCAACTGGTTCTTCCGCCTCTCGCGCTACGCCGACTTCCTGCGCCGGCTCAACTCGCGTCCCGGCTTTTTCGAGCCGGAGGCGCGACGCAACGAGATCCTCGCGCTGATCGACTCGGGGCTCGAGGACATCTCCGTCACCCGCGCCCGGCTCAGCTGGGGTATCCCGTGGCCGCGCCCGCTCGAGGGCGGCGAGACGCAGACGACCTGGGTGTGGTTCGACGCGCTGCCCAACTACCTCACCGCCACGGGTTTCCCGGAGCCCGGATGGGAATCGCGCTGGCCCGCGCAGCTGCACGTCGTCGGCAAGGACATCACCCGGCTGCACTGCGTCATCTGGCCCGCGATGCTCGAATCGGCCGGGCTCCCGCTGCCCGAGCACGTGTGGGCCCACGGCTTCGCGCTGTTCAGGGGCGAGAAGGTCAGCAAGTCGGCCGGCGGGTCGTTCGGGCTGGGCGATGCGATCGAGCGGCACGGGCCGGATTCGCTGCGTTACTTCCTGCTGCGCGAGATCCCGTGGGACGCGGACGGCAGCTACACGTGGGAGCGCTTCGACGAGCGCTACACCGCAGACCTCGCCGACGGGTTCGGCAACCTGGCCTCGCGCGTGCTCGCGATGCTCGAGCGCTACCGGAAGGGCGTCGTGCCCGACGCGCCCGACACCGAGCTCGATCGCGCCGGGCACGAGGTCGCGGCGCGCTACGTCCGGGCGATGGACGCCCTGCTCCTCCACAAGGGCGCCGCCGCCGCGTGGGACCTCGTCACCGAGGCGAACGTCTACGTGGACCGGCGGGCGCCCTGGACGCAGGCCAAGGCGAAGGACGAGCGCGGGCTCGACGAAACCCTGGGCGCGCTGGCCCGCGCCCTGGTGCGGCTCGCCGTGCTCGCCTCGCCGTTCCTGCCCGAGGCTTCCGCCAAGTTGTGGTCCGCTTTGGGCATGGGCCCGACGCTACAGCCGGAACGTGCGTGGGATCACATTTCTGAACCCCGGGTTTCAGGGCGGGCGACGACGCGCATTGCCCCGCTGTTTCCCAAGCCGGAGAGGACCCCTGGGGTTGCCTCGTAATCCATTGTGCCAAAATGGCTTATCTCCTGTAGGGATATCCGCGCCCAACGGCGGATTGATGCGGTTGACAGCATCTCCGGGCCGGGCGTACTATTGAGCCACTCGGAATAGCGCTGGCGGCCCACCCGCCGGCTTTCGTGTCTAAATAGGGGAACCATCGGTCGAATGTCGCAACGCCGCTGGACGGTGATGATCGTGCCGCATGGCGAGAGCACCAGCAGGTCGGTCGCGGTCAGCGCGACGTTCCTGAAGGTGGTCCTGGGCGTGGTCGGCCTGGTGGCGGCGTTTCTGCTGGTCCTGACCTTCGGCGTCCTCACGCGCACGGTGCAGGTCGCGCGGAGCCAGCACCTCGAGCGCGAGAACCGCGCGTTGTCCGACGAGCTGGCCCGGCTGAACCAGCACCTCGGCACGCTCTCCGATACGATCGCCATCATCTCGCACCGTGATGAGCAGGTCCGTCTGCTGGCGGGCCTCGATCCGCTGAACGACGACGTGCGGCGCGCGGGCGTGGGTGGCCCCGTCGGCGCGTGGCCCGAGCGCGACCGCTTGCTCGCCGATGGCGGCTCGAACGGTCGCGAGGCCCTGCGGACCGTGGCCAACCTCGACGAGCTGACGCGGCGCGCGAACCTCGTCTCCGCCTCGCTGAGCGAGGCCGCCGACAGCCTTCGCGCGCACCAGGTGCGGCTCGCCGCGACGCCGAGCATCATGCCGACCATCGGATTCCTGTCGAGCAATTTCTCGCTCATCCGCTACCATCCCATCCTGCACTACGGCCGCCCGCACGAAGGCATCGACATCAGCGCGCCGTACGGCACGATAATCATCGCCGCGGCCGCGGGCCGGGTGACCAAGGTGGGCTGGGAGAACGGCTATGGCCTGACCGTGGAGATCGATCACGGCTACGGCGTCATGACCCGGTATGCGCACCAGTCGCGCACGGCGGTTCGCGTCGGCCAGATGGTCAAGCGCGGCGACAAGCTCGGGTACGTCGGCAGCACCGGCCTGGCGACCGGTCCGCACCTGCATTACGAAGTGCGCATCGACGGACGGGCCACGGATCCGCTCAAGTTCGTGATGCCGAACGCCATCGCCGACTGACGCACGACAGCCGAATAGGAGAAGGGCTCAGCGGTCGCTGAGCCCTTCGTGTTTTCCCGCCCTCGTTACCGCTTGCTGGCACCGGGCGTGGCGGCCGCCGGCGGCGTGAAGTTGACGTGCGGCACCTCCGCCGCTCCTGCGGTCGTGAGGTCGAAGTAGGCGCGCGAGTGCTTCCCGATCACCTTGGCCGTCAGGACGACCGGGAACTGCCGGATGTAGCTGTTGTACGTCTGCACGGCGCTGTTGTAGTCCTGCCGCGCCGTCGCGATCCGGTTCTCCGTCCCTTCCAGCTGGTCCTGCAGCGCCTTGAAGTTGTCGTTCGACTTGAGCTGCGGGTAGTTCTCCGAGACCGCGATGAGCCGCGAGAGCGAGCCCGTCAGGCCCTGGTTCGCGGTCGCCATCTGTGACAGGTCGCCGGTTTGAATCGCGCTGTTGAGCCGGCTGCGCGCCTCGGCGACGCCGATGAAGATCGTCTGCTCCTGCTGGGCGTAGCCCCGGACGGTTTCGACCAGGTTGGGCACCAGGTCGGCGCGCCGCTGGAGCTGCACCTTGATCTGGCCCTCGAACGCGTTGATCTGCTCGTCCAGCGTCTGGATGCGGTTGTAACCGCAGCCGGTGAGCGCGATCGCCAGCAGTGGAACGATGAGTCGCAACCTGCGCATGCTTCCTCCGTTGGTCATTGTGTCATGCTCCGCCGTCATGTCAGATCGTTCACGTACTTCACGAATCGCTCGACCGCCGCGAGATACGCCGCCGCGACCGGGTCGTACGGGCCCAGTTTCTTCGGCTTCGCGCCGCCCCGCTCCTCGAGCGCCCAGGCGAACGCCGCGGCGTCGAACCCCGCGAGAAGGGACGCCTCGCGCACCACGCCCGCCGGCTCCGCCGGAATCGGGCGGCCGGCCAGTCGCAGCGCCGCGCGGAAGAAGGTCAGGAAGGTGCCCGTCGCGCCCGCGAGCAAGGAGCCCAGTGCCTTGCCGTCGGCGGCCGAGGCCGCATACCCGGCACGCAGGCGGATCAACTTGCCGCGCGATTCGCGCTCCAGCTCCTCGCGGACGTCGGCGCGCGCGGTCGCAAGCCCGGACACCACGTCGCGTCCGGCCAGCAGCCGGTGCGCCTCGCGGATGTCGTCGATCTCCATGGGGAAGACGTCCGTCGAGGCGGCCCATTCCGCCTCGGTCTGAATGAGCGGCGAGGGATGCCCCGCCTTTCCCCAGGCCGTGAGCGCGCCCGCCGCGCGGCGCAGGACATCTGCCGATGCCTGCCTGAGGACCAGCAGGACGTTCACGTCCGAGTAGCCCCGGACGGCCGTTCCCCGGGCCGCCGAGCCGTAGAGCATCAGCGACACCATGTCGTCGCCCAGGGCCCGCTGAAGGCCGTTAGTTAGTGCCGCGATGTCCGCCGTCGTATCACGCAAGTGTTGTCTCCTCTGCCGCCTGCCCCCGCCGCCTAGAACTTC
>JBIOIA010000180.1:0-4497 GCA_044449445.1 Gemmatimonadales bacterium
GCGCGACTTCTACCAGCAGTACCGGGGGAAGCCGGCGACGACGGATGATTTCCGGAGGGTGGTAGAGCAGCACGTGGGCGCGCCGATGGATTGGTTCTTCAACCAGTGGGTGAAGGGCACCGCGATCCCGACATATCACGTGGCGTGGGCGAACGAGGATGCCGGTGACGGACAGTTCCGCGTGCACATGCGGATCACGCAGGAGCACGTTCCGCCGGAGTTTCACATGCCCGTCCTGGTCGCCGTGGACCTCGGCGACCAGCGGATCGGGCACTTCCGCGTGAACGTATCGGGAAGTCAACTCGAGTACGTGGGCCCGCCGCTGCCAGCGCGGGCGCGCACGCTGGTGTTCAACGACCAGCATGCGGTGCTCGCGGACGTGAAGATGGAGCGCTGGTAGGCCGATCTACCGTTTCCGCGTTCGCCGTGTCTGCGTCCGCGGTGCCTTCCGGAGCAGACGGGCAATCTCCCTGCGCCACGCCTCGGCCTTGGCCGACGTCGCGTCGTCGCTGGACGAGCGCAGGGCCAGCTCGCGCAGCGCTCCGGCCGCTCTGCCCCGCCCGGTCGCCGAATCCGGGCGTTTCGTCAGCGCGTCGACCTTGCTTCTCAGGCTGCCCTCGTGGCGGCCCGTCATGTCGAGCTTCCGGAACGTCTTCTTGTCGTTGAAGTAGAGCAGCTGCCACCAGCTGTCCGACACCGGCTCGTGCCAGCTGATGTAACCGCCAGGCAGCACGTCGCGAGGGCTCTGCACGGCCCCGGTGTAGCTGTAGCGCACGCCCGGACTGGCGACCGGATCGAAGAAGTGCGGCGTGTAGAAGTCACTCACCGTGACGCCGTTGACCGTGTACGCGTAGCCCGGCGCCTCGCACGGGTCGCACACTTCGACGAGGTACTCGACCCGGCCCTGCCCCGGCTTCAGCGACTGGCTCGCCTGGAGCCGGTTGCCGAACGGGTCGGCCAGCATCTCGAGCGTCTCGTGGCTCGCCGTCATGGACCACGCGTCATCGTACTGCACCAGCGCGTACGGCTGGCCGTTGCGGTCCAGGTGCACGCCGCCCGCGCCCGACTGCTGGATGTTGTCCATCACGATGACCGGCCAGTAGCCGACCGGCACGTCGTCCAGTCTCTGGAACGCGTTCACCGTCGCCTTGACGCCCCAGATCGGCGCGAAGTCACGGCTCGCCTGCTTCTGCAGCGCGGCCGCGACCCGCATCAGCTCGCCCAGAGCGACCTGGCTGACTTCCGCGACGACGCCCACCTGGTGGAGCAGCATGGCGCCTCCGGGTTGTGGATCTCGGCTACGGCCTCGATTCGGAGGCGACCGACCGCGCGATCGTCGCGGCGGTCTCGCGGCGGAACAGCGGGCCGAGCGGCCCGGTCGTGCGCGGACCGCTGCCGACGCGTCCCCACGCGCCGTCGAAGCACGACCAGCTCATCGCCGGCATGCGCCGGGGCTCGAGTCGCCAGGAGCGCAGCAACAGGGAGTAGCTATCCGCGCTTCCGGGCCCGATCTCGTCCGCGGTGCGGAACATCATGTGGCTGCCCGACTCGACGTACAGCACCGGATGGGTGTCTTCCACCGTTTCGACGTCGGCCAGGCCGAACGTGACGGCGCCCGCAGGGCCCTCGAATCGCACCAGCGGCGCCGCACCGACGCCGGAGAGCACCAGGCTGACGTGCTCCCAGGCACCTTCGTGCGCCTGGGCTGTCGGTTTGAGCGCGTAGAAGAACCAGTAGCCGATGACCTCCCGCGGGCCGACGGCCGTCTCGATCGAGTAGCGGTCGTAGAGAAGCCACGGTGCGGCGCCGGGCACGCCGCGCAGGTCGCGGCTCAGCGGCTGCGCCAGCTCGAGCGCGTAGCCGGCACGCCTTCCGTGCCACAGGTTCCTCGCATCGCACGGGCGGCGGTTGAATCCGGCCTCGGTGCCGCGCGCCTCGAACTGGATCAGCCGGCAGGCCTCGTTGAGATCGGGGCCGAGCGCGTCGGCCGAGGCCGGCAGACCGGTCGGCGCGGACTCCCAGCAGGAGCGGCGCGGATGCCACACTCCGTCGCGCACCTCCTCGGACCAGCCGTAGCGGCGCAGCAGCGCCTTCTCGACGAACGTGGACGGATCAATCGGGAAATGGGTCTCTTCGGGCGTGAAGCGCAGCAGCGGCGCGTAGCGCAGCACCCTCTCGTCGATCGGCGAGCGCGCCGTGATTCGTCCGCCCCGCTCTACCAGTTGCATCATCCGCCACCTCGACGGGTCCTGGATCCGGCGCGCCCTTCGCCGTCAGCCCGTCTGCGATGCGCCTGGGTGCGCGCCGGGCCGACGGCGTCGGGTCAGTCGATGAAACCGGAACGCTCCCATCCGCTGCGACGCGACGGGTGATGCGCGGACCGGCACACGCTGGCCGCCGGCTCGGCGAAATAGGTGGGACGCCAGGCGCGGCGGTGCACCTCCAACACTACGGGCCGGCCCGGGCGGGAAAAGCCTGTCACTGATGACAGGGGGGGTATCCCTGTCAGTGCTGACAGGGGTTCCGCGTAGAAGGACCCCGCTGCAAGTTGGGCGACCGAACCAGCCACCCGAGGAAGCCATGCCCCCACTCGAGCCACGCAGCCATCGCATCAGCCTGACCGAGGCCGCCGCGCATACCCGGCGCCACCGGCAGACCATCACCGGCAAGCCGAAGGAAGCCGATCACGCGGGCGCCTTTCACGGCGACCAGGTGCTGTCGTTGCTGAGGCAGAAGGGCTGCGTCGCGCTGCGGATCTACCACGGCCGCAACGAGCGCGGCCATCGCTCGATGGTCCTCGTGGGCGTGGACTCGAACGGCGACGACATGACGGGCGCGGAGCTGCTCGAAGTGTGCGTCCCGTGCCCGCCGATCTGCGGCGGCGCCAACGCGCTCAACACGGACTGAGACGCGAGCGTGGCCATCCCCTGGCCGGTCCTGGCCTCGGTCCTCAGCGAGCTCGGACCACTCGGCGCGGCGGCCGCGCGGCCCGCACAGACGACGGGTGGCAGGCGCTGGGTCGTGATATGGTGCGGGCTGTATGTCGCGCAGAACGCCGTCTCGATTCCCCTGGCCCTGACGCACCACAACAACCACTGGACGACGTACGTCTTCGTCCCGCTTCAGGGTGCCGCCATTCTGTGGGCGCTGTCGCTGTGGCAGCTCAGCCAGCTGGCCCGGCTCACCGTCCGCGCGAGCATTCCGGGCTTCGTCCTCGCGTGGCTGCTGCTGGTGCTCCTCGTCGAGGACACGAACAACTTCAGCTCGATCGCCGAGCCGGTCTACTCGCTGCTCTCCCTGAGCGCGGCACTGTACACCCTGGTCACGCGCAGCGCCGACGCCACGGAATCGCTGCTCCGGGAAGACTGGTTCTGGATCTGCGCGGGCCTGTCGCTCCATTTCGGCGCGCTCATCTTCCTGACGCCACTCGGCGCCGCGCTGGTTCGCACCAATCCCGAGATCATCCTTCGTGCCCTGAACGTGCGCGCCGTGGTCAACGTGGCGGCATTCGTCCTCATCACCTGCGGGCTCCTGTGTCCCCGGCCGTCACTGCGTTCTGGTCGGTCTTTCTCGCCGGCGTCGTCAGCCTGACGATCGTCGTGGTCGCGTTCGCCGCCGCGCTCGTGGTCGCGCAGCGGCGGCGTCTGACGTTGCAGCAGGACTACTCGCAGCGAGTGCTGCGCGCCCACGAGGAGGAGCGCGCCTGGGTCGCGCGCGAGCTGCACGACGACATGCTCCAGCGCGTCGCCCTGATCCGCCACGAGCTGGACGCGCTGTGGGCCACGCTCTCGACCGGCGCCACGGCGCAGCAGGCCCAGCGACTCCGGGCACTCACCGCCGAGCTGACCGACCTCGGCGAGGCACTGCGCAACGTGGCGCACCGACTGCACCCGACCATCGTGGACCAGATCGGACTGCCCCGCTCGCTCGAGGCGCTGGCCGTCGAGCTGGGCCGTGCGGGCCTCGATGTCAGCGTCGCCACCGGCGACGCGGGCCATCCGATTCCCATTTCCGTGGCCCACACCGCGTACCGCATCGCGCAGGAAGCGCTGCGCAACGTGGCCAAGCACTCCGGCGCCCGGGCAGCCGAGATGAGTCTCGCGACCACCCGCACGACGCTCGTCCTGCGCGTCAGCGACCACGGGAAAGGACTCGAGCCGGGAGCCAACGCCCGGGGGCTCGGCCTGTCCTCCATGGTCGAGCGCGCCGAGCTGGCCAAGGGCTCGCTCACGATCACCAGCCGGGAGGGCGAGGGCACCACGATCGAGGCGAATCTGCCGCTGGAGGCCGCATGAGCCGGACCCGGGCGCGGCTCATTCTGGCCGACGACCACCACCTGCTGGTAGAGGCACTTCGCGCCATGCTCGCGAAGTCGTTCACCGTGGTCGGCGTGGCACACGACGGTGAGGCCCTGCTTGCGCTCCTGCGGAAGACCGACGCCGACTGCCTGCTCCTCGACCTGGGCATGCCGGGCCGCAACGGTCTCGAGCTGCTGCC
>JBIOIA010000181.1:0-4464 GCA_044449445.1 Gemmatimonadales bacterium
ACCACGGCGGGCAGCAGCCGGTGCTCGACGGCGAGGACGCGCGCGGCGAGCGTTTCGGCCGTGTCGCCCGGACGGACGGGCACGGGCCACTGGGCGAGCACCGGTCCGTGATCGTACTGCTCGTCCACGACGTGGACCGTCGCGCCCGACACGCGCGCACCGCTCTTCAGGACCGCCTCGTGCACGCGGTGCCCGTACATGCCGGGCCCGCCGAACGCGGGCAACAGGGCGGGGTGCACGTTGACGATGCGGCCGCGAAACGCGGCGACGACGCGGTCGCTCACCCGCTTCAGGTAGCCGGCCAGCACCACGAGGCCGATGCGGTGCTTCTCGAGGAGGGCCAGGGTCGCATCCGCCTCGCCGCCGTCCACTCTCACCCACTCGGCGCTCACGCCGGCAGCGCGCGCGACGTCGAGTGCGCCCGCGTCCTTGCGGTCGGAGATCACGAGCGCGATCCGGCCCGGCGCGCCTAAGTGCGTCGCATCCAGCAGGGCCTGCAGGTTGGAGCCGCGCCCCGACACGAGCACGGCGATCATCACGGGGGGCACAGAAGGAAGATACTGGACGGGGGACGGTGGACGGTAGACACCGTCCGCCATCGGTCTTACCTCAGCGTCAGCGTGTAGACTCCCGCCCGGCGGTCCTCTCCGAAGTTGTTCACCACGATCGTGTACGTCCCGTTCGCCGGCAGCGTGAACTCGATCAGCGAGTTCTGGTCCCCGAGCGAGTCGTCGTCCTCGGCGAGCCGGGCGTTCTGCGCGTCGAGCAGCTGGAGGTACGTGTCGAACTCGGACGAGCGGCACTCGATGCGGACCCTCTGGCCCTGGCGGCCCTGGAACGTCCACAGGTCGGCCCACGTGCCGTCGTTCATCGCCCGGTCGCCCGTCTCGAGGCGGCCGCGGCGCGTCTCGCCGACGTTGATCGTGGCGCTCTGGCCCGGCTGCGCGATGTCGCCGATGACGTTGCCCGGGTTGACCGCCTGCGGCACGGTGCTGCCCGGCATCGGGATCGCGGCCTGGGTCACGGGCTGCATGGACGTCGGCTGGTTCAATGCCATTGCGCCGGTCGAGCTCGACTGCACCTGGAGCGTGTACGTGCCCGGCGTCGCGTTGCTGGAGAACGCGGTGACGCCCAGGCGGTACGCGCCCGTCGTCAGGCAGGTGTGCCTGAGCCGCGCGTTGAGGTTCCCGCCCGAGTCGTCGTCGTGCGCGACGTTCATGCCGGCCGGATCGAACAGGATCGCGTAGTTGTCCCACGAGGACAGGATGTCCATCTGGAACGTCTGCCCGGCCGTGCAATTGAAGGTCCAGGTCTGCATCGGCTTGTTGTTGAACATCGACGAATTCACGGCGAGGTTGCCCATCACCTGCTGGTTCGCCCCGATGGTGCCGATGGGGGCAGGTGCGCCCCCCATCGACATCGGCTGATTGAGCGAAGTTGGCTGGTTCAGCTGCTGCTGCTGCATCTGCTGGCTCGACTGGACCTGGAGCGTGTAGGCCCCCGGCGTGGTGTTGGTGGAGTACACGGTGATGCCGAGGCGGTAGGTGCCCGACACGAGGCACGTGTACACCAGCCGCGCGTTGGTCCCCTCGCCTCCGTCGTCATTCGTGCCCACGCTGTTGCCGGCGGGGTCGAAGATCACGAGGTAGTTGTCCCACGTGGACAGGATGTCCGTCTGGAACGTCTGGCCCGCGTTGCACTGGAAGCCCCACGTCTGGATCGGCTTCGAGTTGTAGATCGACGCCTGCATCGCGAGGTTGCCCATCACCTGCTGGTTCGCGCCGATCATGCCGAGCATCGGCAGCTGCGCGCCGCTCGTGACCAGCGGCGTCGGCTGGTTCATGGGCATCGGCTGGTTCATCGGCACCGGCTGGTTCATGGGCACGGGCTGGTTCATGCCCACCGCGCCCATGGAGCCGCCGAACACCTGCACCCCGTAATAGCAGGGGTTGTGGCTGCACGCGGCCATCTCGACCTGGAGCCGGTAGTTCCCGCTCACCGGCGCCATGAACTGGAGCGTCGGATGGTCGTCGGTGTTCCGGTCCACGGCGATGCTCGAGCCGTCCGGCCCGAAGAGCGCGAGATCCACGTCGCTGCAATCGTTGTCGCACACGCCGACAATCGCGTAGTTCCGGCCGGCATTCAACGAAACCACTTGGCTCGTGTTCGAGCTCGCGCTCAGGCTGCCGGTGATGAGGGTGGTGACGCCGCTGTAGCCGCTGCTGAGGAAGCGCTGCGAGTACTGCGTCATCTGGCGCTGCACCTGCTCGGTGTACTGGGCGTGGAGCACTCCGGGTAGGGCCATGATGCCTGGCACCAGCACGGCGAGCGTGCGGGCCAAAACACGACGAGACATGAGGAGCTACCTCCGCGCAGTGGGACGGCCGACCAGGGGAGACGCGAATCGAGAATATGCGGGCCGTTCGGGCCGGCTGCAATGGCGGGGGAAGGGGCCTTCAGGTGACCGGCGTCACACTCTACGGACGGCCCACGATCCGGGCCGCCGCCTCGAGATTCGGGGCCTTCATGATCCCGTGTGCGTCGGCCTCGCGGGCGTCCTCGGAGCCCTCCGGCGAACCGACCAGCAGGCCCCGGCCGCCCAGCGTGAGGGCGGGCTCGACGTCGCGCCAGCGGTCGCCGAGGTACCAGGAGCGTACCAGGTCGAGGCCGTGCTCCGTGGCGGCCTGCCGGAACAGCAGCGTCCCCGGCTTCCGGCACTTGCAGGGACCGGTGATTTCCTCCAGGTGGGGACAGAAATAGTCCGCGAGGAGCGTCGCACCATGCGGTGCGAGCAGCTCGCGGGTCCGCGCCATCACGGCGCGGTAGGCGTCCTCGCCGAACATCCCGCGCGCGATGCCGGATTGGTTGGAGATGACGATGATCGGCCAGCCGGCGGCGGCGACCTTTGCCAGGCCCTGCGCGGCGCGCGGCTTGAGCACGACGCGCGCCGGCTCGTGCAGGTACCCCGGGTCCTCGACGATGGTGTTGTCGCGGTCGATGAACACCGCCGCGCGCGTGCTCACCGGTTCAGGGCCGCCTCGGCCGCCGCGACGATCTCGTCTTCGTCGCCTTCGAGCAGCGTGCGCACATCGATCACGACGCGGCCGCCCCGCACGAAGGCGACCACCGGCACGGCGCGCCGGCGCAGGCGCGTCGCGAGCGTGTCCGGGCTCGTTCCTCCCGGCGCCAGCGCGACGCCGCGGCTCTCGAGCTCCACGCCGGGGAATGCGCCGCCCCCCACCGCGGCGCGCGTCGTGACGAGCACCGCCTGCGCGGATACCGGCAGCCGCGCCAGCAGCGCGCGGGCGCGCGTCTCCAGGTCCTGGGTTCGCGCCGTCAGCATCCGGAGCACCGGGATCTCGCGCCGGGCCGCCGCGGGGTCGCGATACAGCATCAGCGTCGCGGCCAGCGCGGCGAGCGTGAGCTTGTCGGCGCGCGCGGCGCGCGCCAGGGGATGGTTTCGGCACGCGGCAACGAGGCGCGCGCTGCCCGCAATGATCCCGGCCTGAGGCCCGCCGAGCAGTTTGTCGCCCGATGCGACGACCGCGGCCGCGCCGCTCTTCGCCGCCCCGGGAAGCGTCGGCTCGTCCGCCAGCCCGACGTCCGAGAGATCGATCATCAGGCCGCCGCCGAGATCGTAGAGCACGGGCACGCGCCGTTTCCTTCCGAGGGCGACCAGGTCCTCCAGCGAAGCCTCGGCGGTGAATCCTTCGAGCTTGAAGTTCGACCGGTGCACCTTGAGGATGGCGGACGGGCGGACGGGCGGACGGGCGGACCGCCCCCGTCCGGCTGTCCGCCTGCCCGCCGGTCCGCCTAGCGCTTTCTCGTAGTCCGCCACCCGCGTCCGATTCGTCGTGCCGACCTCGACGAGCGTGGCGCCGCTCTTCTCCATGATTTCCGGGATCCGGAATCCTCCGCCGATCTCGATCAGCTCCCCGCGCGAGACGACGACCGCGCCGCCTTCCGCGGCGGCCGCCAGCACGAGCAGCAGCGCCGAGGCGGCGTTGTTGACGACCAGCGCGTCCTCGGCGCCCGTGAGCCCTTTGATCAGGCCCGCGCAGTGGACGTGCCGGCTGCCGCGCGCGCCCTGTTCGACGTCGTACTCGAGCGTGCTGTAGCTCGTGCCTGCGTCGAGCGCGGCCGCGATCGCCGTGCGCGCGAGTGGCGCCCGGCCCAGGTTGGTGTGCAGGACGACGCCGGTGGCGTTGACGACGCGGCGCAGCGTCGGCGTCTGCGCTTCCTCCAGGTGCGCGGCTATCGCGCGAGCCCAGGCGTCCTCGCCGTCCGGCACGGTGCCGTCCTTCGCGCGCGCCGCCGCGAGCGCGGCGCGCACCGCCTGGGCGAGGACCTCGCGCGGTGCGCCCGCGCCCGCCGCGGCCACTGCCGGCGCGCGCAGCAGCCGGTCCACCGAGGGCAGGGCCCGGCGACGGTCGGTCACGGGCGCGAGGGAAGCGTGTCGCGCCG
>JBIOIA010000182.1:0-4295 GCA_044449445.1 Gemmatimonadales bacterium
CAGGTGGAATTGCGCGTTGAACCCGCTGCCGACGATTCCGATGCCGAGGGGAGACGTCATTCGTGCGGGCTACCGGTGCGTCCGTGCCTCGGTGCCTCGGTACGTCCGTACTTCGCGTCCCACTCCTCGTAGCTCACGCCCAGCTCGCGCAGCGCCGCCGGCGGCGCGCCCTGCCACTCCACATTGAAGACGCCGCCCACGTACCCCAGGTCCACGACGCCCATGCGGCTCGAGAAGAACGCCGAGGCCGTGAGGTCGCGGGCGCGATTGAAGAAATCCACCTGCGGCTGGAGATCGGCGCGGGCGCGCGCCGGCCAGGCGATGTCGTCGAGCACGCCGCCCCGCTGGGTATCGTCGCACTGGACGAACGGCTTCTGGAACCGCCGGCCGCACTCCTCGTCCAGCCAGCGCAGCCCGTCGTGCCACGTCTGCCTGGTCCGGTCGCTCGATTCGCTCAGCACGAAGTCCATGTACTCGATCGAGCCGGCATCGGTCGCGCTGCCCGACTTGTCGTCGCGCGGGATGATCATGTCGGCCAGCACGCGCACGGTGGCCAGCTCGGCCTCGCCGAAGAAGTGCTGGGCCTGAGGATCGCCGAGCCAGCGGCGGAAGCGCTCGAGTGTCGGCGGCGCGACGCCATTCATCGCCATCGCCCCGGCGCCCATCGCCGCGATCGCCTCGCGCCGCCTCATATGCGCCTCGCTCTCATCTGTGCACTGATGTAGTCGCACGTCCGCCACGCGAGCGCCATGATCGTCCAGGTCGGGTTCTTGTCGGCCTGCGAGACGAACGGCCCGCCGTCCGCGACGAACAGGTTCGGCACCTCGTGCGCCTGGCAGCTCGCGTTCAGGACCGAGCTCGACGGGTCGCTGCCCATCCGCGTGCCGCCCAGCTCGTGGATGATCGTTCCGCCGGCCGCGATGCCGTACCCGCGCTCGGCCGTCGGCATCGAGTTGAACACCTGGCCGCCCATCGCCTCGACCAGGGCGCGGAACGTCTGCTGCATGTGGCGCACCTGGTGGTACTCGTGGTCGCTCCACTTCCAGTGGAAGCGCAGCACCGGAATGCCCCACCGGTCCTTCACCGTGGGATCGAGCTCGCAATACGTGTCGTCGTTGGGGATCATTTCGCCGCGGCCCGAGAAGCCGATCGTCGTGCCCCAGTAGTCGCGGTAGTCCTGCTTGAGCTGCCGCCCCCAGCCGCCGCCGTGCGGGTAGCGGTGGATGCCGCCCATGAACCCCGCGCCCGGCTGGCCCTGCTTGCCCCAGACTTCGATGTGGTAGCCGCGCGGGAAGTCGAGCTGCGCGTTGTCCATCCACCACGGCATGTAGACGTGCATCCCGCCGACGCCGTCCTCGTTGTAGCGCGTGCGTCCGACCAGCTTCGGGATGAACCCTGCGACGTCGGTGCCGGTGGTGTCTGTGATCGCCTTGCCCACGGCGCCGCTGCCGTTGGCAAGGCCCTGCGGAAAGCGCGTCGACTTCGAGTTGAAGAGCAGCCGCGCCGATTCCAGCGCGCTCGCCGCGAGTACCACGACCCGGGCGCTCACGTGCTTGTCGCCGCCGTCGGTCTTGTCGACGTACGAAACGCCCGTGGCGCGGCCGCGCGTATCGGTCGTCACTTCGCGCGCCATCGCGTTGGTGACCAGGGTCATCCGGCCCGTCGCCCGCGCCGGCGCGATCAGGACGTTGGTGCTCGAGAAGTTCGCGTTGATGGCGCAGCCGCGGCTGCATTGGTCGCAGTAGTGGCACGCCTGCCGGCCGTTCAGCGGCCGCGTGAGGATCGAGAGGCGCGCGGGAATGCAGGTGACGTTGAGCCGCTTCGCGGCGTCCATCACCAGGAGCTCGGTGGCGCGGGGCCTGGGCGGCGGCTGGAAGATGCCGTCCGGCTGGTTGTGGATGCCTTCGTTGCTGCCGAACAGTCCGACCAGGCGATCGAGTCGGTCGTAGTACGGCTTGAGGTCGTCGTAGGTGATGGGCCAGTTGGGCGAGAGCGTGTCGAGATCGCCGCGGCGGAAGTCGTCGGGCCCGAAGCGCAGCGCGATCCGGCCCCAGTGGTTGGTGCGCCCGCCGACCATCCGCCCCCGCCACCAGCCGAAGTTGGTGCCCACGGCGCGCGTGTACGGCTCGCCCTCGATTTCCCAGCCGCCGATGCACGCGTCGAACTCGCCGAAGGGACGTTCGCGGGTCGAAGCGCCACGGTGCTGCGTCTCGTAGGGCCACTTCATCATGGCCGAGTCCACCGTGTTGTCCCACGGCCCGCCGGCCTCGAGCACGCAGACCCGGGCGCCGGCGCGGGTGAGCGCGTAGGCGGCCATGCCGCCGCCCGCTCCCGAGCCGATGATGACGACGTCGTACTGGTCGCGCTGCGCCTGGACGCGCACGGGATTCCTCCGGGATGGACTGCGGTTGGCGTTCGTAGGGTAGCCCTACGGCTTACGCAGCACCAGTTCGACCAGCTCGCCTTCCTGCACCACGTCGCCGCCAGCGTTCACGACCTCGACCGCGAACGTCACCAGGCCCTGGCCCTGCTTCCCGGTGAGCCGGCGCGCCGTGACCTTCAGCCGCGCGGCGATGGACTCGCCGTAATGCACCGGGCCCCTGAAGCGCCACGAAAGCCCCACCAGCGCGACCAGCGTGTCCTTCGTGATCTCGAGCTGGCTCGCGAGGCCCGCCGCGAGCGCCAGGCCGAGGACGCCGTGGGCCACCGGCTCCCCGAACGCCGTCGTCGCGGCGTAGGCCCGGTCCAGGTGCAGCGGATTCCGGTCACCCGTCAGATCGGCGAACGCCCGGACGTCGGCCTCGGTGACCTCCCGGGCCGCGGTCCGGAACTCCCGGCCGATCTCCAGGTCCTCATAGTAGAGACCCATTTGCGTGAAGTTTACTCCCCTTTCTTCATCGGCAGCCCTTGACGGGCCTAATATGACACTTCAGATTCGACCGTAGCAATAGTGTTATATGACAGTCAACCGACGACCGTCAGGCACATGACACAACAGACGCTGCCCGCCCTCCGCTCCCAGGATCTCGTCTTCACGCTGTACGGAGACTACCTGCTCGGCAAGGAGCGTCCCGTCTGGACCGGCAGCCTCATCACGCTGCTCGGCGACCTCGGCCTCTCGCCGATGGCCGTGCGCACCGTGCTCTCGCGCATGGTCAAGAAGGGCTGGCTCACCGCCCAGCGGCGCGGCACCCGCAGCTTCCATGGTCTTACGCGCCAGGGCGCCACGCTGCTCCGGGAGGGCCGGGAGCGGATCTATCACCCGCCGAAGAACGAGTCGTGGGATGGCTCCTGGTACGTCATCTCCTACACCATCCCCGAGCAGCGGCGCCGGTTGCGCGACCAGCTGCGCGTGCGCCTCAAGTGGCTGGGCTGCGGCGCGCTCTCCAGCGGGCTGATGATCGCTCCGCACGACATCCGGCGCGAGGTCCGCGAGATCGCCGAGTCGCTGCGCATCACGAAGCACGTCGAGGTGTTCCGCGCCTCGCACGTCGGCTTTTCGAGCACAGAGCAGATGGTGGCGCAATGCTGGGACCTCGAGGCGATCGACCGGCGCTACGCCGCGTTCATCGCGCGCTGGCGCCCGGACTTCAGCAATTGCCGCACCTGCGGGCTCGGCGTGAAAGGCCCGGTCCACCGCGCCTGCACCGCCCCGGCCGAATGCTTCAAGCGCCGCTTCCTGCTGGTCCACGAATATCGCGCCTTTCCGCTCGATGACCCGTTCCTGCCCAAGGCGCTGCTGCCGGCGGGCTGGCACGGCGACGATGCGGCCCGGCTGTTCGAGGCCTATCACGCGGCCCTGGCCGGTCCCGCCGAACTGTACGTCGAGAACGTCTGCCGGCTCGGTGATCGAGCCCAGGTTGCCTGAGGAGGAATGATGGGTGCCTTCCCCGCTCGTCCCGCCGCCGACCTGAACCTCAAAGAGGTTCTCTACACGAAGGCCGACTTCGTCGCCCGCATCACGATCAACCGGCCGCGCCGGTTCAACGCGTATTCGACCGAGGCGCTGAAGGAGCTCGCGCTCGCGATCCAGGACGCGAGCTTCGACGACCAGGTTGCCGTGATCGTGCTGACCGGCGCCGGCGACAAGGCCTTCTGCACCGGCGGCGACGTCAAGGAATACCAGGAGCAGTACACGGCGCGCCCGCGCGACTACTGGAAGTACATGGGGCTCTTCAAGGCCTACATCGAGAGTCTCGTGAACGCCGGCAAGCCGGTGATCGCGCGGATCAACGGCATGGCCGTGGGCGGCGGCAACGAGTCGCAGCTCGCGTGCGACCTCGCCGTGATGGCCG
>JBIOIA010000183.1:0-4278 GCA_044449445.1 Gemmatimonadales bacterium
GCCGCCGCCACCGCCACCGCTACCGCCAGCAGCCCTGCGGCGCATCCACTCGGCCTTGGCGGCGTCCGACGGCGCCGCGTCACCGGTCGGCTGAGCACCGCGCTTCGCAGCGCCGCGCTCTCCGGTCGGGGGCGTCGTGCCGCCCATGCTGCCGGCCGTCTCGCCCGGGGCGGCGTTGCCCGCGGCTCGAGCGCTGGCGGGAGCGCCTGCTGCGGCCACGGAATCGGCCTGGGCGAGCGTGCGCTGCACCTGGTCCGGGTTCAGCCCGAGCACCATGGCCGCCGAGCTTACGTCGCGCGGCGTGCGCAGCGCCGCGTTCGGAATCGCGAGCACGCCGCGCTGCGCGGCGACGTGGATCTCGACCTCGGCGTTCATGCCGGGGAGCAGCAGCCCGTCCTCGTTCGGAATCCAGATCAGCACCGGGAACATCGTGACGTTGTTGTTGGTCGTGGACTGCGGCTCGATCTTGAGCACCTGCCCGTGGAATGGCCGGCTCGGGAAGGCGTCCACCGTGATGGACGCTTCCTGCCCCGCCTGGATCTTGCCGATGTCGGTTTCGTCCACCTGTACGCGCAGCTGCACCGTGTCGAGGTTGGCCATCGTGAGCAGCGTCGTGCCACCGGACACCTGGTTCACGGCGGAGGCGATCACCGTACCCACGTCCACGCCCTTGGTGAGTACGACGCCGGCCACGGTCGCGAGCACGTTGCAGTCCGACAGCGCGTCGCTCGCCTGCTGGAGCGCGATCTGGGCCCGCACCAGCTGCGCCTGCGCCGTGCTGGCCTGGAGGTTGGCGGTCTGGTGGTCCTGCTCGCTGGCGAGCTGGTTGGCGAACATCGCGTCGATGCGCTGCTTGTTCGCCTGCGCGTTCTCGAGCGTCGCGCGCGCCACGGCGAGGTCCGACTGCGCCTGGTTGTAGGAGTTGGTCGGATCGCGCTTGTCCACCAGCACCAGCGTGTCGCCCTGATGCACCTTCATTCCGGTCTGCGCAGGCATCTGAAGGATCGTTCCGGACGCGCGCGACTTCACGTTGATGACGGTGATCGCTTCGACCGCTCCGGAGGCGAGCGCCGAGACGATGATGTCGCGGTGGACCACGGGCATCGCGATATACAGCGGCGCAGGCACCGGCTTCTTGCAGCCGCCGAGTGCGAGAGCGAGAGCCAGGCCCAGGAGCGTGACGCGCTTCATGCCGACAATCCTTCCCGCCCGCTGTCGTGGGCGATCAATCCGTCCTTGATGTGCACCTGCCGCCGGGCGTGTTCGGCGATGTCGTGCTCGTGCGTGACGAGGATGATGGTCTGGCCCTGCTCGTAGAGCTGATCGAGCAGCGCCATGATCTCCTCGCCGGTCTTCGAATCCAGGTTGCCGGTCGGCTCGTCGGCCAGGATGATGCTCGGCTCGGTGACCAGCGCGCGCGCGACCGCGACCCGCTGGCGCTGGCCGCCCGACAACTCGTTCGGCCGGTGGTTCATCCGATCGCCGAGGCCGACGCGCTCCAGGGCCAGCTTGGCGCGGCGCACCCGATCGCGCGTGCGCACCCCGGCGTAGACCAGCGGCAGCTCCACGTTGTGCAGCGAGCTGGCGCGCGGCAGCAGGTTGAACGTCTGGAACACGAACCCGATTTCCTTGTTGCGAATCCGCGCCAGCTGCTTGTCGCCCATGTCGGAGACGCGCTGGCCGCTCAGCCAGTACTCGCCGGCCGTGGGCGTGTCGAGGCAGCCGATCAGGTTCATCAGCGTGCTCTTGCCGGAGCCCGATGGGCCCATGATCGCGACGAACTCGTTGCGCTGGATGTCGAGGTCCACGCCGTTCAGCGCGTGCACGACCTCGCCCTCGAGCCGGTATTCGCGCGTCAAACCCCGCGTCAGGATGACGGGGCCGGCGCCGGGCAGCGCGCCGGAACCGGTGGACAGGGGGGCGGGGGCGGTCATGGTCACAGGGAGTGTCCCACCAGCGCCTCGATCTGCGCCTTCGCCACCAGGAAGTTGTAGCGCGCGGTGACCAGGTTCACCTGGGCCTGCTCCAGGTTCGCCTGCGCGGTCAGCACATCGATGATCGTGACGGCGCCGAGCCGGTAACGCGCGGTCTGCATCCGCATGTTCTCCTCGGCGGCCTGGACCGAAACGCGCGACACGTCTATGGACGACGTCGCCGCGTTCAGCGCCGAGAGCTGCTGAAGCATGCTGGCCTGGAGTCCGAGGCGCGTGTCGCGGGCCGTGGCGATGGCCGACTGGAGGCTCGCGTCGGCGGTGATGTAATTCGTTTCCCGCGTCAGGTTGTTGAACAGCGGGTACGTGACCGTGAACCGCGCGGTCCAGCCCGAGGCGTACTGGCCCGAGAACGGTGACGTGGTGCCCGCGATGCCGTGTACCGTGTCCGGCGTGAGGCCCGCCGCCCAGGTGTTGCCCAGGGAGATGTTCGCCGTCGGCAGATAGGCGGCGCGGTACACTGCGACCGTCGCGCGCGCGGCTTCGGCGGCGGCGTCCGCCTGGACGACTGCGGGAGCGCTCGTGAGCGCCTCGTGCATCAGTGTCGCGGTGTCGATCGCGGTGAGGCGTGCCTCGAGCATCGTGTCGGCCGTGGCCATCACGAGGCCCGGGAGCTGAATCGCCCGCGCCAGGGTGGCTTGTGCGTTCTGCAAACTGCTCTGCGCGTTGATGAGCGCCAGCTGGGCGCTGCCCTGCGTGACCAGGGCCGTCAGCGAGTCGGATTTCGTCGTCGCGCCAAGCAGCAGGCGCTCGTTGGTCAGCCGGACCTGCTCGCTCGCCAGGCGCAGCTGGGTCTGCTGCACGCCGACCAGCTCGTTCGCCTGCAGGGTGGCGTAGAACGCCTGCTTGGTGGCGAGGTCGGTGGCGTACACCTGCTGGAGCAGGGCCGCATCGCGCTGGTTGGTTGTCGCATTGGCCGCCGAGCGCTGGGCGCCGCGCTGGAAACCCGTGAACACGTTCCAGCTCGCCGTGATGGCGAGGCTCGAGCTGTAGAAGCTCGGAACGGTTGTCGTTGCGCCGAACTGGTTGGCCCGGCTGCCGCCCGCCGTGCCGGTGCTGGCGGTGGTGCTCACGCTCGGCAGGTACGCCGCGGTCGCCTGGCGCGAGCCCGCGTCGGCCACGCGCACGTTCTGGCGGGCCAGGACGACGGCGGGCTGGTCGCGGCGCGCCAGCTCGAGCGCCTCGGCCAGGGTCACGTTACGAACGTCCTGCGCGCGCGCCGGTCGGGGGACCGCGGTCAGCGCCGTGGCAAAGGCCGCGGCGATGAGCAAGGTGTGGCACCGCATCAGCGGGTTCCGGTCTTTGCGCCGCGACCTGCGGCGGCACTGTCCCAGTGGGCGCGGTCGCGCGCGATCAACTCGTCGTAGCGCGCGCGCTGGTCGGCCGTCAGCAGCGCCTTGATCTCTTCACGTGCCCGCGTCCGCACCGAGTCCAGCCGGTCCTTCACCGGCGCCATGATGGCCTGCATCTCGGAGCGATGCGAGCGCATGATGGCGCGGGATCGAATCCTGCTGGACCTGCGACAGGCCGAGCTGATCGGCGAGCTGGGCCGAGTAGCTGTAGTCGCGGTTGCGCCGGCCGGGCTCGGCCCGGCTCATGGTGGCGGCGCCCGCGGCGAAACCCGCGACCGCGACGGCCGCGAGCAGGCTGATGGCGAGGATCTTCGACTTCGGCAGCATAGTCATTTCCTGTCGTTGCTATCGTTCGTTCGCGACCGCGACCGCCACGTCGGCGGGCAGCAGCGAGGCGACCATGGCGTCACTGTCGGCGGGAACGACCGCGGCGGTCTGCGGCGTCTCCCGCCAGGGGAGCGCGGGCGCCAGGGCGCCGAGCGCGATGAGGAGCAGGGCCGCGACAACCCACGGCCGTGCCCACCGCTCGAGCCAGCCGAAAGCCGGCACCTGGGCGGCGGCGGCCGCACGGCGCCGGTGCAGCGCACCCGCGGCGCGCAGCAGCACGGCCTCCGTGAAACCGCGTCCGTCATCGTCGGGGCCCAGCAGGTCCCGCAACTCCCGGTCGTTCATCCGTCCTCCTCGATTCGCGCCGGGTCGTACTGGCCCAGCGATTCGCGCAGCTTGCGCCGCGCGTGAAACACGTCCGATCGCACCGTTCCCTCGGGTACGCCGAGGATTTCCGCTATCTCCGCGTGGGCGTACCCCTCGAGGTCGAACAGGGTCACCGCCGCACGTTGTCGCTCCGGCAGAGCCCCGAGCGCCGCGGAGAGCGCCGCGCGCAGCTCCATGTGCTCGGCATCACGCGCGGGGGAGCGGGAGCTGGCCGTCAGCGC
>JBIOIA010000184.1:0-4277 GCA_044449445.1 Gemmatimonadales bacterium
GGTATTCACCGACTCTCGCGTTCACCCGCCCTCTCGCCGTCGGTTCCGAAGGGTCCGGCCATGTACCCAGCCGGCCTCTCCATTGAGGCCCCGGCGCAGTCGTCCGACCTCTTCACCAAGGACCCCGTCGCGGGCTCCGCCGATCTTGCTGCCCTGGCGCGACTGATCGATGAGTGCCGCAAGTGCTCGCTCGGCCATTCGCGCACCCACTCGGTGCCCGGCGAAGGCGATCCCGGGGCGCAGCTGGTGTGCGTCGGCGAGGCGCCCGGCCAGACCGAGGACGAGACCGGCCGGCCGTTCGTGGGCCGCGCGGGCAAGCTGCTGGAGGACATCCTCAAGGCGATCGGGCTCGCGCGCGAAGCGGTGTTCATCTGTAATGTTCTGAAGTGCCGGCCGCCCGGGAACAGGACTCCCGAGCCAATGGAGGTTGGGGCCTGCTCGCCGTATCTTCATCGTCAGCTGGAGCTCATCCGCCCGAAGGTCATCCTCGCCCTTGGGAAGCCGGCGGCGACCACGCTCCTGAACCAGACCGCGACGGTCTCGCTGGGAGACCTGCGCGGGAAGGTGCACCGCTATCGCGGCATCCCGCTCGTGGTGACGTATCACCCGGCGGCACTGCTCAGGAACCCGAACTGGAAGCCGGCCACCTGGGATGACGTCCGCATCGCCCGCCGCATCCTCGACGGCGAAACCGCCTGACCCCTTCGCCGGCCGCTCGGCGCCTTACAGCGCCGAGGCCGAGCAGGCGGTGCTCAGTGCGATGATGCTCGACGCCGACGCGGCCCTGCGTGCGGCGGAAACTCTCGACGACTGGATGTTCTACGCGGAGGGCCACCGGCGGCTGTTCCGCGTCATGATCGCCATCGCCCGCCGCGGCGGCGCCGTGGATCCGATCACGCTCAAGGACGAGCTCGAGCGCAAAACGGAGCTCGAGGGCGTGGGCGGGGTGGACTACCTCGGCTACCTGCTCGATTTCGTTCCGACCGCCGCCAATTTCGATTACCACGCGCGCATCGTGCGCGACAAGGCGCTGCTCAGGCGCCTGATCGAAGTCGGCACCCAGATCGTCCAGGACGCCTACGAGGGCCAGTCCATGGCCTCGGAGGTCCTGGACCGGGCCGAGCGCAAGATCTTCCAGGTCGCAGAGGAGCGGACCACCGAGGGCTTCGAGCGGCTGAAGAAGCTGCTGTGGCCGACCATGGAGCGCATAGAATCGCTCCACGGCGCGGGCCAAACGATTACCGGTGTGGCGAGCGGTTTCAAAGACTTGGATGAGCGGACGGCGGGCTTCCAGCCATCGGACCTGGTCATCGTCGCGGCGCGCCCATCCATGGGCAAGACCGCCTTCTGCCTCAACGTGGCGCAGCACGCCGCGATCGAGAAGGGCGTGGGCGTGGCGATCTTCTCGCTCGAGATGTCGAAGGCCGCGCTGGTGCAGCGGTTGCTGACGGCGGAAGCGCGGGTGGACGCGCACCGGCTGCGCACCGGCACGCTGCGCGACGCCGACTACAAGCTGCTGGCGAGCGCCGCCGGCATCCTGTCCTCGGCGCCGATCTGGATCGACGACAGCGCCGCGCTGACGCCGCTCGAGCTGCGCTCGAAGGCGCGGCGCATCAAGGCCGAGTCGGACGTCGGGCTCATCATCGTGGATTACCTGCAGCTGATGCGCGAGCCGGAGTACAGCGAGAACCGCGTCCAGGAGATCAGCGCGATCTCGCGCGCGCTCAAGGCGCTCTCGAAGGAGCTGGTGATCCCGGTGGTGGCGCTCTCGCAGCTCTCGCGCGCGCCGGAGCAGCGCGGCGGCGAAAGCCGGCGGCCGCAGCTCTCGGACCTGCGCGAGTCCGGCGCGATCGAGCAGGACGCGGACGTCGTGCTGTTCATCTATCGTCCGGAGATGTATGCGAAGCCGGAGGAGCGCGACGAGGTGGCGGGGCAGGCGGAAGTGATCATCGGCAAGCAGCGCAACGGTCCCACGGGCACGATCAAGCTGTACTTCCACTCGCAGTACACGCGCTTCGACAATTACAGCACGCGCGAGGGTGAGACGGCGGGGGCGGGCGGTGACGGCGGCTCCTGACGCCGGGGCCATCATCGTCGCAGCCGGGCGAGGAGTCCGGGCGTCGGAAAGCGGCGCCGAGCCCAAGCAGTACCGGCCGGTGGCCGGCGTGCGCGTCCTGCTGCGCGCGATCCGTCCGTTCGCCCAGCATCCCCGGGTCGGCCCGATCGTCGTCGTGCTCCCGCCGGAGGACGCGGCGAAGCCGCCGGAGTGGCTCGCGCCGCTGCTCTCCGATCGCCTGCGAGTCGCCGCGGGGGGCGAGATGCGCCGCCACTCGGTCGCCAACGGTCTCGCCGTGCTCGGCGAGGCCTCCATCGTGCTCGTGCACGATGCCGCGCGCCCATTCGTCGAAACCGACCTCATCGATCGTGTGCTCGCCGTGGCGGCGCTCGGGGCGTGCGCGGTCCCGGGCCTGCCGCTCGCGGACACGCTGAAGGAGACCGACACGGCGGGGCTCGTGGTCCGCACCGTGCCGCGCGAGCGGCTGGTCGCGGTCCAGACCCCGCAGGGATTTCCGCGCGCGCTGCTCGAGACGGCGCACCAGCGCTCGCGCAACGATCCGGCGCTCGCCAACGCCACCGACGATGCCGCGCTGTGCGAGCGGCTCGGCTACCCGGTGCGGGTCGTTCCCGGCAGCCCGCGCAACTTCAAGCTCACGACCGCCGAGGACTTCGTCCTGGCCGAGGCGCTCGCGTCGGTGGACGGAGCCCGGCCGTGATCCCGTTCCGCACCGACGCCGAGATCGCGAAGGCGATTCCCGACGTCGTGCTGCACCTGGTGCGCTCGGGCCTCATGGCGTATCCGACCGAGACGGTCTACGGCCTGGGATCGGCGGCGTCCAGGGAAGCCGTCATGCGGCTCTCGGCGCTCAAGGGACGCGAGCCGGGCAAGCCGTTCCTGCTGCTGGTGTCCGATCTCGGCATGCTGACGGGCGTCGGACTGCGCCTGACCGACGCCGCACACCGGCTCGCCGCGGCGTTCTGGCCGGGTGCGCTCACGCTGGTGCTGCCGGGCGGGGAAGGCATGCTGCCCGACCTGTTGCGCGGTCCGGAGGGCGGCATCGCCGTGCGCTGGACTTCGCACCGCGGCGTCGCGCAGTTGATCCGCACGCTGGGCTCGCCGGTCACGTCCACCAGCGCGAACAAGCCGCGCCAGCCGCCGGCGCTCGACGCCGCGGCCGTCTCGGCCGATTTCGACGCGGCGGTCAAGCGCAAGGAGTTGATCGTGCTAAACGCCGGGCGGCTCACGCCTTCGCCTCCCTCGACACTGGTGGACTGCACCGGCTCGTTCCCGCGCGTGATCCGGGTCGGCGCGATCGCACCCGACGCGCTGCGCGCCATCGTCCCCTCGCTGGTGGGCGCCGCATGAGGATCCTGTTCCTGTGTACCGGCAACATCTGCCGCAGCCCGATGGCGGAGGCGATCGCGCGCACACTGCTCGAGGACAAGGGGCGCGCCGACATCGCGGTCAGCTCGGCGGGAACGGCGGCGGCCGTCGGCTCGCCGGCCTCGGAGGGCGCCTACCTGGTCGGCATGGAGAAGGGCCTCGACCTCTCGGCGCACATGGCGCGGCAGGTCACGGAAGCGCACGTCGAGACTGCCGATCTCGTGCTCGGCATGAGCCTGTCCCACGTGCAGCGCGCGCAGCTGATCGGCGGCCGCGGCAAGACCTGGCTGCTGGGAGAGTTCGCGGGCCAGGACCGCGATCATGCGGAGGTGGATGATCCCTACGGCGGCGATCTCGACGATTACCGCAACACCTTCATGCAGCTGGAGTCGCTGCTCGCCGAGGCGATCGAGCGGATCGTGCGGGAGAACGACGCGCGGGCCCAGGCCGGCGACGCGTAGCGTGGGCGATTCGACACGCCTGCTCGCGGTGGCCGGCGACCCGGTCGCCCACTCGCTCTCGCCGGCGATGCACAACGCGGCGATCGCGGCCCTGGGCCTCGACGCGGTCTACGTGGCGGCCCGGACGACGCCGCGCGCCTTTCCCGGACTGGTGCACGCGCTGCTCGAGGCCGGCGGCGCGCTCAACGTCACCGTCCCATTCAAGCGGCAGGCCGCGGGGCTGGTGGACCATCCCACGGAGCTCGTGACGCGCACCGGCGCGTGCAACACGATCTGGGGCACGGGCGACGACGCGCGCGGCGACAATACGGACGTCGCGGGCGTGCGCAGCGCCGCGGTGGCGCTCCTGGGCGGCCGGCCGGTCAGGCGCGCGA
>JBIOIA010000185.1:0-4258 GCA_044449445.1 Gemmatimonadales bacterium
AGATCGGGCCGGCCCTCGAGCGGATCGGAGCGGAGATCGAGAGGATCTTCGGGAATCCGAACAGGGAGGGCGGAAGGGCGGAAGGGCGGAAGGGCGGTAACCAGGCCGAGGCGGATACCGCCTTACCGCCCGACCGCCCTACCGCCGCCGAATCCCTCCTCGAGCGCCGCGAGCGGCTCGATCGCGAGCTTAGGCGGGGCCTGGAGCAGATGGGTGTGGTCGTCACCGGCGCGGACGTGGCGCGCGCCGTCGGCGCGGCGGTGGGCAAGCGGATCGAGTGGACCGCGTGAACGCGCCGTGGCTCGGCATGGCGGGCGCGGCCGTGGTGGTGGCCCTCGCCGTCCGTGCCAGCCACGTGCCGCCGCGGGTCCAGAGCGACGACGGCATCCAGCGTATCGCGCGCGATCTCGCGCCCGCGGTCGAGCGCGCGGTCGGCCTCACGTTCAAGCGGCGGCCGCGCGTCGCGGCGCGGAGCCGCGAGCAGGTCCGCGCCTACCTCGACCACAAGCTCGCCGCGGATTATCCGCCGGCCGAAATCGCCGCGGTGCAGCGCGCGTATCGCGCGTTCGGGCTCATCAGCGATACGACGGACCTCAAGTCCATGATGGTGGACCTGTACGCCGAGCAGGTGGCCGGGTTCTACGATCCGGACTCCTCGGCGCTGTTCGTCGTGCGTGGCTCCGATCCGACGATGGTCCGCCTCGTTCTCGCGCACGAGCTGGTGCACGCGCTCCAGGACCAGTACACCCGACTCAACGCGATCCTGAGGCTGCGCCGCAGGAACGACCGGCAGATGGCGGGCCAGGCCGTGATGGAGGGGCAGGCGGTCGTCGCGTCCTTCGCCGCGCTCGCGCCCGGCGGGCAGCCGCTCGACTTCGAGCACGTGTGGGCCTCGGTGCGCACCGGGCTCCGCGAGCAGCAGGCTTCTCAACCCGTGTTCGCTGCGGCGCCGCACTTCATCCAGGAATCGCTGCTGTTCCCGTACCTCGCGGGCGGCGAGTTCATTCAGCAATTCGACGCGAACCGGGTGCACGCGGACGAGGAGCCGTGGAACGAGCGACTGCCCATCTCGACCGAGCAGATCCTGCACCTGTCCAAGTACTCGGCGCACGAGCGTCCCGTGCCGGTGCGGATCGCCGCCTCCGCGCGCGACACGCTCGTCTACGACGACGACTTCGGCGAGTTCGAGACCCGCACCACCCTCGAGTCGTGGGGTGTCGCGTCCGACCAGGCGACCCTTGCCGCGGCCGGCTGGAACGGCGACCGCTACGTGGTGCTGGGCACGCGCGCCGGAACGGCCGTCGTGTGGGCGAGCGCGTGGGACACGCCGCAGGATGCCGAGGAGTTCGCGAGCGCCGCCCGCCAGGGATGGGAGCGCACGGGCCGGGGGCGTGCGGGCGCCGCGGAGCGGCGCTGGCAGGTGGACACGATCGCCGTGGGCGCCGTGAAGGTCGTGCGATTCGTGGATGCGCCGAAGGCGTGGGCCGGCTGGGCGCGGCTACCCGCGGTGCACCTGGGCAGTTAGCTACTTCAGCAGCTGCACAGCGGTGTAGATCAGGAGCCCGACCAGCCCGCCGACCAGCGTTCCGTTGATCCGCACGAACTGAAGGTCCCGTCCCACCGCCAGCTCGAAGCGCTGCGACGTTTCCTCCGGGTCCCAGCTCGCGACGGTCTGGGCGATGAGATCCCCGATTTCCTGCCGGTAGCGCTCGACCACCGAGGCGGTGAGGTCGAGCAGCATCACGTCCAGCTCCGCGAGCAGCCCCTCGTTGGCCAGCAGCGCCGTGCCGAACTCCGCGATGCCGTCCTCGAGCGGGCCCTGCGCCGCGCCGTCGGCCCGCGTGCCGTACGCCACGATCGCGCCGCGCGTCGTCTCCCACAGGCTGGTCGAGAGCTCCGCGACGGCCGGATCGCGCAGGAACTCCTCCTTGAGCGCTTCCGCCTTGCCGATCAGCTCCGGCGAATTCTGGAGCCGGTCCACGAAATCCCTGATCGCCGTGTCGAAGGCTGCGCGCAGCGGGTGCGCGGCGTCGGTCGCGATGGTGCGAAGCAATCGCTCGATCGCGCCGAGGATCTTCTTGTAGATCCTGTCGTCCACGATGCCCGGCACCCACCACGGACTCTCCGCCTTCACCTGGAGGCGGATCACCTCGGCGTTGTCGCGCACGGCCTCGGCGGCCAGTTGCACCGCGGTGCTGAGCAGCTCCTGCCGGCGCTCGCCGGCGAGGATCACGGCGAGCGCGCGGCCCAATGCCGGCGCGACGCGGATCGCGCGCACGCGGTCGTTCACGACCTGGCTCACCAGCCCGCGCACTTCGGCGTCGGGCAGCGTCTCGAGGGTCTTGGCGAGTCCGCCCGCGACCTGCTGCGCGATCTGGCGGCTGTTCTCCGGCTGGCTCAGCCAGCGCGCCGCGCGCGCGGCCGGGCGCACCACGCGGAAATTGGCGGCGATCACGTCGCGCGAGAGAAAGTGGTTCTGCACGAAGTTGCCGAGCACGCGGCCGATGTGGTCCTTGCGGGTCGCGACGATCGCGGTGTGCGGGATCGGCAGGCCGAGCGGCCGGCGGAACAGGGCGGTGACGGCGAACCAGTCGGCAAGCCCGCCGACCAGCGACGCCTCGGCGGTGGCCTTGATGTAGCCGAGCCAGGCGAGATCGGGCCAGCGGCGCTCGAGCAGGTTCACGACGATGAACACGCCGCCGGCCAGCGCCAGCAGCAGCGTGGCGCGGGTCTTCATGGCGTTCAGGCGCGCCAGGCGCTCGGCGTCGTCGGGCCGGGACCATGCGGAGTTCGTCGGGTTGCTCATGTCCATTCGCCTACGTAACTTACAAGGCTAATGTTTGCGGAGCTCAGCGACAGGCTCTCCGCTGTGCTCAGCAGGCTCACGGGGCGCGGCGTCCTGACCGAGGAGAGCGTCCGGGAAGGCTTGGACGAGCTCCGCGTGGCGCTGCTCGACGCGGACGTCGGGTTCGACGTCGCGCGCGCGTTCACGGATCGCGTGGCCGAGAAGGCGGTGGGGTTGCCCGCCCTCAAGACCGTCGCTCCGGGCCAGCAACTCGTCAAGATCGTGTACGAGGAGCTGACGGCGCTCCTGGGCGAGAAGCAGCAGCCGATCGGTTTCGCCAGCGTGCCGCCGACGGTCGTGATGCTGGTGGGCCTCCAGGGCTCGGGCAAGACGACCACGGCCGCGAAGCTGGCCAAGCGACTGGCGCTGGAGCAGAAGGCGCCGTTCCTGGTCGCGGCGGACGTGTATCGCCCGGCGGCCATCGACCAGTTGGTCGAGCTCGCCGGACGCGCGAAGATCGGCGTCCATGCCGAGCAGAACCAGAGCGACGTCGTCGGCATCGTGCGGCGCGGAATCGAGGCGGCGAAGCACGCGCGGGCACGGACGGTGGTGGTGGACACGGCGGGCCGGCTCCAGATCGACGTGCCGATGATGGACGAGCTGAAGCGGCTGAAGGACGCCGTGAAGCCGCACGAGATCCTGCTGGTCGCCGACGGCATGACCGGGCAGGACGCGGTCCGCATCGCGCAGGGTTTCCACGACGCGCTCGGCATCACGGGCGTGGTGCTGACGAAGATGGACGGCGATGCGCGAGGCGGCGCCGCGCTTTCCATCTACTGGACGACGAAGGCGCCGATCAAGTACATCGGCACGGGCGAAGGGCTCGACGCGCTCGAGCCGCTCAGGCCCGACCGCATCGCGGGCCGGATGCTCCAGATGGGCGACGTCCTGACGCTGGTCGAGAAGGCCGAGGCCACGCTCGACAGGGACGCGGCGGAGCGGCTGGCGCGCAAGGCGACGACGAAGAAGGGCATGGACCTTGAGGACTTCCTCTCGGCCATGCGCGAGATGCAGAAGCTGGGTCCGATGGAGTCGCTGCTCGGTCTGCTGCCGGGCATGAACCGCGAGCTGATGAAGCAGGCGAAGGCCGCGGACCCGAAACGGCTCAAGCACGTCGAGGCGATCGTGCTCTCGATGACGCCGGCCGAGCGGAAGAACCCGGGCGTGCTGAACGGCTCGCGGCGCTCGCGGATCGCGAAGGGCGCGGGTCGGCCCGTGCAGGAAGTGAACCGGTTGATCAAACAGTTCGAGGAGATGGGAAAGTTCATGAAAGGCATGAAGGGTGCCAGGGGAATCGGTGGCCTGTCTTTTCCGGGCCGGGGAGCGAGCTGACATGTCGGTGAAGATCCGGTTGCGCCGTGAAGGTCGGAAGGGCCAGCCCAGCTACCGTATCGTCGTGGCGGACAGTGAGGC
>JBIOIA010000186.1:0-4195 GCA_044449445.1 Gemmatimonadales bacterium
CGACGGAAGTTGGCCAGCAGCACGCCGGGACCGACGTGCGCGACGAGAAACAGGAACAGCGCCGCGCCGGCCGCGAAGATCAGCAGCCGGAGCCGGACGCTCACCGCACCGTTGCGACGCCCGGGACCACTTCGATCGGCGCGCGGTACGCGTGCTCGAGAATCGAGGCGACCTGGGCGATCTCCTCGAGCGCGGCCTCGTCCGTGCCGTGGTCCATCGCCTCGGTGAACCGCGCGAACAGCGCCGCGAACCACTCCTTGTACGCTTTCTTGTCGAGCGCGGCCGTGAAGTCCAGCGACTCCCGCCTGCCGCCTGCCGCCTCGGCATCGAGCGAAAGGCGCGTGCCCGACCACTCGATCGTGCCCTTCTCGCCGACGAACCGCACCCGGTTCTCCCGCTTGGTCGCGGCCCACGTCACGAGCATCGTGGCGAGCCGGCCTTTGAACTCGAGCAGCAGGTGCGCGGTATCCTCGACGTCGTACTCCGAATGGCGCAGCCGGCCGGTCCACGACTGGACGCGGGTCGGCGCCCCGGCGACGTCCATCAGCAGGTAGAGCCAGTGCGTGCCGTGGTCGAGCAGCACGCCGCCACGGCTCTGCGCGCGCAGCCCGCGCCACGGCGTACCCTGAGCCAGCGCGCCCTGGTCGGCGTGCGGCCGTCCCACGTGCACCTCGGCCAGGTGCCAGCGCCCGATCGCGCCCTCATCGAGCCAGGCCCGCACCTTCTGCCAGGCCGGGTTGTAGCGGTATTGGTGGCACGCCATCACGACGCGGCCGGCGCGGTGCGCCGCCGCGCGGATCTGCTCGGCTTCACCCAGCGAGAGCGCGACCGGCTTCTCGCACATGACGTGGTATCCCTGCGCGAGCGCCCACGTCACCAGCTCCAGGTGGCTGCTGGTCGGCGTGCACACATCGACAAAATCGAGGCGAGAGGCGAGAGGCGCGAGATCTTCCTTCCTCTTCAGGTGCTCGATGCCGTCGAGCGGCTCGATGTCGGCGTCGTCCACGGCGGCAATGATGGAGAGCCGGCAATCCGCGTTCACGCCGTACGCCGGCAGGTGGGCGAGCCGCGCAACGCCTCCGGCGCCGAACAGGGCGCCCTTGTACTCCTTGCCCAGGTGCTCGATCACGACCGAACCGGCACGGCGGACTTCACCTCAACCAGCAAGGCCCGGGCGTGGGTCTCGTGCATGACGAGAATCGCCAGCGCGATCAGGTTGAGCGGCACGACGGACATCCACAGGAACCACGAGATGCCGTACCAGGCACCGATGGCCATCAGCGGGAAGCGGATGTTCTGCGCGATCAGGGCGAGCGGGCCGAGCAACGGGCCCTGGCTCGAGGCGTACGCGTCCTCGAACGCGGGGGTCGGGGCCACGGGCTTCACCGCGCGGACCAGCGCCATCGAATTCGGGAACAGCAGCTCCTGGCGCTGCACGTAGGCGCGATAGATGCGCTGCGCGACCTGCCGCGGCCCATAGCCTTCGATGGGCGCCAGCTCCTCGAGGAGGTCCAGCTCGCCCTTGCCTTCGCCGAGGCGCTGGTAGGCGTTCTTCACGAAGTCCACGATCTGGCCGTGGAGCGAGTGGCTGACGCCGGCGGCGAGGACGAGCGTGTAGCCCGGCCAGCCCCAGTGGGCGAAGTGGGCTCGGAACAGCAGGTGCACGTACAGGTTCAGGAACCGCAACCCGTCGGCGATGCCGTCCAGCACCCGGCCGAACCGGCTGGAGGTGCCGCGCATCCGCGCCAGCTGGCCGTCGGCGCTGTCCAGGATGTCCGAAATGACGAACAGCACGACGCCGAGCAGGTTGAGCGACGTGTTCTGGTACACCATCAGGTGCCCGCCGACGATGCCGACGACGAGGCACCACAGCGTCACCTGGTCGGCGCTGACCCCCGTGGGCTCCAGGGCCCGCGCGACCCGGAGGCCGAGCGGGCGGAAGAAGTGGAGGTCGGTCCACTCCTCGATGGCGTCGCCCTTATGTACGAGGGCGTTCTGCGGCTTCATCCAGCACGCCCTTGATGGTCGCAAGCGCCTCGAGCGCCTGCTCCTCGGTGATCACGAGCGGCGGATTGATGCGCACTTCGGGGTTGTAGATCATCGCGATGACGCCGCGCGCGATGCACTGGTCGAAGATCCAGCGCGCCGCGGTCTTCGGCAGCAGCTTGCGCGTGCCCGGCTCGACCAGGTCGAGGCCGATCATCAGCCCGCGGCCGCGCACGTCGCTGACCAGCGGATGCTTCCAGCCCCTGATCGTCGCCATCATCTTCTCGCCGAGCTTGCGCGAGTGCTCGACCAGGCCCTCGGCGATGATCGTCTCGACGGTGACGTGCGCCGCCGCCGAGGCCAGCGGGTTGCCGCCGTAGCTGCTGCTGCTGCCCGAGGGCAGCGCGAACGGCTTGGCGAACGCGACCTTCTCGCTGGCGATCAGCCCGGAGACCGGGAAGCCGCCGCCGAAGCCCTTGCCCACCGTCATCACGTCGGGCACGATGCCCTCGTGCTCGATGCCGAACATCTTCCCGGTGCGGCCGAAGCCCGTGATCATCTCGTCGCAGATCAGCAGCGCGCCCAGGTCGTCGGCCAGCTGGCGCAGCACCTTGAGGTAGCCGGGCGGCGGCACGACGTTGCCGGCCGTGCCCTGGATCGGCTCGACCAGGATCGCCGCGACGTTGTTGGTGGTCTCGATCTGGATCTTCTTCTTGAGGAAATCCACGCAGAACCAGTTGCACGAGGGGAACGTCTTGTCGAACGCGCAGCGCGCGCACGAGGCGTAGGGGCTGCTGTAGCGTCCGCCCATCATTGGAAACAGGTCGTGCTTGAAGCTGCTGCCCAGCAGCGGGAGCACGCCGCCCGTCTTGCCGTGGAAGCCGCCCCAGAAGCCGATGACTTCCTTCTTCCCGGTGTGCGACATCGCGAGCCGGATGGCCGCCTCGACCGCCTCGGCGCCGCCGCTGTAGAGCTGCGTGCGGTTGAGGTCGCCGGGGGTGAGCGAGGCGATCAGCTTGACCAGCGCGGCGCGGTGCTCGCTGGTGAACGAGCCGACGTGAGTGCGCGCGACCTGCTTCGACATCGCGGCCACGTACTTGGGGTGCGCGTAGCCCAGGCTCGCGACGCCGACGCCGGCGAGCAGGTCCACGTAGCGGTTGCCGTCCAGGTCCCACAGCACGGCGCCCTCGCCCTTGTCCATGGTGAGACGGCTCATGGTGGCGATGCTCTGGGTGCCGGGCGCGAGGAACTGCGCCTCGTCGTCGAAGACGGCCTGCGAGCGGGCGATGTCGTACGTCGCGGTGGTCATGCCTTCCTTGCCTTGGCGTCCACGTAGTCGCCGATCGCGCCCGCCGCCTCGTTGCGGAACGGCGCGAAGCTCGGCCAGTCGTTGATGTCGATCAGCACGGGGCGCTCGGGCGACGGAATCGCCACATCCCCGCCGAACACTTCGAGTCCCACGGTCTCGGCCGCGCAGAAGGCCAGCTCCTGGAGCCGCTCCTCGTTCACCGCGGGACGGGGGCCCTTGAGGCCGGCGGCGCTGTCGTACCAGCGGAAGAACCGCCGGCCCGCGACGCCGTAGAACTTGATGACGGGTCCCGGCACGTGCTCCTGCACGGCGACCCACGAGATCCCGCGCGCGGCGAAGTTCTTCATCGCGTCGCGCAATCCGGCGACCGAGACCGGGATCACGTCCTCCTGCCGCTCGGCGTGCACGTCGCCGCGCTTCAGCCACACCTGCGCGGTCAGATCCGGGAAGTGGCTGTCGATCTTCTCGGCCAGCACTTCCTCTTCCTCTTCGGTGTTGGCGATCAGCGTCATGGGAAACGCGAGGCCGCTCAGCACCATGCGCTTCACGAGCCGGTGACGGTGGCAGTTGAGCACGCTCGAGGCGGTGTTCACCACCATCGCGCCGTCGGCCTCGATCGGCACCAGCCGCTCCGAGGCGACCGGGCCCTGGCACATGTTGACGTACAGGTCGGCGAACGGCACGCGGTCGGCCTCGACGTCGTGCTCGAGCAGCTTCTTCACGGCCCAGCCGTGCTTGGTGAGCCGCTCGACGGTGGCGTCCATGATCGCGGTGTCGTTGGCCCGGTGCTGGTTGGGCGAGAACGACGGGCTGCGGTACAGCGCGGCCAGCGTGAGGGCGTGACTCATGCCTGCCCCGGTGCGGCGAGCCACTCATTGGCGGCCGCGAGGTCCTGCGGCC
>JBIOIA010000187.1:0-4190 GCA_044449445.1 Gemmatimonadales bacterium
GCCGAACGTCAGCTTCCCGCGCCCCGAGAACGAGCTGCGCCCGGTGCGCACCTGCGCTTCGCCGACGTCGAACTCGCTCGCGCCGTCGCCCAGGAGCCTCAGCCGCAGCGAGATGCTTCCACCGCCGTCCTCGGGCAGCGGAATCGGGACGAGCGCGCGAACGTCGCTGAAGGCGAAACTGCGCGCGGTCACGGCGACCTCGAGCCGCGTTCGCCCGCCGTCCCAGCGCACCGTCCCCGACGCCGACGCCGCGCTCGCCGGCATCCCGACGTGCGCGAACGCGAAGCGCAGGCTGTCTCGTTCGAGCGCCGCCACGCCGTCTCCACGCGTCAGCGTGACGTCCGGATTCCTGACCCGCGCCGCGAGACTCGCGAAGCGCGCCTCGATCGCCGTCGAGTCGGGGTGCGAGAGCCGGAGCCGCGCGAAGTCCACATTCAGGCCGTCCACCTCGCGCGAGATCACGACGTCCTTCGACTTGTGCTCGCGCACGATGATCGTCCCCCCGATGACGCGCGCGCCCACCAGCTCGACGTACGGCCGCCGGCCGCCCGGACCGGCGTGTGCGCCCGGCTGCCCGAACAGCCGCTCGACGTTCCACGTGCCGTCCAGACTCTGCTCCAGCACGACCACCGGCCGAACGACCTCGACGCTCACGAACCGGAATCGTGAGCGCACCAGGTCCGTCAGCGCGAACTTCGCGCTCACCCGCTCGGCCCGGATCACGGACTGGCCCTCGCGCGTCTCGATCGTCACGTCGCGCAGCTCGGCGGAGCGCCACAGGTTGCCCCCCAACGAGCCGATCGTGACGCGGCCGCGCACCGCGCGCTGGAGCGCGCGCACCGCGAACCGGCGCAGCATCCCGTGCCCGGGGACCGTGGCCAGCAGCGCCACGGTCGAGAACACGACGAGCAGCGCGCCCGCGACAGCCGCTCCGCCGAGCACGAACCAGGCTTTCCGCGCCATCAGAACGCGATGCCCACGCTGAAATGGAGCTGGAGCCGCGAGAGCAGCGTCCGGCCCGGCGGCTGCTCCGGGTATCCGCCCGGCACGGCGACCAGGTCGGAGCCGCTGATCCGGTACAGCGGCCCGGCCGGCGCGCCGCGGCCGTTGTACGCCGCGTCCAGCCGCATCGGGCCGAGCGGCGTCGAAATCTGGAGCCCGGCGCCGGGCGTGATGCGCAGGTCGCCGGGCACGTAGCCGGTCCCGTTGTAATCCCACAGTCGTCCGGCGTCCGCGAACACGTTCACGCCGATGCGGCCGCCCCACAGCGGCGTCGGCACGCGCAGCTCGACGTTCGCGAGCAGGATGCCGTAGTTGCCTACCGGCGAGGAACGCAGCCCGGCATACGTGACCGAGCTGTCGGGGTTCACGTGCACGCTGTCCACGACGTAGACCTGAGGCCCCATTTCGTTCGGCGCGAAGCCGCGCACGGTGGTCGGCCCGCCGGCGTAGAAGCGCTCGCCCGGCGGCACATAGGTCAGCGGCGCGTTGCCGATTACGCTCTGCCCCGGCACCACCACGCCCGCGCGGAGCCGCGCCGCGAGCACCGTCCGGCCGACGAGCCGCTTGTAGCCGATGGCCTCGCCCACCACGCGGTCGAACGCGATCTGCGATCCCAGCGAGCGCCGCGCGGTCGTGATCTCCAGCGACAGCGTGTGACCCGACGTCGGATCGAGCGGCGCGTCGGTCCGCGTGGAGACCAGCGTCAGGGTCACGTTCGCCTCGCGCCGCGCCGCCGCGAATTCGGCGAGGGTGGACGCGTCGCACTGGTTGAAGTACTTGCAGAACGTCGCCGGCTCGGCGTGCGTCTGGTCGCTGCTGACGCGATAGGAGATCGAGAACGGCACCAGCCGGCCGAACCCGAACTTCAGCGAGATCGCCGCGCCCACGCTCTGGAGGCGGTACGCCTGGAGCTCGGAACGCTGCTCCGCGAACGCCGACACCGACACTGCGCTGCGCCGCACCGGGACGCCCGGCTGCGTCAGCGTGATCGAGCCCAGGTAGTTGAGGCGGTCGGAGTACGGGTCGTTCGCGAGCTCCGGGCACGCGCTGTTCTCGAGGTGCAGCGGGTCGCCGACGCCGATCTTGGAGACGCGCGCCGTGAGGTCGAGCCGCCGCGCTTCGCCGAGGAAGTTGAGGAACGACATCGTTCCCTGCGAACGGAAACAGTCGATCGTGCCGTAGCCCACGCCGACGCGCGTCTGCACCGGCGCCGCCTCGGCGACCTGCACGCGCACGCGGACCAGCGAGTCACCCGCCGCAGTCGCGGTGTCGCGCTGGAGCGCGACGCTGACGTAGTGGTACAGGCCGCTCTGGTACAGGCTGCGCTGCGAGTCGAACAGCGCGCTCTGCCGGAACTCGTCACCTTCGCGGAACGTCAGGGCGCCACGCACCACGCCCTCGCCCACCTGCCGGTTGCCCTCGACGCTGATCGCGCCGATGCGCGAGCGGGGCCCCGGCTCGACGACGAACACCACCACCGCGGTGCGCGCGCGCCGGTCCACGCTGTAGTTCCGGTACACCTCGACGAACGGGAAGCCCCGGTCGCGCAGTGCGAAGACGAGCGAGTCGGCCGACGCGTCGAACAGCACCCGGTCGAACGGCCCGCCGCGCTTCAGGACCAGCGACGCGGCCAGGTCGCGCACGCCGTCCACGCCCAGGACCGCGACGCTGTCCACCACGACCGGAGGCCCCTCCTCGATCCGGAACTTCACCCGCACGATGGTGGCGCCGCGCTCGATCGTCGTGTCCACGCGGGCGTCGTAGAAGCCGTGCTGGCGGTAGAGGAGCTGGAGTCGGACGACGTCGCGGCGCAGCTCGAGCTCGTCGAACGGCCGCCGGTCGCCGATGTGGAAGGTCCGGTACGTCCAGCTGGATCCACTGGTCGCGATCGCCGCCGCGAGCGTGTAGTCGTCCAGCGCGCGATTACCGTCGAAGCCGACCGAGCCCACGGCCAGGTCGCTCCGCTCCTGGGCCGCAAGGCCGGCCGGAACGAACGCTGCCACCAGCAACGCGGCCCCCCAGGCCCTCAGCATGATCCCGGCACTCTCGCCAGCCTTTGACAAGCTGTCAACTCCTTGCGATGCTTAAGGATGCGCCGATCCCGGGCCGCCCTGATCCTGGCCCTCCTCACCTGGGCGGCGCCGGCGTACCCCCAGGCGGTCCGGCGCGCGCGGCTGCGCCTCGCCCGGCCCGCCACCACCAGCGTCCTGTCCCAACGCATCAACCGGCTGCTCGACGATCCCCCCTTCGACCGCGCCCTGTGGGGCGTGGCGATCGCCGATCCTTCCGGGACGATCGTGTTCGAGCGCAACGGCGACCGCCTGTTCGTGCCCGCGAGCAACACGAAGCTCGTGGTGAGCGCGGTCGCGGCGGCCCTGCTGCCCGCCGTATTCCGCTGGACCACCAGCCTGTACTCGGCGGGCACCGTGGAAGGCAGCGTCCTGCACGGCGACCTGGTGCTCTACGGACGCGGCGACCCGACCCTGTCCGACCGGTACTACCCGAGCCCTTTCGCGCCGTTCGAGGAATTGGCGGATTCGCTGCGGGCCCGTGGCATCAACCGGATCGAGGGCGACCTGGTCGCCGACGCATCCTGGTTCGACAGCACGGCGACCCACCCATCGTGGGAGAGCTACGACCTGACGTGGTGGTACGCGGCGCCGGTGACGGCCCTCGGTTTCAACGACAACAGCGTGGATCTGCACGTGATCCCGATGCTGCGGGGCACCGCGCCCTACATCTCCATCGAACCCGACCTCGGAATGGTGACGGTCGCCAACCAGGCGCGCACGGTCGGCGTCGACGCGCCGCGGACCCTCGACTTCCACCGCAATCCGGGAACCAACTCGTTCTGGGCCGACGGCAATGTGCCGGTGGACGCGCGGCCCTGGACCGAGAACGTCGCCGTCGCCGACGGGCCGGCGTGGACCGCCGCCGCGTTCCGCCAGGCCCTCGAGCGCCGCGGCATCGCGCTGAGCGGACGCACGCGCACGACGTCCGATCCCGCCGCGACCGCCGCGGCGCGCACTCTGCCGCCGCTGGCCGAGCACGTCTCGCCGCCGCTGCCGCAGGTCCTGGAGCCGGTGCTCCAGCTCAGCCACAACTGGTACGCGGAGATGCTGCTCACGACACTGGGGAGGGTGCGGACCGGCACCGGGAGCTGGGACTCGGGCATCGCGGTCGAGCGC
>JBIOIA010000188.1:0-4155 GCA_044449445.1 Gemmatimonadales bacterium
GTGGAAGAACGTGCGACTGCCTTGGAGCGTCTATCGGACGCTTCGGGAGCTGCGCCGCGTCCTGGTGCGCGAGAACCCGGTGCTCGCCGTCGGGACCGGCGGCTACGTGTCGGGTCCCGCGCTGTGGGCCGCGGCGCTGCGCGGCATCCCGACGGTGATCCAGGAACAGAACGCGTTCCCGGGATTCGCGACGCGGCGCCTCGCGCGCAGGGCGCGCCAGATCCACCTGGGGTTTCCGGAGGCGCGCGCGTACCTCAAGTCGGGCCCGAGTACGGAGATCTTCGATAGCGGAAACCCGATTCATGCGCCGCCGGGCGGCGGACGGCAGGCGGCGGGCGGCAGAAGGGCACTAGGCTTCGATCCCGACCGACCACTGGTGCTGGTCGTCGGCGGAAGCCAGGGGGCGCTGCCCATCAATCGCGCCGTCGCCGATACGCTCTCGTCGAACACGTGGCCCGAGGGCGTGCAACTGTTGTGGCAGACTGGCTCGGCGAGCTTCGATGACTTCAAACTGTTCACCACTGCCGCCTGCCGTCCGCTGCCTTTCATCGACCCGATCGCTCCGGCCTATCAGGCTGCCGATCTCGTTGTCGCGCGGGCCGGCGCCATCACCCTGGCCGAGCTGGCCGCGTGGGGATTGCCGGCGATCCTGGTTCCGCTTCCCACTGCGGCGGCGGACCACCAGCTCATCAACGCCAGGGCGCTCGCCGAGGGGGGTGCCGCTGTCCTGTTGGAGCAGCAGGGCCTCACCGGCCGAACCCTCTCCGGGGTGGTCCGGGACCTCCTGAAGCACCCTGCTAAAATGGCCGATCTGTCCCGGTCGATTGGGGCCCGGGCCCGTCCGGACGCGGCTCGTGAAATCGCTCATGAGGCCCTGCGACTGGTGTCGAAGAAGTAACTTCACTCTTTCGCAACCATAGGCAGGATTTTAGATTAGCCGCTTAGACAATGCGGCTTTTCGCCCCGGATGACCCCCGCCCCGTGCACTTCATGGGCGTAGCTGGCGCCGGGATGAGCGGACTGGCGCTCGTCGCCAGGCGCCGGGGTGTGACGGTGAGTGGGTGCGACAGGGACGCCGAGGCAGGGGGGGCGTCGGCTGCGGCGGACATGCGGCGGGCTGGAATCACCGTGCTCGCCGGGCATGACCCGAGCCATGTCGAAGGCGCACGGGCAGTTGTGGTCAGCTCTGCCGTGCGGCCGGATCACCCCGAGTTGGCGCGCGCCAGGGAGCTGGGGCTCCCGGTCGTGCGGCGCGCCGAAGCTCTGGCAGCCGCGGTTTCTCCCGGAGAAGTCATCGCCGTCGCCGGGACACATGGCAAGACCACGACGACGGTGATGACGACCGAAGCTCTCGCGGCCGCCGGGCGGAACCCTACGGGGATCGCTGGCGGCCGCGTCTCCAGTTGGGGGAATGGCGGCGGAAATGCGCGCATCGGCGGGGACGAACTGTTCGTCGTGGAGGCAGACGAGTACGACAAGTCGTTTCTCGCCTTGACGCCGCAAGTTGCTGTTATCAACAACGTTGAGGCTGACCATCTCGAGTGCTACGGAACCGTGGCCGCGCTCGAGGAGGCCTTCACCCAGTTCGCCAGGCCCGCCCGCCGGCTGATCGTCGGGGGCGACGACCCGGCGGCAGTCCGGGTGGCCCGGGCGACGGGGCGGCCGATCTGGACGGTGGGTCTGAGTGGGCCTTCGGACGTTTCCGTGAAGGTGGTGGACAGGTCGGCCGGGGGGACGGTAGCCAGGGTGTCCCTGCCGACTGGGCAGACTGTCGAGCTTCGGCTCCGAGTGCCCGGGATCCACAACGTGCGGAACGCCGCCGCGGCGTTGGCGGTATGCGCGGAGCTGGGTGTGGCGCTCGAGCCGGTCTTGGGAGCGCTGGCCGGGTTTCAGGGTGTGGGCCGGCGGTTCGAGATCGTGGGGGAGTCGGGCGGGGTCGTGGTGGTGGACGACTACGCGCACCACGAAGGCGAGATCGCCGCGACGCTCGAGGGAGCGCGGCAGGCGTATCCGGGACGGCGGCTCATCGCCGCGTTCCAGCCGCACCTCTTCTCGCGCACCGCTGCGCATGGGCCCGCGATGGGCCGCGCGCTCGCGGCGGCCGACCTGGTGGTGGTGACGGACGTGTACGCCGCGCGGGAGCAACCGCTGCCGGGCGTCACGGGCAAGCTGGTGTCGGACGCGGCCACGGCTGCCGGCGCGGCCGTGACCTGGGTGCCGAAGCGTGAGTTGCTGGGTGCGGAGCTGGCCGGCCTGGTGAAGCGCGGTGACGTCGTCCTGACGATGGGCGCGGGCGACATCACGAGTGTGGGCCGGGAGTTGATCGCGACGCTCGCATCACGGGACGCGCGCGCGTGATCTGGGCGCGACGCATCGTGTTCGGCGTGGCGGTGCTGGCGATCGTGCTGGCGTACTGGTGGGTTCCGCGCGCGCTCCGGCCGATGGCGTTCTTCGGAGTGCGGCGCGTGGAAGTAACGGGCGCGCACTACCTGGCGCCGGACGCGGTGGTGCAGGCGATGGACTTGAGGCCCGGCGCGAGTGTCTTCGACGACCTCGGGGTCATCGAGGACCGGCTGCGGCGGACCGGGGCGCTGGTCGAGGTTCGCCTCCACCGGCGGCTGCCGGCGACGCTCGCGGTGTCGATCGTCGAGAAGGAGCCGGTCGCGCTGGCGGCGGGGCCGCAGGGTCTGACGCCGTTGTCGCGCGACGCCCGCGCACTGCCGTACGACGTGACGCGCGCGGTCGTGGATGCGCCGATCGTGCCGCTCGCCAGTGCGCCGCTGCTGGAAGCGCTGGGCCGGATCCAGGTCACGGACCTCGGGTTGTTCGCCGACGTGGTGTCGGCGAGGGAGCATGGAGGAGAGGTGGTGCTGGATCTGACCCAGGGCCGCGTGCGGCTCGGACTGCCGGTGGATCCCGAGGTGGTGCGCTCGGTTTCCGCGGTGCGCCGCGACCTGGCCGCCAGCGGCCGGCAGTGGCGGGAGCTCGACGGCCGCTACCGCGGCTGGATCGTCGTGAGGCGCGCGGCCTGATGCGGGAGAACCTGGTCTGCGGGCTGGACATCGGGACGACGAAGACCTGCGCGGTGATCGGGGAAGTGGCGGGCGACCTGCCCCGCGCGCCGGAACTGCGGATTCTCGGAGTGGGCCGCTCGCGGGCGAGCGGGATGCGGCGCGGCGTGGTGCGCGACATCGACGAGACCACGCGCGCGGTGCGCGAGGCGGTGGCGGCGGCCGAGCGGATGGCGGGGTTCAAGATCGAGGACGTCTACGTCGGAATGCCCGGCGAGCACGTCCGCGCGATCACCTCGCCCGGGGTCGTGAACGTGACGAGCCCGGAGGTGCAGCCCTCGGACGTGGCGCGGGTCATCGAGGTGGCGCGCGCGGTGGTGCTGCCGCCGGACAGCGAGATCCTGCACACGCTGCCCCAGGAATACCTGGTGGACCGGCAGCGCGGGATCAGCGACCCGGTGGGCATGACGGGGACGCGGCTCGAAGTGGACGTCTGCATCGTGACGATGTCCACGTCGGTCGCGCAGAACCTGAAGCGAGCGGTCGAGCGGGCGGGCTACGACGTGAGCGGGTTCGTGCTGGAGCCGCTCGCGGGCAGCTACGCGACGATCACCGAGGACGAACGGGAGCTGGGCGTCGCCCTGGTCGAGCTGGGCGGCGGGAGCACCGACCTGGCGATCTTCCATGACGGGAAGTTCCGCCACGTCGCGACCCTGGGTTTCGCCGGCGCGGCGATCACGAGCGACATCGCCCAGGGCCTGTCGGTGACGCAGGCGGACGCGGAATCGCTGAAGGAGAAATACGGGCTCGCCTACGAGCCGCTGGTGGACCCGGCCGAGATGATCGAGCTGCCGGGCACGCCGGGGCAGGGACCCAGGCAGGTCCAGCGCGAGCTGCTGGCGCACATCATCCACATGCGCCTCGAGGAAGTGCTCGGCATGGTCTCGCGCGAAATCGAGCGCGAGGGGTACGTGGGCAAGCTGGCGGCCGGCGTGGTGCTGACCGGCGGCACGGCGCAGATGCGGGGCGCGGTCGAGCTGGCGCGCGAGGTGTTCGCGATGCCGGTCCGGATCGGCCAGCCGGGCAAGATGCTCGGCGGGAACCTGGTGGACCACGTGGAGCAGCCGCGGTTCAGTACGGCCAC
>JBIOIA010000189.1:0-4136 GCA_044449445.1 Gemmatimonadales bacterium
ACCGTCTCGCGCACGACGTGGTCGATCGAACTCTCCGCGGCGTAGGTGGCCACGGGCCGGCCGCTGCCGAGCGCGGCCAGCAGCGCCGGCGCGGTCAGCCTGTGCGGCGCCTCGTCCTCGGTGAGCGGCAGCGACGGCCAGCACATGCCACCGAGCACGAGCCTCGCGCCGGCGGCGCGCACGCGCGCAGCCGTGCGAAAGCGCGCCCACTCCCAGCCCGACATCAGGCCGACGGTGCAGCCGAGCGCGTCGCACTGCGCGACCCCGTCGTCGTCGCCGCCGAGGTAGAAGTGCTGCTCCCAGGCCGTCGGGATGTCCTTGTCGTGGAGGTGGGCGGCGCCGTCGGGCTCGGCCAAGACGAACGTCCCGTACGTGTTTCGGCCACGGACCGCGACAAAGCCGCCGGCGAGCACGCAGTCGAGCTCGCGCGCCAGACCGATCAGCATCTGCAGCGGCTGGCCATCCACGGGACGTGGCGTGGAGCGCATGACGTTGGCATAGACGTTCGGCGTTGCGAATCCCTCGGGAACGACGATCACCTCCGCGCCGTGCTCCCGATGGGCGTCACGGATCAGGTCCTCGATGCGCGCGAGGTTCTGCTCGACCGCCCCGAGCTCGAGCGCGGGCTGGACGACGGCGATCCGCGTCATGCCGAGACCTCCTCGGCCGAGGTCATCGCCGGCGTCGGCCCGGCCGGCGACGCCGCATCGGCCTCGCGGACGGAGGCCGGCGGATTCGGGTAGGCCGGCGGCGCCGGCCACGGCGCGTCGGGGTGCTCGGAGCCCTCGATCAGACGGGTGGAGCGGAAGCGGTCGGCGCGGCGCTCGCGGACGATCCCAAGCTCGGTACGAACGTCCGACACCGCCCGCAGCAGCGTTTCCGAGCGCGGTCGCTCAGACCGCGAGAGGGCTGCGACGATCACTCGAGCGAGGCGCGCAGGGGGCGCGATCTGCTGCGGGGTGCGCGCGCGGCCGAACAGGTCGCTGAGGTCCGCGGCGGTGCTCCGCCCGGCGTCGCGGATGAGCTCGCACAGCGCGGGGGATGGGCGCTCGACGCGCGTGTCGGCGTTGGCGAAGTGATAGGCCGGCAGGCACTCGCGGTCGCGATCGGCCTCCCAGCTGCGGGTCGCGCGATCGACGGCGACGGCGTCGTCGAGCACGGGCAGCACCGCTTCGGCGAGCGTGCGTCCGGCGAACATCGCATCGCGCATTCCCTGGCCGGTGACGGGGTCCTTGAAGTGTCCGGCGTCACCTGCGAGCGCCCAGCCGGGGCCGGAGGAGGCACGGAAGAACGCCGGCGTGTTGCCGGTGCAGCGGAGCTTTGACCCGGGCGGCGCGCCGGCGACCCGGGCGGCGAGGCCCCGGTGCTCTGCGAGCTTGCGCTGCCAGTAGCCCTCGGGGTCGAGGCGGGCCTCGCCCGCCTCGACGCGGTGACCCATCAGGAGGATGAGCAGCTTGCCGGCGGGCGTCGTCGGGAACGCAAAAGCGAAGGACTCGCGCTCGCGCCACTGGTAGTAGGTCTCGGCGTCGGCCGTGTCGGCGCGCGGATCATCGATGTAGCGGAACACGAGCCCGCGGCCGTTGCGCGAGACCCGGTAGGGCGTCCACGCTCCGACGAGGGCGGCGACCGTCGAACGCCGTCCGTCGGCGCCGACGACGAGGGTGGCCTGGACGTCGTTCTCGCCGCCGTCGGCGGCGCGGTAGCGCAGGCCGACGACACGACCGGCCCGCCAGCGCAGCGACTGCACCGCGCAATGCTCGCGGACGTCCACGCCCTGCTCGCGCGCGGACTCCACGAGCTGGGAGTCCTGGAGGTCGCGCGGCACGCAGACGCCGTAGTCGATCCCATCTGCGGCCGGGCGTACGCGCTCCATGCAGGCGATCCCTTCGGCTTCGACCTTGATCCACCGCACCTGGGACGGGTTCAGGGCGAGGATCCTTGCAAGCGCGCCGAGCCTTGCCAGCTCGCTGGTGCCCGCCGGCATGAGCACGTGGGTGGAGAGCTGGTCGGAGGGGAATGACATCTTGTCCAGCACGAGGACGCGGCGTCCGGCGCGAGCCAGCGGTGCCGCGACCGCGCACCCGGCGAGCCGGGCACCGACCACGACGACATCGACCCGCTCCATTGTCTTCCCCCGTCGACTTTGCAGATGCGCATGCGAAGGGTATCGTCCGCGTCCGTGAGCGATCGCGATCTCGACGTCGTCGTCTTCGGAGCCACGGGCGTGACCGGCCGCCGAGTCGCGGCGTACCTGGCCGAACGCGCGGCCGAGACGGACCTGCGCTGGGCGGCTGCGGCGCGCGATGCGGACAAGGTCGGAAAGCTCCTCGGCGAGATCGGCGTGATCGCGCCGGAGACGATCGTCGCGGACGTCGGCGACGGCGCCTCGCTGGCGGCGATGGCGTCGCGGGCACGGGTGGTCCTCGACCTCGTCGGCCCCTACACGCTTTACGGGCGGCCGGTGATCGAAGCGTGCGTCACGGGCGGCGCCCATTACGTGGACCTGACGGGGGAGATGCCGTTCGTCCGCGAGATCATCGCCGACTTCGACGAGCTGGCCTCGGCGGCCGGAGTCAAGATCGTCCAGGTCTGCGGCTTTGAGGCGCTCCCACCCGACCTGTTGATCGCCGCGGTGGCCGAGCGTGCGCGGGAGGAGTGGGGCGAGGGCCTTGCCGCCGCGGATCTCGAGGTCGTCATCACGCCGCCGCCCGGACCGCCGCGTCCCTCCGACGGGATGTCGGGTGGGACGTTCCAGAGCCTGTCGGCCGTGGCCGCGTCCGATGAGGCGGCGCTGATCGACGATCCGGCGTTGCTGATCACCGACGCCGAGGTGGCCGCGGCGGTACGGCGCGTCAGCCCGATCGAGCTCGTGCCGCGGCGCGGGTCAAGCGGCGCGGTGATCGCGCCGATGATGCCGGCGCCGTTCATCAACCCGGCGGTGATCCACAGGACGGCGGCCCTGCTCTCCTCCGCGGAGGGGCGGCCGGCGGATCCGTTCCGCTACCGCGAGGGGATGGCCCTGGGCGGCGGTGGCGGGTCGCTGGCGGCGCGCTGGGCGATCGCGGGTGCGATGTCGGGGATACAGGTCGGGCTTCGAGGCCTCGCGCGCGCTCGGCCGTCGGTGCGCAGGCCGATCGCCAACGCGATGGCGCGGATCGGCCCGGCGTCCGGCTTCGGGCCCGCCGCCGATCGCCTCGAAGGCTGGCGGTGGACGATGTCCGTGCACGCGCGCACGACCGGCGATAGGGAGCTCGAGGTTCACCTCGAGGCGGATGGGCATCCGGGGTACCTGGCGACGGCGAGGCTGCTCGGCGAGGCCGGGATGCTGCTGGCGGAGGACGGGGCTACGCCGGAACGGGCGGGATGCCTGACCCCGGCTGTGGCGCTGGGGACCGCGTGCATCGGCCGGTTTGAGCGGGCTGGGATGCGGGTTTCGGTCGATGGCTGAGGGTCGACGAGCCAGCGACACCTCGCCTCTCCTCCGGCGATCCCGATCACGCGAGCGCCCTTGATCTTGGCGATCTGTCCGGCGACGCCTCTCCCCCTGATCAGCTTGTCGACCTTCCCGTCCAGCCGTCCCGTCGGCGGCTCGGCCGCGCTCACAGCTGTGCGGTCCTGGTCGGCAGACCGAGCAGCAGGCGCCCGGCGAGCTCCCAGGTCGCCGGGTTGACCTGGAAGTGAGCGGTGGCGGCATGGGCGTCGCGGAACCGTCGCTGCAGCGGCGAGTCCTCGTAGATCGCCGTGCCGCCGCCGAGGTCGTACATCGAGCGGGTCACCTCGGCCGAGGCCCTGACCGCATGGGTCGCGGCGAGGCGTAGTCCGAGGCGCGGCGACTCTTCGACGGGAGCGTCCTTGAGCGCCGCCGCCCATGCCTGATCGATGGCCTCGTAGTAGAGGGCTCGCGCAGCCCGCAGGGCGGCCTCGGCCTCGCCGACGGCTGCCTGCGTGGCGGGACGCTCGGCCAGAACCCGGCTCGAGCCAAGCGAGGTCTTTCCAGCGGCCAACTCGATCAGGTCGTCGATCGCCCCGCGCGCATTGCCCAATGCCGCCGCCGCGATCGAAAGCGCGAAGAAGCCGAAGACCGGAAACCGGTACAGCGGCGTGTCGACGCGGGGCCTTGAGTCGAGGAGGGAGAG
>JBIOIA010000190.1:0-4116 GCA_044449445.1 Gemmatimonadales bacterium
GGGCAGCGGCCAGCGGACGCCGAGCCCACCGCGCCACCGGACTCCGACCGTGAGCCCGGTCTCGCTTCCCTATCTACAGCTTGCCGAGCACGGGGTGGCGCGCGCCGAGCGCGCTTGGCACGACCGGCGCCTGGGCTGGTATGACGAGCGCCTGAACGACCACGAACGCTATCCGCTTGCCACGATCTGGGGCATCGTGCCGTTGTTTGAGGCACTCGACGCGGTCGACATCGCCGCTCCGTCCTCTGCTCACCGCGCCGCGGTTATCGCGTTCGCCGCCGGCGCCGAGCGCTACTTCGACGCCCATTTGCTCCCCACGGCGGGCTATGCGCCTTATCCCAACGACCGCGGCCAGGTACAGACGTGGTTCGATGACAACGGCTGGTGGGGCCTTGCGTTCATGGACGCCTACCGCGCCACCGGCAACGCGCGTTACATGCGCGACGCTGAGCGGGCCTTCGCGTTCATCGCAACACAGGGGTGGGATCCTGGTGGCGGTGGGCTGTGGTGGAACACCTCGCACCCTTACAAGGCGGGTGAGGCGCTGGCCTCGGGTACGCTGCTCGCGGCGCTGCTGTTCCAGCACACCCACAAGCAACTCTACCTGGACCAGGCAAACAAGTTCCTGACCTGGGCGGACGCGAACTTCGTCACCGAACTCGGGCTCTACGACCGTACGGACTCCGACTCCACACCCACGCCCTATATCGAGGGGCCGCTGGTCGAGGCCAACCAGGTTCTATGTGCAAGCGGCCAAAAGGCGGCGTGCGTGCGCGCCAAACGGCTCGCCCAGGCATGCTGGCAGCGCTTCGCGGCCAGGCTGAACATGGGCCCGCAGTACGACACCATCTACCTGCACTGGATGCTCGCCTACGCAAGCCAGACCAACGATAGCCGCTGGACCACGCTGGCAAAGCAGATGGCAGCCGACGCCCAGGCCCACGCTTTGAGCAAGCAGCGAGGTCTGTATCTGAGCGCCTGGGACGGGACATCCATCACCGCACACGAAGCCCAGCCAAACATGCTGCAGACTGACGCCGCGACGCTCGAGCTCTTCGCCTGGCTGGCGGCCACGCCGGTCGGAGGGGCTCATTGACCGGCCGGTAGGACATGCGGCTGCTGAATTGGGCGCTTCCCAACCCGAGCGGGGCGGTTCAGCCTGGTAGCCAGTCCACACCCTGCCCGATCGCGCCCGCAGCCTGCCCGGTCATCCCCGCTCCTTGGGCGCCGCCCGCGCCCGGCTCGGCTGCACGCGCGGCGGCTCGCCTTTCTGCTTGCGGAAGTGCGGCGGCCAGGGGGCGTCGCCGAGGCCCTCGCGCTCATCGCGGGCGGCGAGCTCGAGCAGCGAATCCAGTCGGCCGGGGCGCTCGTCGATCTCCGCCGAAGGATCACCCCGCTCGCGCAGGCGCGCCGGCACGGTGTCCAGGCGCAGCTCGCCCGGCTCGACGTCGGCGACCTCATCCCAGTCGAGCGGGCAGGAGACGCGCGCGTCGGCGACGGCGCGAACGGAGTAGGCGGAGGCGACGGTGCGATCGCGGGCGTTCTGGTTGTAGTCGATGAAGACGCCTTCGCGCTCCTCCTTCCACCAGCGGCTCGTCGCCCGTCCCGGCATCCGGCGCTCGACCTCGCGCGCGAGCGCGAGCGCCGCGCGGCGCACTTCTTCGAAGCCGTGCTCGGGCTCAACGCGCACGTACACGTGGATTCCCCGCGAGCCCGAGGTCTTGGGAAAGCCGCGCAAGCCGCTCTGATCGAGCACCTCGCGCACGACGAGCGCCACCTCGCGCACCTCCGCGAACGGCACGCCGGGAGAGGGATCGAGGTCGATGCGCAGCTCGTCGGGGTGGTCGAGGTCTGCACGCCGGACGGGCCAGGGGTTCCAGTCGATCACGCCGAGGTTCACGCCCCACACGAGGTGGGCGGCGTCGTTGGGAACGAGCTCGCGCGCGTGGCGGCCGCTGGGAAAGGTGACGGTCGCCGTCTGCAGCCACTCGGGCGCACCATCGGGCACGCGCTTCTGGAAGAACGGCTTGCCCTTGACCCCGTCCACCCAGCGCTTCATCACGGTCGGGCGCTCGCGCAGGTGGCGCACGACCGCCTCGTGGCAGTCCACGTAGTAGTCGACGAGATCCATCTTCGTCAGGCCGCAGTCGGGGAAGAACAGCTTGCCGGGATTGCTCACGCGTACGTCATGGCCGCAGATCTCAACGACAGCGTGCTCGCGCGCCTTGGCCATGGCTGGAAGGATGCCGGATCGTGACGTTGCGCACCCACACCCCGTCGGCGGCTGACGCTCGAGCGGGGCGCGGCGGGCCGCTCGCCGCGGTGTGTTGATGGCGCGCGCGAGGCAGGATGCCGCGGAGGAGCGGATACCGACGACGACGCTGGTCGCGACCGGGCCGTTCGGCGCCCAGCTCCCGGCGCCGCAGGTGGCGGCCGCGATCGCGCGCGGGCTGCAGGCGGGCGGACTGCCTGCCCCCGACCTGTGCCCGATCGTGCCGGGCGGCGGGCCGCGAAGTGACATGCGCGCGCTGCTCGACGCGCTGGACTTCGACGCGCGCATGCGGCGCTCGCGCGCGGTGGTCCTGGGCGAGTGGCACCTTGCGGAGCGCACCCTGGAGGGCAGCGCGGCGTTCGAGATCGCCACGCGCGCCCGCCAGGCAGGCGTGCCGACGTATGCGGTCACGGCAGAGAACAGGCTCGACTCGTTCGACGCGCGCATCCTCGACCTGCAGGCGATAGCTCTCGCCGGGAGCGCGCGAGCGCTCGCGGCGGCAGGGCGCAGGCTGGCGGCCCTGATCTGAGGGGCAGGACGCCCCGATGAAGCGCCGCCCGAATGCGCGCGGCGGCATGGTGGATCGTGTCACCCTCGGGCATCGCCCCGAGCGCCCTCGGCGAGCGCGCGCGCCAGCTCGTGGACCAGCCGCGTCGCGTCGGCCACGGACGCGTAGTCGAGGTTCGCCGGTATGTCGCTCGGCAGGTGATAGTTGGCGGGGCTGCGCCAGTCGGTGATCGACAGGAGCGTCGCAGTCGGATAGCCGGCGCGGCTGGGGATCACGCTGTCGGTCGAAGCGCGCGCACGATAGCCCCGCTCCAACGCTATGCCGAGCCGCTCGGCGCGGGCGGCGAGCAGGTCACGTAGCCACGGGCCGGTGTAGGGCTCCATCCAGACGGGACCCTCCGCCTCCAGCAGCACGAGGTGCGGCGAGCCAACGGTCTCGACGTTCACAAACCAGGTGTGCCCGAGCGCCAGCTCATCGCGGTGGCGCGCCAGAAACGCGCGCACGCCGTCCTGGAGCGTCTCCTCGGCACCGCAGGAGACGAGCAGCACGCGCAGGCCCGGCACCGGGTCCTCTCCCAACAGCTCGGCCAGGGCGACCAGCGCGGCCGCCCCCGAGAGGTTGTCGTTCGCGCCCGGGACGGTTTGGCTGCGCCACATGTCGGCCACGAGCGCGGTGCCGAGGGCCCCGATCACAAAGCCCGCGCGGGCAAGGCCGCGGCGCCGGCCGACGGCCGCGGCGACCGTGGACAGCGGCCCGGCGAGGCCGGCCCACCACTGTGGCGGCGGGGTCTTCGTCGCTTCGATCACCTGTGGCGCGCGCTCGTAGAGCCGGCGCTGCAGCGTCTGGTCGAACAGGATCCCCGTCTGGGGGGCGTCGTGATGTGCGAGCACGACGAGCGTGTCCAGCTCGTCGCGCTCGCCGGCGCGTGCGATCAGGTTGACGGTCGTGCGGCGGCGACGGACGAGTCGCCGAACGATGCGCGGGCCGTTCTGGGCCTCATCGACGATGCCCGCAAAGGCGCCGGCGGCGAGCACCCCTCCCGCGGCGCGCCGGCCGCGCAGGACGAGCGCCGCGGCGGCCATCCCGAGCAGGCCGAGCCCGGTGGCTGTCGGCGGGAACGTCCCCCACGAGGGCTCGTCCTCGAGCGCGACATCGACCCCCGGCACGGTCTGGAGGCGCGCCGCCAGCCATTGCGCCGCCTGGCGCTCGCCGGCAGAGCAGGGGGTTCGGTCGATCGGGGCGAGCGTCTCCACGACCTCGCGCAGGACGCCTTCAAGCGCATCGGGGCTCACAAGAAGCATTGTCCCTCACCGCGATAGGTCGGTACCTCCTCCAC
>JBIOIA010000191.1:0-4109 GCA_044449445.1 Gemmatimonadales bacterium
GCGGTACAGCAGCCAGGGGATGTCTGCGATCAGCAGCGGTGCGGGTGCCGGCACGCGTTCAGCGTACGGCGCGCCCTACCTGGCCGCGGATCCGCCGGTGGCGCTTGCTTCTGCGGCTCCCGGCGCAACGGCGCCGCCCTGTGGGCCCGTGGGGGCCGGTTCGACTGTGGCCGGCGGGCTCGTCGCGGCGGCCTGGCCGCTGTGGTCCGGCTCGGGCGTGCTCGTCTGCGCATTGCGCACGCTGAAGTACGCCCACGTGTCATACAGCCCCAGCCGGGCGGCGAGCTCGGGGCCGCTCACGAGCGTGCGCCCGCGCGAGCCGAGCACGTATGCGGACAGGATGCGCGGCGAGAAGCCCCGCCTCAGCACTTCTATGCCTCTGAAGGATCCGCGCACGAGGCCGCCCAGTCGCGCCGCCGCCGAGGCGAAGCTGATCGTGACTCTCCAGCTGTGCAACGGTCCGCGATCGAACGGATCGACGACGCCGCGCAGCCACGGCTCGGGCTGGGAGCCGGGGAAGGCGTTCTGCACGTTCTCGGTGCGCCCGCCGGAGCTCGCGAAGAAGTAGGTGATCGCCGGTCTGCCTTCATAGGTCAGCACCTGCCCGGCGGTCGCCGCGATCGCGGCGTCCGTCTGCGGCGTCTCGGCGGCGACCCCGCGGTAGACCTGCGAGCGCGTGTCCGCGTAGACGTCGAACCTCGAGCCCCCCGCGTGGGCGGTCAGCGCATAGGTGCGGCTCGCCACGGCCTGGGCCTCGAGCGCGGCCAGCGGCCAGCTGGCGGGCATCTCGGCGGAGACCACGCCGCGCACGTAGGTCTCGAGCGCGACCTGATGGACGCTGCCGCCCATCAGCACGCGCACGCGCGCCCCCGCGGGCGCTTGCGCGATCGCGGTGCCCGTGTAGTAGTGGGCGAGGATCGCGCCGTATGAGGAGCCGTGTTCGGCATACCCGAGCGCGCCGTCCTGGCTCATGCCCACGCCGTGCCCGTCGCCGGCGCCGGCGATCACGAGGTTGGACGCCCGCGCCGAACCGGCCGATAGCAGCAGCACGGCTACGGTCACGGCCATGATCGGCGGGCAGTTGTGGAGGCGGTGATAGGTTGATCTGATGTTGAGCATCCGTGCTCGGTCTCGCTCGGACAGGGGAGGGAGTTGGCCGCTGTCTGAGCCCAATCTCCTTGACCCTGCCTGGATCGGATCGATGTCTCTGCGCCCTGAGCCCGACGCCGCCAGGACGGCCGATCGTTGGATGCGCGGCCGAACGCGTGGCTTGGCCCGGCGCTTGCGCGGGCATCGACGCGAGAGCGTTCGGCACGCGCGCGATCGGGCCCTCGGTGTCTAGCTCAGGCGACGCGCAAGCGGCGCTGTCGGGCGATGAGCGGGCCGTGCTGGAGAAGGTCCCCACCACGCTTTACATCGGTGGGGACTGGCGTGAGGCGACCGGCGGCGGCACGCTGACCGTCGAGGATCCCTCGACGCAGCAGCCGCTCGTGGACGTGGCCGACGGACAGGCGGCTGATGCGCTGGCGGCGCTCACGGCGGCGGCGGAGAAGCAGGCCGAGTGGGCCGCGACGGCGCCGCGGGAGCGCGGTGAGATCCTGCGGCGGGCCTACGAGGCGATCGTCGCGCGGACCGACGAGCTGGCGCTGCTGATGACGCTGGAGATGGGCAAGTCGGTGGTCGAGTCGCGGGCCGAGATCGGCTATGCGGCCGAGTTCTTCCGCTGGTTCTCAGAGGAGGCCGTGCGCATCCACGGGCGCTACATGGTCAACACGACCGGCAGCGGGCGCATCCTCACGATGCGCCAGCCGGTCGGTCCGTGCGTGTTCGTGACGCCGTGGAACTTCCCGACGGCGATGGGCACGCGCAAGATCGCCCCGGCGATCGCCGCCGGATGCACGATGGTCGCCAAGCCGGCCCAGCAGACGCCGCTGTCGATGCTCGCGCTGGCGGAGATCCTCGAGCAGGCGGGGCTGCCCGGCGGCGTGCTCAACGTGATCACCGCCAAGCGCTCGGGCGCCGTGATCGAGCCGCTGCTGAAGGACCCGCGCACGCGCAAGCTGTCGTTCACCGGCTCGACGGAGGTCGGCCGCAGGCTGATCGAGCAGTCGGCCGAGCAGGTGCTGCGGGTGTCGATGGAGCTCGGCGGCAACGCGCCGTTCCTGGTGTTCGCCGACGCCGACCTCGACGCCGCCGTCGACGGCGCGATGCTGGCAAAGATGCGCAACGTCGGCGAGGCGTGCACCGCGGCCAACCGCTTCCACGTGCACGAGTCCGTCGCCGAAGAGTTCGCGCGTCGCCTGGCCGAGCGAATGAAGGTGCTGAAGGTCGGGCGCGGGACCGAGCCGGGAACGGACGTCGGCCCGCTGATCGACGAGGACCAGCGCACGAAGGTGGCCGAGCTGGTCACCGACGCGACCGACCGCGGCGCGCGCCTGCTCCTCGGTGGCGCGCGCATGAACGGCCGCGGCTACTTCTTTGCGCCGACCGTCCTTGCCGACGTCCCCGCGGACGCGCGCCTGTTGGGCGAGGAGATCTTCGGCCCGGTCGCCCCCGTCGCCACCTTCTCCTCCGACGACGATGCGATCGACGCGGCGAACCGGACGGAGTACGGGCTCGTGGCCTACGTCTACACACGCGACCTCGCGCGCGCGTTCCGCGTCTGCGAGGGGATCGAGACGGGAATGGTCGGGCTGAACCAGGGCGTCGTGTCCAATCCGGCCGCGCCGTTCGGCGGGGTCAAGCAGTCGGGGTTCGGCCGCGAGGGAGGGTTCGAGGGGGTCGGCGAGTACCTGGAGACGAAGTACGTGGCGATGAACGTGTGACTGGGAGCAAGAAGCGTCTCTGACCCAGCGCACCGGATTCCGTCGCCCGCCGCGATTGCCGTCTCGGCAGCGGACGGCGCGGCAGCTGCGGGATCTCCGACGTTGACAACGCCTTGACAACTCGTGCACAGCGCGGATAGGTTCTCCGCGGGCGGTTACTGATCGGTCGACTTTGCCGCCGCGAGCGACCTAGCCGAGAGCTCGGCCTCCGCCCGCCCAGCCGTGATTCGAGGGAACTGCCTCGGGGTTGGCGCCCGGAGGCCTGAGCATCGGAGGAGCATCTCATGTTGTCTCACCATGTACATCGCGTGCGTTTCCGTCCACGTGCAGTCGTGCGCACCGTCATCCTGTTCGCGCTCGCCTGGGCCGCCGTCGGCGCTTCCAGCGCCTACGCCGACGGTCAGCGCGGAGACGGCAGCTCCGTCACGGTGATGACGCAGAACGTCTATCAGGGCACGGAGTTCCGCAACCTGCAGGCGCTCGTGGGAACGAGCCCGACGCTCGAACAGGCGCTCGCCGCGACGAGCGCCGACTACGCGACGTACGTCGCGACGCGCTTCAAAGACCGCGCCAGGCAGATCGCCGCCGAGATCGTGCACAACCGGCCGGCGCTCGTTGGCCTCCAGGAGATCGCCACGTGGCACTTGGGAGAATTCGTCGCGGCGCACCCGTTCGCACTGCCGTCACCGGTCAACGAGGACTTCACCCAGGAGCTCGTCGCCGCGATCGCCGCCGACGGGATGCGGTACGCGCCGGTCTCCCGGCATGACAACAACTTCACGCTGTCCTTCCCGGTGTTCACGCCCAGCGGGCTCGTCGCCGTCGGCATGGTCGAGAGCGGCGTCATCCTCGCCCGGACCGATGGGCCGCGATCGCAGCTCGAGCTGTCCAACCCCCAGTCGGGCACCTACAACGCTCGGATCCCGCTGCTCCCGAACTCGCTGGATCCCGATCCCCCTCATGGCTTCCAGTTCACGAACAGCTGGCAGTCGATCGACGCCGAGGCGCACGGGAAGGCGTTCCGGTTCATCACTACGCATCTCGACGCGTTGGCCCCCGGCGGAGCGGTGTCGGGGCCCCAGGCGCAGGAACTTCTCGGCGGCCCGGCAAACACGCCGCTGCCGGTCGTGGTGGCGGGCGACATGAACTCCGGGCCGGTCGCCGCGCCGGCCGCGTACAACGCGTTCCTCGCCGGCGGTCTGTCCGACACCTGGACCGCCGCGGGGCTCGGCGCGCCGCCGCTGACGTGCTGTCACCTGGCGCCGAACGACCGGTCCAGCGACC
>JBIOIA010000192.1:0-4088 GCA_044449445.1 Gemmatimonadales bacterium
GCCAATATCCAAACAGCGGAGCGTCAATGCGAAGCCGCGTGATCTCATGGTCGACAGTGCTGGGCTGCGTTCTGTCGGCCGCCGCGTGCTCGAAGGGGACCGAAGGCCCTGTGGCGACGGCGATCGTGGTCACGCCGGCAGGGCAGCTGACGTTCGCCTCGATCAACCGGACCCAGAAGCTCAAGGCCCAGGTCCTGGATCAGCACGGCGATTCGATGCCGGGGGTCAAGATCACCTGGTCGTCCGGCAGCATAGCCGTGGCGACGGTTGACACGACCGGCCTGGTCACGGCCAAGGCCAACGGGACGACGACGATCACCGCCACGAGCGGCTCCCTCCACCAGGACGTCGGTTGTGCCGTAGCGCAGGCCGCCGCCACGATCACGGCGTTTTCGGGTAGTGCGCAGTCCGCCACGGTCGGCAGCGCGCTGCCCGCCCCCCTCGACGTGCGCTTGAGCGACAGTCTCGGCTCCCCGGTCGCGGGGGTCTCCGTGGGATTCGTCGTGACCTTGGGCGGGGGCAGCCTCTCGGCGACCAGCGCGACCACGAACGCCGGCGGTGACGCGACGACGACCTGGACGCTCGGCCACACGGCCGGCCCCCAGCAGGTGAGTGCGTCGGCGGGCATCCTGGGTGTGCCGTTTACCGCGACGGGGATCGCGGCAGCCCCGGCGAACATCGCGGTCAGCGGCGGCAACAACCAGACGTACGTGGTCGGCGGGGCGGTGCCGGTCGCGCCGAGCGCGAAGGTGACCGATCAGTACGGGAACAACGTTTCGGGCGCGCAGGTTGTCTTCAGCGTGAGCGCCGGCGGCGGCAGCGTTTCGGGCGCCACCCAGAACACCAACAGCAGCGGCATCGCGACCGTGGGATCCTGGACGCTCGGTGCTGCCGGCACGAACACGCTCGTCGCGACGCTCTCGGTCAACTCGGCGACGGCGCCGTTCACGGCGACGGCCGTCGCACCCGGAGTGGCGAAGAACGTGACGCCGCTGGCCGGCAACAACCAGACGGGACTGGTGGGCTACGCCCTCAACGTCCGGCCCGCGGTGAAAATCACGGACTCCACAGGGCTGCCCGTGAACAACGTGGCGGTCACCTTTGCCGTGACGGGCGGGGGTGGGAACATCGTAACCGCGAATGTGAACACGAATGCCAACGGCGTCGCCCAGGTCGGCAATTGGATCATGGGGGCGGCACCGGGCACCAACACGCTGACGGCCACGGTGACGGGGAGCGGCATCGCGGGCAACCCGGTGGCGTTCGCCGCTACGGGCGCCAGCGCGACATTCAACATCACGATCCAGAACATCGGCCCGCCGTTCTCCGCCGGGGCCCAGCACGCCCTCGACTCGGCCGTGGCCAAGTGGCAGCGCATCATTTACCAGGACATCCCGGACGTTACGGGCTTCACGGCCCCCGCCAATGCCTGCGGGCCTTCTCCGGCCATTAACTCACCTGGCATTACGGTGGATGACATCCTGATCCTCGTGAAGATCGATTCGATCGACGGACCGGGGAAGATTCTCGGCCAGTCCGGGCCCTGCTACATCCGCAGCAGCAGTTTTCAAACCATCATGGGCATCATCTTCCTCGACAGCGCCGATGTGGCGACGCTGATCGCGAACAACCAGCTCCAGGACGTGATCACCCACGAAATGGGGCACACCCTGGGCTTTGGTACTCTGTGGGACCCGGCCTACAACGGATGCCTCCAGAACCCGTCCTCGGCGGGCAACCTGGTCGACACGTATTTCAGCTGCCCCACCGCCAGGGCGATGTTCGACTCGATCGGCGGCACGAGCTACACCGGGGGCAACAAGGTGCCGCTGGAGAACTGTGTGGGGATTTCAGGCTGCGGCGCGGGCACGTTCAACTCCCACTGGCGCGAGAGCACGTTCTTCAACGAGCTGATGACCGGCTACATCAACACCGGGGTCAATCCGTTGAGCGTGTTGACGATCGCCTCGATGGCGGACGAGGGCTACACGGTGAACAACGCGGCGGCGGACGCCTACTCGCGCACGTTCTCCGTGTCGGCCCCCCTGTTGCGGGCGTTGGGACTCCTGCAGCAGGTGAATCTGGGCGACGACATCCTGCATGTCCCGATTCGTGTAGTTGATCGCACCGGACGGGTGGTTCGCGTGATCGCGCCGCGATAGCTATCTGCGCACCGACCCGGTCCGGAGCGTAAGGGCAATCTGACGCCGCGTGTCACGGCGGTGTCATCGAATCGAACCGGAATGAACACGGGGCCGCGCACAGCGCGGCCCCGTCGTGCTTCCGGATCCTGCTGGCCCCGGATCAGTCCGCCGGCACGGCCTCGCGCTGCCCGGCCTCGGCGGCGATCTCGGCGATCCCTTCTTCGATCGTCCGAGTGACGTGCATCGAGCAGAACTTCGGCCCGCACATCGAGCAGAACTCCGCCGACTTGAAGTACTCGGCCGGCAGCGTCTCGTCGTGGTAGGCCCGCGCGCGATCCGGATCGAGCGCCAGGCGGAACTGCTCGTTCCAGTCGAACTTGAAGCGCGCCCGCGACAGCGCATCGTCGCGCTCCCGCGAGCGCGGCCGCCCGCGCGCGACGTCGGCCGCGTGGGCCGCGATCTTGTAGGCGATCACGCCCTCCCGCACGTCGTTCGCGTTCGGCAGGCCCAGGTGTTCCTTGGGCGTCACGTAGCACAGCATCGAGGCGCCGTACCACCCGATCATCGCGGCGCCGATTGCGCTCGTGATGTGGTCGTAGCCCGGCGCAATGTCGGTGACCAGCGGGCCGAGCGTGTAGAACGGCGCTTCGTGGCACCACTGCTGCTCGAGCCGCACGTTCTCCTCGATCTGGTGCATCGGGATGTGCCCGGGGCCCTCGATCATGACCTGCACGTCCTGCTCCCACGCGCGGCTCGTGAGCTCGCCCAGCGTCTTCAGCTCGGCCAGCTGCGCGCGGTCGGTCGAGTCGGCGATCGAGCCGGGCCTGAGCGAGTCGCCCAGCGAGAGCGACACGTCATAGGCGGCGGCGATTTCGCACAGCTCGCCGAAGTGCGTGTAGAGAGGATTCTGCTCGCGGTGCGCCACCATCCAGGCGGCGAGCAGCGAGCCGCCGCGCGAGACGATGCCCGTGACGCGGCCCATCACCAGCGGCAGGTGCTCGAGCAGGATCCCGCAGTGCACCGTGATGTAGTCCACGCCCTGCTGCGCTTGGTGCTCGATGTTGTCGAGCAGGAGCTGGGGCGTGATGTCCGGCACGTCCTTCACGGATTGCAGGACCTGGTAGATGGGCACGGTGCCCACAGGGACGGGGCTGGCGGCGATGATCGCCTCGCGGATCTCGTCGATGCCGCCGCCGGTCGAGAGGTCCATCACGGTGTCGGCGCCGAAGTGCACCGCGAAATGCAGCTTCTCCAGCTCTCCGTCCACGTTCGACGTGACGGCGCTGTTGCCGATGTTGGCGTTGATCTTGACCCGCGCGACGGTGCCGATGCCCATCGGCTCGAGGCGGGCCTTGAGGTGATTCACGTTGGCCGGGATGATCAGCCGGCCGCGCGCCAGCTCGGCGCGTACCAGCTCGGGCTCGATCTCCTCGCGCCGCGCCACGAAGCGCATCGCATCGGTGATCTCGCCGCTGCGGGCGAAGTGCATCTGCGTGACGCGTGGTCTCATCGGCTCGCTCCTCCGTCGCTTTCGCAATCTAGCGCGGGCCCGCCCGAGCGGCGAGACGTGGCGGACCCGGGCTGCCGCGGATAGGATCGGGCATGCTCATCGCGCTGGCGCTGGCCTTCGCCGTGCACCAGGAGCCTGCGGTCCTCGACGCTCCGGCGTGGCAGGATTCGACCTGGCGAGTGGTGGTGCCACGCCCGTTCGACGATTGGGTGTTCGCCCCTGCGACCTCGCGCGGCACGACGACCGTCATCTTCCAGCCCCGCGCGGGCCGCGTGAGCGACCAGTTGTGGGGTGCGCTCGTTCTGACGCCATGGGGCGGTCCGGTGCCGCTCGACAGCGTCGCCCAGCGCCGGCTCCAGTCTCAGTGGCGGGCGACCCTCGGCCCCAGCTTCGCCGTGCTCGCTCGCGACTCCATGGTCGTGGCGGGCTGGCCC
>JBIOIA010000193.1:0-4069 GCA_044449445.1 Gemmatimonadales bacterium
CCCCAGGAGCGGGTCATCACGACGGCGTCCTTTCTGTCGCGGCACGGTCTGGACCTGCTCGGCCAGCTCTTCGAAGCGGCTCGTGCGCACGCGAAACGGCTCCTTGAAGGGACCACCCGTGGGGTCTAGGTTTCGCTCGTGATCTGGGCCCTCGTGGTGCTCGTGGCGCTGATGATCCCGCTCTCGGCGGTGATCCTCGACAGTCCTGTGGTGCGCTCCTGGGCGGAGCGGCATCGCCTCCAGGGCGACTCCGCACCGCCGCCGGACGAGGAGCTGGTCCAGAAGGTGGACACGCTCGAGAACGAGCTCGAGAACGTGAACCGCGAGTTGGTTCAGTTGAAGGAGAGCCAGCAGTTCCTCCTGCGCCTGCTGGAGGACCCCGCGGCCCGCCAGGCGGCGACCAGGATCCCGAAGCCCCCTTCGGCCTGACGGATGGCCCGTACCAGCGGGCGCTCCGCGGCCTTGGTCGGCACCGGCATCTTCCTGAGCCGGATCGCCGGCCTCATCCGCCAGCGCGTCTTCGCGCACTACCTGGGACTGTCCGACGAGGCCGACGTGCTCACGGCCTCGTTCCGCATTCCCAACCTGCTCCAGAACCTGCTGGGCGAGGGCGCGCTGTCGGCGTCGTTCATCCCGGTGTACGCCCGCCTGGTCGCGGAAGGGAAGGACGAGGACGCCCGGGTGTTGGCCAGCGCGGTCGCCGGCCTCCTGATGCTCATGGTGGCGATCGTCGTGGCGCTCGGCGTCGCCCTCGCGCCGCAGGTCGTCAACGTCCTGGTGCCGGGCTTCACCGGCGCCAAGCACGAGCTCACGGTCGAGCTGGTGCGGATTCTCTTTCCGGCCACCGCGCTCCTGGTGCTGAGCGCATGGTGCCTCGGGATCCTCAACAGTCACGGCAAGTTCTTCCTGTCGTACACGGCGCCCGTGGTGTGGAACGCGACGCTGATCGTCGCAACGCTCGCGGTCGGGCGGCACGTGGCGCCCGAGGCGCTCGTGATCGACATCGCGTGGGCCGCGGTGGCGGGCAGTCTCCTCCAGCTGCTCGTGCAGCTGCCGTCCACCGTCGCGCTGACGCGCGGGCTGCGGCTCACGATGGACGCGACGCACGCGAACGTGGCGAAGGTGCTCGGCAACTTCGGGCCGGCGCTGATGGGGCGCGGCGTCAACCAGGTCAGCGCGTACGTGGACGCGTTCATCGCCAGCCTGCTGGGGCAGGGAGCCGTGGCGGCCATCAGCAGCGCGCAGATGCTCTACACGCTCCCGGTGAGCCTGTTCGGCATGTCCGTCTCGGCGGCCGAGCTGCCGGCGATGTCGGCGGCCACCGGCGAGGAGAGCGAGCGGCACGCGGTGATGCGCCATCGGCTGGAGGATGGGCTGCACCGCATCGCGTTCTTCGTCGTGCCCTGCTCGGCTGCGTTCGTCACCCTGGGCGACGTCGTGGCGGGCGCGGTGTTCCAGACCGGGAGGTTCACGGCGCAGGACAGCCGCTACGTGTGGGCGATCCTCGCGGGCTCGGCGGTGGGACTTCTCGCGTCCACGCTGAGCCGGCTGTCGTCCTCGACGTTCTACGCCCTGGGGGACACGCGCACGCCGCTGCGCTACGCGCTGGTGCGCGTGCTCCTGACCACCGGGCTGGGATTCCTGGCCGCGCTGTACGTCCCACGGCTGCTCGGCATCGAGCAGCGCTGGGGCGCGGTCGGGCTGTCGGCGACGGCCGGGTTCGCCGCGTGGGTCGAGTTCCTGCTGCTGCGGCGGACGCTCAGGGAGCGCATCGGGGCTGTGCATTTCCGTCCCGGCTACCTGCCGAGGCTGTGGGTCGCCGCCGGCACCGGCGCGCTCACGGCATGGACGATCCTGATGAACCTGGACCGCTCCGGCCCGCTCGTGCAGGCGGCGCTCGCCCTCGTCCCGTTCGGGCTCGTCTACTTCGGCCTCGCGCTGGTCTTCAGGATCCCGACCGCGCTCGCTCTCGCCCAAGAGGTGCGCGGCCGTGACTGACGAGCTGCTCCAGCGCAAGCTGGATTCGCTCCCCGACGCGCCCGGCGTCTACCTGTGGAAGGACAAGGACGGCGCGGTCCTGTACGTGGGGAAGGCGAACAGCCTGCGGCAGCGGGTGCGCTGGTACCTGGGCGAGGACGCCGCGCAGATCCCGCGGTTCCGGCTGCTCCGGATGCGCGCGAGCGACATCGACTCGATCGTGGTCCAGAGCGAATCGCAGGCGCTGCTCCTCGAGAACAACCTCATCAAGGAGCACCAGCCGCGCTTCAACGTGAACCTGCGGGACGACAAGCGCTATCCGTGGCTCGCCGTGACGATGCAGGAGCCGTTCCCGCGGGTGCTCGTCACGCGCCAGGCCGGCGACGACGGCGCGCGATACTTCGGCCCTTACACGGACGTCGGCGCGCTGCGGCAGACGCTGCGGGTCATCCGTCGGATCTTCACGGTGCGCTCGTGCTCCTACAGGCTGCCCGATGAGGCGCCCGACCGGCCGTGCCTCGACTACCACATCGGCAAGTGCCGCGCGCCGTGCGTCGCGTACGAGAGCCGCGAGTCCTACCGGCGCATGATCGGCGACGTACTGTTGTTCCTCGAGGGCAAGACGCTCGAGGTCCGCGCCCGGCTGCGCGAGCGGATGCAGGCCGCCTCGTCGGCCACGGACTTCGAGACGGCGGCCGAACTGCGCGACGCCCTCAAGCGCCTCGACCAGATCGAGGAGCCCGCCACGGTCGAGCGCGTCGGTGGAGGCGACTGTGACGCCTTGGGCCTCGCCCGCGACGAGGACGACGCCTGCGCGGTCGTGATGCGGATCCGCGACGGCAAGGTGATCGGGCGCGAGCACACCTTCCTGGTGGGGGTGGACGGCGTGAGCGAGGGTGAAGTGCTCACCACGTTCCTGGTGCGCTACTACCTGCCGCGCACCTGGCGTGCGCGTCTGGCCGTGCTGCCGGCGGCCCCCGCGGATGAGGAGGCGCTGCGCGCGGCGTTCGGCGAGGCGCAGTTCCGCGTGCCCCGCCACGGCCTCCAGAAGCGGCTCGCCGACCTCGCGGACCAGAACGCCAGGCACCTGCTCGAGACCCTGCGCCTCGAGAGCTTCGAGGGCGAGGAGCGAGCCGAGGACCCGGTGTACGCGCTCGGCCGCGACCTCGGGCTCTCGGTCGTGCCGCGCAGCATCGTGTGCGCCGACATCTCGACGTCGCAGGGCAGGGACACCGTGGGCAGCATCGTGTGGTTCGAGAATGCGCGGCCGAAGCGCGCCGAGTACCGCACGTACAAGATGAAGACGGTCGAGGGTCAGGACGATTTCGCGTCCATGCAGGAGATGATCGGCCGCTACCTGACGCGCCGGGTCGCCGAGTCCAAACCGCTGCCCGACCTGTTCGTGATCGACGGCGGCAAGGGCCAGCTCGGCGCCGCGATGGCGGCCGCTCGAGTGGCCGGCGTGAGCACCCCGTTCATCAGCCTGGCGAAGAAGGAGGAGGAGGTCTACCTCCCGGGCCGCTCCGAGCCGCTGCGCCTGCCGCGGCGCAGCCCCTCGCTCCGGCTGCTCCAGCGCTCGCGCGACGAGGCGCACCGCGTGGCCGTCACGTTCAACCGGAAGCGGCGCGCGGTACGCACCATCACGTCCGCGCTGCTCGACATTCCCGGGATCGGGCCGTCGCGGCGCCGCGCGCTGCTGGCGACGTTCGGCTCGCTCGCAGGCGTGAAGTCCGCGACGGTCGAAGAGCTGAAGCGGGTCGAGGGCGTCTCGGACACCGTCGCGGCTCGAATCTACGAGGCATTGCACAAGGACAGCTGACAGCTTGCTTTCGACTTTCAACTTTCAACTTTGAGCTGGGTTCTATGGATTGGTCTCTCTACTGCTCGCAGTGTCCCGCCACGGCGGACGCCGAGGGCCTCAAGACCGTCTGCCCGGAATGCGGCTCGCCGCTGCTGGTGCGCTACGCGCGGAACGTCGGTGTGGCCGACCGCTCCCAGCTCGGCGCGCGCGGTCACACCATGTGGCGCTACCGAGAGTTCCTGCCGGTCACGGACAAGACACCGATCATCACCTTGGGCGAGGGCAACACGC
>JBIOIA010000194.1:0-4047 GCA_044449445.1 Gemmatimonadales bacterium
CTGGGCTCGAGCCGGCCGGCCTTGTTGAGAATCTCGGTCGGGATCTTGGTCTTGCCGATGTCGTGCAGCAGCCCCGCGGTCCCGAAGCCGCGCACGTCGCGCGCGCCCAGTCCCACCCACTCCGCCAGCCCCATCGCGAGCACGCACACGTTGAGCGAGTGCGTGGTCGTGTACTCGTCGTAGCGCCGTATCTGGAGCAGCGGCAGCACGATCGCCTGGTCGCCGTGCATCGCGCTCGCGAGCGAGCGCACCACCGCCTCGGCCTCGGCCAGCGGCAGGTTCTGCGTCTGCTTGGCCTCCTGGTGCAGCCACTCGATCGCGTTGGCCTCTTCCGCCAGGCTGAGCGCCATGGCCGCGGTCTCGATCTCGGGCCCCTCGGACAGCTCCTTGATGCCGACACTGCCGAACCGGATCGGCCCGGACGCCCCGGCGGATGCGTCCGGCGCCTGCTGCTGAAGCGCCGACAGCGTCAGCCGCGCGAGCACCTCGCTCATGAAGCTCTCGAACTCCTCGCGCGAGACCTCGGTCTCGAACTGGAGGCGCTGGATGCCCGCCGATGCGAGGCGCTGGCTCCAGTCCCAGCCGCGCAGCTCGCGGATCGGCCGCTGGCCGAGGACGACCTCGTCGCCGAGGAAGCTGAACGCGGCACGCCGGTCCATCTCCTGCACCACCCTGAGGTTCGCGTACGCATCGTCCACCATTCCCTCCCGCCGTTGATGGCCGTCGGGATACAGCGTCATGGTGGACAGCGCCTGCGCGAAGGAGTGCAGAAACCGGATTGCGGCGGGGACGATCTCGGAGTGCATCAGCCCTCTTTCATTCGCGAAGCGCCTCGGCGGCGGCCTTCGCCACGGTGGCGTCGCGGCCGGAGGCGAGCATGGTGAGTCGCTCCCTGGCGCGCGGCTCCGATCGGAAGGCGCCCAGCGCGGCGACCGCGGCGAGGACTTCCACGCTCGCCGTGCTCTGGGCGACGAACTCGATGATGCTGCGACGGCGGACTTCGGTCAACTTGAGCAGCGCGTCCAGCGCGAGCCGGCCGCCCTGGCCGCCCAGCGCCCGGATGGCGCCGGTGCGCAGCTCGCCCTCCAGCTCGTCGTCCGAGGCGAGGTTCACCAGCTGGGGCACCGCCGCCTCCGGCGTGCCGCCCTCGACCAGCGCGTTGAGCGCGAGGCGCTTCATCCGCGGATCCTCGTCGGCCAGTGCCGTACAGATGGCGCGCGTGCGCTCCTCGGTGTGCCGGAACAGCACGCGCAGCGCCTCGCGGCGCACCCGGGCGTCCGCGTGCTGCCGGAACGGAGCGGCGTCCACCGCCAGCGGCATTTCCGTCAGCTCGGCGGCGATGTACAGCACGTTGCGCTGGACGTACCAGCGCTCGTCGGCCAGCCGCGCGGGGAGCAGCGGCTTCACCGGAGCGCCCAGGCGGATCAGGCGGTCGATCAGCGCGCGGCGCACCTGCCGCGATTCCGACTCCGCCAGCACGTCCAGCATCGGCTCCGCGGCGCGCGGCCCCAGCGCCTGCACCAGCAGGTCCACCAGGCTGAAGTCCACCGGCAGCTGGGAGAGCGCGGCGCGCAGCATCTCGGGGTCATGGACGCGCTCGCGCACCACCCTGGTGGCGGGGTTGTCCTGCGGCGCCTTGTCCAGCAGCCCGAGCAGCTCGGTGATCCGGTTGGTCTGCACGAAGTCGCCGACCGCGCGTTGCAGCGCGGCGCCCACACCACCGGTCTCGAGCGCCATCTTGACCATGCGGTCCGACTCGGGCGCGTAGGCCTCCTCCTCGGCGGCGACCAGCACCGGCGCCGCCTGCGACATCTTCTGGAGCGCCGCGGCGTAGCCGTCGGGATTCGGGTCGGCGAGCGCCCAGCCCTGTACCAGCTCCGCCACCTGCTCGCGCAACGCCGAGTCCGCGATGGTGCGGCGAGCCGCAGGTCCGCGCTCGGCGTGCTGGCTCAGCTTGCGCAGCATCCGCATCATCGCGTTGGAGATCGGGGCGCCGGTGCCCGACGCCGCCTGGACCAGGTCGACCACCGCGTCCACCGCCATACCCTGCGATGCGTCGAGGATGAACTGGCGACGCTGGCGCGTGTCCCCGCCCATGTCCACCAGGCGGCTGAGCGTGTTCTGGTCCAGCGACGTGACCAGGCGGCTCATCTTCTTCTTGAGCGCCACGGCCCCCGCGCCGCCCGCGGTCTTCAGCTCGTCGGCGATCTGGAGCAGGTAGCCGACGATGACCTGGTCGTAGGCCGTGCCGCGCTCGTGCGCCTCGATCGCCTTCGCGACGGCTGTCGGCTCGGCCGCTCCCTCGACCTCCATGTCTCCGGCCTTCACCTCGGAGAGCGCGGCGTCGATCTCCGTGTCGCTGAGTGGCACGCTCGACGCCTCGACCGGCGGCGGGCGGAACGCGTGCGGCTCCGGCGGCTTGGGCTCGGCCGGCTGATCGCCGGGCCGGTGCAGATCGTCGGCGGCCAGCGCCGCGCGCGCCAGGCCGACCCACAACAGCGCCCCGCGCCCGCCGGTGACGGCGACCCCCGGACCGCCTTCGCCGCCTTCCGCGCCCTCGATGGCGCCGACCAGCTCGAGCCGATCGAAGGTGAGCGGATACAGCTCGAGGTGCGGCCAGCGCGGAATCTCGGCGCGCGGCTTGAGGCCGATCGGCTCCCCGCCCCGGTCCGCGTCGCTCGCGATCAACTTGAGGGCCGCCTCGAGCTCCGCCGGCGTCACCCCGCGGTTGAACGAGACCGCTCCGAGATGGTGGCGGTGCAGCCGATCGGCGAGGTCCTTGAGCACGGGGTTGCGCGGATCGGTCGCGACACCCTCGATGATCAGCTGGTCGCGCGCCACGCCGAGCGAGAGCTTGCCGCGCACGACCAGCAACGCATCGAGTCGCCGCACCACGCCCTCGGCCGCGGGGCCCAGCGTGGGATGCCCGCCGGGATACATGGCGTGCTTGTGGAGGGCGATCGAGAATTCGATGAGGAAGTCGGCCAGCTCGCGCGGCAGCGTCGCCCGCTTGGCCTTTGGTTTCCCCGCGGCCGCGCCACCGGCCTCCTCGGGCGCGGGCACCGCATCGGGCTTGGTGGGATCGGTCACGGGAGCTGACTCGAGTACACGACGTAGGCCGCCCAGCGGTCGCGGCGGCCCGCCATCAGCTCATCGACATCGTGCGCCGAGCGCGCGCGTTGCTGGAGCACATCGCCGTGCATCGGGAGTTCGGAGGCGACGACCGTGACCAGCGGGCGCCAGAAGTCGGGCGCGCACGCACCGCGCTGGTAGGGCCGGAGCGGAAACCATTGCTCGCCGGCCGGCATGCGCGTGGTGAGCTCCGCTCCGGGCACCACCGCGTACGGGCCGCAGCTCGTGTTGATGAGGACCGCAACGTGCGCCGCGTGCAGCAGCCGGACGCCGATGCCGGTGGAGGAATAGCGCGTGATCCGGGGCCGGAACACCGAGTCGGCGCCGTAGGCGCGGTCCCACGCGGTGACCGAGCCGGTGATATCGCGCGGGGAGAGCTCGCCCGCGAGCAGCGTGTCGCGCTGCTCCGGTGGCGCCCCCGCGATCGGCGCCGGATGGTACAGGTGGCAGCCCGCGGCCATGGCGACGAGCACCGCGAGCGCGGTCATCGGCCGCAGCCGCGCGCGTCGGATGGGACTAGCGCCGGGCCAGATACCCGGCCCACATCGGCGATTGGCGCCCAACGAGGTATTCCGTGAGGTCGTGCGCGGCGGTCGCGGGATCGAATCCGGGTATCGTGCCGATCCGCCGCGTCACGGCCGAATCGGGTGCGCGGTCCGACAGCACGAGCAGCAGGTACTCCGGCGACGCCGCGGGCTCCAGACTCGTCGAAGGCATCGCCTGGCGGTCCGTGCTGACACTTATCGTCGAGCGGTGCTCCGCCGCGAGCGTGACGCGCTCGGCGGGCGGGGCCGGCGGCAGGCGGACCATGGACTCGCCAAGCGCGAACGGCCCGATCGCGACGATCGTGATCCGTTCGCCCTGGACCAGCCGCAGGAGCATTCCCTGCGCCTCGGTGCGCAATTCGAGCTGGAC
>JBIOIA010000195.1:0-4041 GCA_044449445.1 Gemmatimonadales bacterium
CGACCCGACGCGCGTCCTGGCGGGGCCGCGCGCGGGCGCGGTCTTCGCGGGGCGCTACCAGATCCTCGGGATAGTCGGCAAAGGCGGCATGGGCACGGTATACCGCGCCCTGGACCGCGAGCTGGACGACGAGGTCGCCCTGAAAGTCCTCCTGCCCGACGCTTTCGAGGAGGGCGCCACGCTCGGGCTGACGCTCAAACAGGAGATCCGGCTCGCGCGCAAGATCACGCACCCCAACGTGGTACGCACGCACGATCTCGGAGAGGCGGACGGCCTGAGGTTTCTCACGATGGAGTACGTGCCGGGCACGACGTTGCGCGACATCATCGACAAGAAAGGCGCCGTCGCGCTCGCGCCCGGCCTCCAGATCGCCAAGCAGCTCTGCCGGGGCCTCGCGGCCGTGCACGAAGCGGGCATCATCCACCGCGACATCAAGCCGCTCAACATCATGGTCCTCCCGAACGGCGTCGTGAAGCTCATGGACTTCGGCATCGCGCGGGCGGCGGAGGGTGCCGATCCGGCGGCGCCGGGCGGAATCACGGTGGGCACGCCCACCTACATGAGCCCCGAGCAGGCGAGCGGCGCGGACGAAGTCGACCACCGGTCGGATATTTATTCGTTAGGCATTGTGCTGTGGCAGATGCTGGCCGGCGATCCGCCCTTCGAGGCCGGCGGCTCGCAGGCCGTGATCATGCAGCAGGTGAGCCGCGACGTGCCGCCGGTGAAGACGCGCCGGCCCGACGTGAACCCCGCGCTCGCCGCGGTGGTCGCGCGCTGCACCCGCAAGGCCCGCGAGGAGCGCTACCAGAGCGCCGAGGAGGTCGCGCACGCGCTGCGCGCGGCCGGCGGCGGGATGATTGCGGCCGCGCCCCGGCCGCTGCGCGCCTGGCTGATGGGCACGGCGGCGCTGGTGCTGCTGGTGCTGGCGGGCGTCCTGGGCCGGTCGCTCGGCCGCTCCGGGGCCGGATCCGCGGCGGCCGGGAGCGGCGCGCGCACGGCCGCCGACAGCACCGCCGCGGGCCCGCGCGGCGCTGCGCCCGCGATCGCCGTGCTGCCCTTCTCCGCCGTGACGAGCGGCGATACCGCGCAGTTCGGCCGCTCCGCCGCGCTGATGCTCGCCGAGGCACTCGCGCTGCGCAACGGCGTCACCACCGTGGACGGCAACAGCCTGCTCGCGCGCTGGATCAACGAGCGGCGGCGCCTGATCGCGCCGCTCGATTCCAATGCGCGCTTCGCCTATTCGCTGGGTGCGAACCAGATGGTCATGGGCAACTACGTCGAGTCGGGACGGACGTTCCGCCTCGCCCTCGCTCTCTACGATACGCACGACGCCTCGCGCCTGTGGACCGACGAGGTGACCGGCTCGACCGACAGCCTGTTCGCGCTGATCGACCGGATCGCCGGGCGGGTCGCCACCGCGCTGTGCAGCCAGCCCGACTACAACCCGGGCTCGGTGTGCTACGACACGCCGGCCAGGCCGCGCGCACCGCTCGCGGTCACCGGCACGGGCGCCGACACCGCGCCGGTCGCCGTGTTCGCGCGCGTCGCCGCAACGGGCGACGTGAGCGACGTGCGGGTCACCGGCAGCAGCGCCGATCCGTACGCGACGAGCCAGGCACTGCGCGCGATCCAGTCCACGCGGCTCGATCCGGCGCGAAAGTCGGGCCGCCCGGTCGCCGCGTGGACGACCGTCAGCGTAGCCGTGCGGCCGGCCTCGGGGGCCGTCGCCACCACGACGACGTGCGCGACGTCCGCGTACGGCGTCCGCAATCCCAACGGCGAGTGCTTCGACGCCCGGCCGGTGCCGCAGCGGGCGCCGGTCGCCGTCTGGCCGGCCACGTGTCAACGCTCGCCGAGGCCGGTGACCGTGCTCGTGCACGTAACCAGCGCCGGCGCCGTGGACGGCGCGGCGTCCATCACCCAGCGCTCAGACTGCGCGGGCTTCGACACCGCGGCGGCCGCCGCCGCGTCGCAGCTCGCGTTCGAACCCGCGCGCAAGGCGGGCCAGCCTGTGGACGCCTGGGTCCAGGTGCTGGTACGCGCCGGTCCGCCGGCCGCCTCTGGAGGTCGCTAGTGCGCGCGTCCGTCCGCAGTCTTGCCATCCTCCTCAGCCTGAGCGCCGCGGGCGCCGGCGCGGCGCGCGCTCAGCGTATCGCCGAGGTGCTAGTCGCTCCGCGCTTCATGCGCATGCGTCAGGATGCGATCGCGCAGCTCAGCGCCACGGCCTACGACATCAACGGCATGCCGCTCGACGTCCCGTTCCGATGGCGCTCGAGCAACATCAACGTGGTCGCGGTGGACTCGCTCGGGAACGTGCACGCACTCGCGCCGGGCAACGCGCTCGTGATGGCCTGGGCCGAAGAAGGCGGACGCCGCCGCGTCGGCCAGGTGGCCGTGCAGGTGATGCGCGAGGGGATGCCCGGGTTCCCCGGGGGACCGCCGCCCGGGTCGATGCCGCCTCCGGGTGCGCCGCCGGGAGCGATGCCCGGCATGCCGCCCGGGGCACATCCGCCCGGCATGCCGAACTTCGGCGCGATCGACTCGAGCGTGCGCGCATCCATCAACTGCGCCGAACCGATGATCAACGCGGTGAACCCGCTGCGCGCTTGCTGGGAGACGCGCGCGGTCCCGCGCGACAGCGTCGTCGAGCCCGAGGCGCCGGGGCCGGACAAGTGTCCGTACGGCGCGTCGCCGGTCGGCCTGCTCGTCCAGATCAGCGAGACGGGGGATGTCTCCGACGTGCGGCCGTATTCGCCTTCGAGCTGCGCCGAGCTCAACGACCGCGCGCTCGCGTTCGCGCGGTCGCTCCACTATTCGCCGGCCACGCGCGGCGGCAAGCCCGTCAGCAGCTGGCGGGTGATCCGGTTGCGCGGCCGGCGGCCGGAACCGCGATGATCGCGTTCTCCGACATCCCCGCCGTCATGCTCGGCCCGCTCGAAGGCACCGGCGACGAGGCGTGGTTTCATGCGCTACCCGGCCAGTGGTGCCCGGGCCAGGTCGTGGACCACGTCGCGACCGCGATCGAGAGCTCCGCCAGGGTGTTCCGCTCCCGCACCGACAAGCCGCCGATGCAGCGCCGGCCGCCCACGCTGCGCCAGCGGATCTTCAAGGTCATCGTGTTCGGGACCGGGTTCTTTCCGCCGGGCCGGAAGGCGCCCGAGACGACGCTGCCCGCGCAGCGCCCCGAGCGCGCCGTCACGGAGCGGCGGCTCAGGGATGCCGTCGCCGCGTTCCTGGAGTTGGAACGCGCGCTCCTGCCGGCGCGCGCGAACGACTTGTATGTGAAGCACCCGGTCTTCGGCGATCTTACGCTCGAAGAGTGGATGACCTTCCACTGCCGCCACTCGGCGCATCACGCAAAGCAGGTACGGGCGCGGGTGCCCTCCGCCCCCTGAGCGCAGTTGCGGCGGATGGCGCGGTGCAGTAGTTCTGTCGTGCCCTCAATACCCGGAGAAGACACCATGCGCCATGCTCTGCCCGCGCTCGCCGTCCTGGCGTGCGCCCTCACGGCCTGCAAGCCGCAACCGATCTCACAGACCGACATCGATGCGGTCAAGGCCGCCGATGCCGCGTACGGAACCGCCCTCAGCTCGGGCAACGTGGACGCCGTCGTCGCGCTGTACACGAGCGACGCGCAGGTGCTCCCGTCTGGCCAGCCGATGGCGACCGGAACGGACGCGATCAAGACGATGCTGAACGGCATGATGAGCACCATGAAGTTCAACCTCCACCTCACGCCCGGGACCGTGTCGGGCCGGGGCGACATGGCCTACGTCGTCGGCACCTTCCACTTCACCGCGACGATGAAGGACACCACCCAGGCCGCGCCGCCGCCGTCAGACGGCAAGTACGTCGAGGTCCTGATGCGCCAGGCGGACGGCTCGTGGAAGCTCGCGGTGGACATCTGGAACGAGAATTCGATGCCGCAGATGCCCGCGGCCCCGGCGGCCAGGCCGGCGCGGCGGCACTAGACAGAGGCAGACAAGGGCAGACAGGAGCAGACAAACGCAGACGCTGACCCGCCGGGCTGGAATCTCAGGC
>JBIOIA010000196.1:0-4035 GCA_044449445.1 Gemmatimonadales bacterium
TGATCATGGCGACCGTGGTGTCGATGTCCGCCGTCATGTCGGCGACGAAGGCGGCCTGCGACCTCAGGTCCTCGTCGCCGGCACCGGTGTTCGGGTCCTTGAGCACGTCGAGCGGCTGCTCCCAGGTCTGCCCCGAGGCCGTGAGCCGCACCGTGTATCGGCCGGGCGGCGCCAGCTGGGCGAACCGCCCGACGCCCGGAGCCGGCGTGCCTTCGGGCTTGACCGGAAACCACTGAGCGTACGGCGGACTGGTGCGCAGCCGGGCCTCGCTCGTCGGCTCGAAGCGCAGGTCCCACCAGATGCGGTTCACGCCCGCGCCCGGAACCTGCTTCAGCGTCCGCACCAGGCGCCCGCTCGCATCGAGGATCTGGATCGCCTGGCTGTCGGCGCGCGCGCTGTCCGCGTGCGCGGTGTCGGGCGCGGTGCGCCGCCACCAGTCGATCGCGGCCCCGTAGGGCGGATTGGTGCCCGCCACCGGGTCGTCGCCCGCCTCGAACGGCCCTTCGATGTAGCGGAAGCGCCACGCGCCGCGCGGCTGGAAGAGGTGTCCGTCGCGCGCCGCGATCTCCGGCGTCAGCTCGCGCAGCGGCGTGACGTCGTCCATGATCCAGAAGCCGCGTCCGTAGGTCGCGACGACCAGGTCGTGGAACTGCTCCTGCACCGCTATGCCGTAGACCGGCGCGTGCGGCAGGTTGTTCTGGAGCGGCCGCCACGCGGCCCCGTCGTCGAACGAGACGTACAGCCCGTTCTCCGTCCCGGCGTAGAGCAGCCCGCGCCGGACCGGGTCCTCCTTCAGCGCATGCACGTAACTGAGCGGGCTGTGCGGGATGCCGTTCGTGATCGGCGTCCACGTCGCGCCGTAGTTCGTGGTCTTGTAGATCCACGGGTCGCGGTTGTCCACCTGGTGCCCATCCACCGCGACGTATGCGGTGCCGGTGTCGTACCGGGACGGCTCGATGGCGGTGATGGTGCCCCAGTCGAGCAGCCCGTGGATGTTGGCGGAGACGTCCGTCCAGCTTCGTCCCCCGTCGCGCGTCAGCTGCACCTTGCCGTCATTGGTCCCGGCCCAGATCAGGCCGCGCTTCAAGCGCGACTCGGCGATCGCGAACACCACGCCGGCATACTCGACGCCGATGTTGTCGGGCGTCAGGCCGCCCGAGGGCCGCTGCCGCGTCGTGTCGTTGCGGGTGAGATCGGGACTGATCTCCCGCCAGGTGACGCCGCCGTCGCTCGTGGCATGCACGTGCTGGCTGCCGACGTAGATGGTGTTGTGATCGAACGGCGAGATCGTGAGCGGGAACGTCCACACGAAACGATACCGGACGCCGCCGGCCGGGGAGCCGATCGTCGCCAGCGGCCAGACTTCCGTGCTGCGCGCGATCCCGGTGCGGACGTCGTAGCGGGTCACGATGCCGCCGACGCTGCCGAAGCCCGACGCGCTCGACCACACGATGTCGGGGGCTTCGGGATCCGGCGTGGCCCAGCCGCTCTCGCCTCCGCCCACCGTGCCCCACATGCCGCGCGCGATATCGCCGGTGCGGCTGTTGCTGGGCCCGCGCGCCGAGGGGCCGTCCTGCATGTTGCCGTAGACGAAGTAGGGGACCCGCGTGTCCACCGTCACGTGATACATCTGCGCGATCGGCAGCTGCACGCGCAGCCAGCTGCGGCCGCGGTTGGTGGTGATCGAGATGCCGCCGTCGTGGCCGACGATCATGCGGCTGCCGTTGGTGGGGTCGATCCAGATGTCGTGGTGGTCGCCCCCGGGCACCTGGTCGCCCGGCAGGTCGATGATCGAGCGGCCGCCGTCCAGCGTCTTCACGAAGGCCGACGTCAGGAAGTACGCCTCGTTCTCGTTGTCGGGCGAGACGGCCATCCGGTTGTAGTAGTGCGTGCGACCGGCGACCTGGCGGTCCTGGCTCACGAGCTGCCACGAGCCACCGCCGTCGTCGGAGCGGAACAGCCGTCCCGTGTCGGGTTGGGCAAGGTTCACCGCGGGGACGCCATCGCCCGTTTCGATCAGCGCGTAGATGCGGCTCGAGTTCGCCCGCGTCATCGCGAGTCCGACCTTGCCGATCTGCCGGGTCGGAAGACCGTTGCCGGTGATCCGGGTCCAGGTCGCGCCGGCGTCGGTGGACTTCCAGATGCCGCTGCCGGCGCCGCCGCTGGTGCGGCCCCAGGTGTGGACCTCGACCTGCCAGAACCCCGCGAACAGGATGCGCGGGTTGTTGGGATCCATCACCAGGTCCGACGCGCCGGTGCTGTCGTTCACGAACAGCACGCGCTCCCACGTCTTGCCGCCGTCCAGCGTGCGGTAGATGCCGCGCTCGGGCTGCGGCCCGTAGACCCGGCCCAGCGCCGCGACGTACACGATGTCCGGGTTGGTCGGATGCACGATGATGCGGGAGATACGGCCGGTGCTGTCGAGCCCCATCTTCGTCCAACTCTTGCCGGCGTCCGTGGACTTGAAGACGCCCCAGCCGAGCGAGACGTTCGAGCGGATGAAGGGCTCGCCCGTGCCCGCCCATACGACGTTGGGGTCCGAGGGCGCCACGGCCAGCGCGCCGACCGAGCTGACCGCCTGGCCGTCGAAGATCGGGGCCCAGTGGACGCCTCCATCCACGGTCTTCCACAGCCCGCCCGAGGCGGCACCGGCGTAATACGTGTTGAGGTCTCCTGCGACCCCGGTGACCGAGCTGACGCGGTTGCCCTCGGGCCCGATGTGGCGGAAGTGCAGCCGGGAAAATGTTGCCGAGTCCGCCGCGGGGGTCGGGGCCGTGGGGGCGCCGCGGCGCTGGGCGTGAGCGCTCGTCGCCACGGCGACGCCGAGAAGAATCGAGACGATCGAGGCGGCGCCGTGCCGGAGTTGGTGGGTCACGTCTATTCCTTTCGCAGCAGCTTGAACGCGTGGTTCCAGGTGTTGGTCTTGATGCCGTAGGCGACCCATAGTATGCACAGCGGCTCGAGAACGCGCGCGCCCTCGATCCCGCCGATGTCGATCACCGGCGGCCAGCCGAACTGCCGGCAGATCTCGCCGGCCGTCCTCTTGGCGCCCTCGTCGTTGCCGCAGATGAACATGTCCGGCAGGCCCTCGGGGAACCGCGGGTTCACCATGAACGCGTGGCCGACGATGTTGAACGCCTTCACGACCTTCGCGCCCGGGAGCCAGCGCTGCACCTGCTCGCCGCCGGAGTCGTCGTTGCCGAGGGCGAGCCGCGGCGGCCTGCCCTTCGAGAAGTCGAGCGGGTTCGTGACGTCGAGAACGACCTTGCCGGCGAACGCCTGCGCGCCGCCCGCCAGTTCGATCGCGTCCTTCGTGCCGGTCCACAGCGTCGCGAGCACGATCACGTCGCCGAACTTCACGGCGTCGGCGAACGTGCCGGCGCTCGCCTTGGGTCCCGCCTGCTTTACGAAGGCCGTGGCCTTTTCGTTGCCCGCCTTGCGGGCGCCAATCAGCACGTCGTGACCGAACTGGACGAAGCCCGTGCCGAGCGCGCGGCCCACGTCACCGGTTCCGAGGATTCCGACTTTCACCGAGGACCTCCTGGTAGAGCGCCACGTCCTCTTCGCTGAAGAGGCAGGCGATGATGCCGTCGAAATGGGGCTCGTTGTTCCGCATCACCGAGAGCGCGAGGATTGCGGCTTCCCGTTTGGGGTAGCAGTAGACGCCGGTCGAAATCGCCGGGAACGCGATGGTGCGTATCCCCCCGTGCGACATTGCGACCCTGAACACGCTCTCGTAAGCCAGTTCGAGCAGCGCGCTCTCGCCCGAGTGTCCACCTCTCCAGATCGGGCCGACCGTATGGACCACGTGCCGCGCGGCCAATGCGTACCCGCCGGTGATGACGGCCTCGCCGGTCGGTAAGCGCGGATAACGGCGGCATTCCTCGAGAAGTTCCGGGCCGGCGGCCCGGTGGATCGCGCCGTCCACGCCGCCGCCGCCGCGGAACGTTTCGCTCGCGGCATTCACGATCGCGTCCACCACCAGTCTCGTGATGTCGGCGCGGACGACCTGGATCATCCCAGGAAACGCTCGCA
>JBIOIA010000197.1:0-3935 GCA_044449445.1 Gemmatimonadales bacterium
AGCGCGGCGCGAATGGCGTCGGCGCGGCTCAGCGGCGCGGAGTCCTGCGCGCCAAGGGCGCCAGGCACCGCGAGTGAGATCGCGAGGGCGACAAGCGAGAACCTGATCCGCATATCCAGCGCGGGAAGCGTACATGGGGCGCCCTGACCCCAACATGACGGGGCCTGTCATCGAAACGTCACGCAGGCCGCGCACTTTGTACGACCCGGAGTAGCTTTGACTTCATGCGGGTCCTGATCGTGGAAGACGAACCGGCCGTCGCCGACCTCCTGGCCCGGGCCCTGCGCGAAGCCGCGTGGGCGCCGGACGTCGTGCGTACCGGCAGCGCCGCGCTCGAGGCCCTCGCCGTCAGCGACTACGATCTCGCCGTCCTCGACATCGGCCTGCCCGACATGGACGGCTTCGAGGTGTGCCGGAAGTGGCGGCAGAGGGGCGGCACCACGCCCATCCTCATGCTCACCGCGCGCGCCGGCCTCGGCGATCGCGTCGCCGGGCTCGATGCCGGCGCCGACGACTACCTCGGCAAGCCGTTCGCCGTCGAGGAGCTGCTCGCGCGCCTGCGCGCCCTCGCGCGGCGGCCGCCCGCGCCGCTCGACGTCGCGCTGAAGGCCCTGGACCTCGAGGTGGATGCGGCGTCGCACGCCGCGCAGCGCGGCGGACGCGCGATCAAGCTCACGGCGCGCGAGTTCGCGTTGCTCGAGTACCTGATGCGCAACCAGGGCCGCATCGTCACGCGCAGCCAGATCCTCGAGCACGTGTGGGACGACAACTTCGATCCCGTCGGCAACGTGGTGGACGTGCTGGTCGGGCGGGTGCGCCGGAAGGTGGACCTGCCGGGCATGACGCCGCTCATCCACACCTCGCGCGGCGTGGGCTACCGACTCTCCGCCGAGCCCGGCGATGCCGATTAACCGCCTGCGCCTGCGCATGTCGGCGGCGCTGGCCACCGCACTGCTGCTCGGCCTTTCGGCCGCCGACTTCGGCCTGATCGCGTATCTGCGCAGCGACGCCGACCGGCGCCTGTCGAATCAGGTGTCGCTCGCCGCCGACGACTTCGCGCACGCGGTGCAGCGCGAGCTGCTGGAGACTCCCCGCGATCTCGCGACCTCGACGAGCGAGGCGCTGAAAGAATGGCCCGCGGACTCCAACGCGTTCATCATCCTCGATTCGGCGGGTTCCCGCATCGCCGAGCACGGCGACCCGGGACTGACACGCGGCGGTGTCGATGTGCGAAAGACCGTCGCGAGCTCGGCCGGCCCGCCTCCCTTCACCGTGATCGCGCTGCGCTCCACGGCGGCGCTGCGCGCGGCGAACGCAAAGCTCGACTGGTGGCTCGCGTTCAGCGTTCCGCTCGTCGTCCTGCTGGGGCTGGGGGGTGGGTATCTCTTCCTGCTGCTCCAGCGCCTGCACGATGCGGAGGTCCGCAACCGTCGCTTCCTGGCGCAGGTCGCGCACCAGCTCAAGACGCCGCTCACCGTGATCCGCGGCGAGAGCGGGCTCGGCCTCGAGCGCCCGCGCACCGTCGAGGAGCACCGCGACCTGCTCCGCCGCGTCGCGCTCGCCGCCGAGCAGATGACGCACCGCGTGGACGACCTGTTCCTGCTCGCGCAGGCCGCCGCCGGTGACAGGCCGCCGCTCAAGGACCACATCGAGCTGGACGGAATGGTGCTCGAATGCGTGGACCTGATGCGCGGCCGGGCCGGCGCGCTGGGCCAGCGCCTCGAGCTCGGGACCGTGGAGCCGGCCGTCGTCACGGGCAGCGAGCCGCTGGTCCGTGAGGCGGTGCTCGAGCTGCTCGAGAACGCCTGCCGCCACGGCGACGCCTCCGCGCCGATCCGCATCGCGGCGCTCGGCAACGGCACGGGCGCGCGCATCGAGGTCGCGAGCCGCGGCGCGCCGATTCCGGCCGCCGTGCTCAACGACGGCGAGGGCGAACGGCCCGACCGGCCGGGACTCGGCCTCTCGATCGTGCGCTGGATCGCCGGCGTGCACGGCGGGCGGCTGGAATACCGCCGCGAGGCGGACGTCAACACGCTGGTGCTCGGACTCGGCACACAGGTCCCCGCCGGGGACCATCCTTCAACATCTCGAGGTACGCAGTGAGAACGAGACTCGGACTAACGGTGGCGGTCCTCACGCTCGCGGCACTTGCCGCGGCGGGCACGGCCCGCGCGCAGGACAGCAGCAATGTCGGCGGATACCACGTGACCGGCCGTTACGCCCTCGGCGGCGAGGGCGGCTGGGACTACGTCATCGCGGACGCCGCGCACGGGCACCTGTACGTCTCGCGCGGCACGCACACGATGGTGGTGTCGCTCCAGGACGGCAGCGTCGTCGGCGACATCCCCAACACGCTCGGCGTGCACGGGATCGCCTTCGAGCATGAGAACCACCACGGCTTCACCAGCAACGGGCGCGACACGTCGGTCACCATCTTCGACCTGCGCACGCTGGCGACGATCGGCAACGTGAAGGTCACGGGTGCCAACCCGGACGCCATAGTCTACGACCCGGCCTCGCGCCGGGTGTTCACGATGAACGGCCGGAGCGCCAACTCGACGGCGATCGACGCCATGACAGGCACCGTGACGGGCACCGTCCCGCTCAACGGGCGTCCGGAATTCGCGGTGTCCGACGGCCGCGGCAGCATCTTCGTGAACATCGAGGACAGCAGCGCGGTGGTGCGCTTCAACGCGCGCACGCTCGAGGTCGAAGCGCGCTGGTCCATCGCGCCCTGCGAGGGCCCGTCCGGCCTGGCGATCGATCGCGCGCATCACCGGCTGTTCTCGGTCTGCGACGGCGTGATGGCGATCTCGGACGCCGACAACAACCGGATGATCACGACCGTCCCGATCGGCCGCGGGCCCGACGCCGCCGCCTTCGATCCCGGGACGCAGAACGCGTTCGCCTCGTGCGGGAGCGGCGTGCTGACCATCGTGCACGAGGATTCGCCGGACCACTTCACGCTCGTCGGCAGCCTCGCGACCGAGCGCGGCGCGCGCACCATGGCGCTGGACGAGCGGAGCCACAGGATCTTCCTGCCGACGGCCGACTTCCAGCCGGCGCCCGCGCCCGTGGCCGGCCAGCGGCCGCAGCGCCCGCAGATGGTTCCGGGGACGTTCCGGCTGGTGGTGGTGGAGCGCTAGGAGGACGTTCTCTCGAGCAGCACGATTCCTGACATCCGGCGGCCTTCTTCACGTTTGGCCGCCGGTTGCAGTTTCGAGAGCAGCTTCCACAGCCACGCGCCTCGCATCGTCCGCTTGAGGCGCAGCGCCTCGTCCCACGTCGAGCGGAATTCCACCTCGCGCCAGCCGTGCGGCTCGAAGAACGCGGTCCCCTCGGCGGGACCGAATTTCATCGGCGCGTTGCCCGACTGGAGCTTCCTGCCCCAGCTCTTGCCCAGCCACTCCAGCAGCTTCGGCGAGGCGAGGTCGATGAGCCAGCGACGGAAGGACGGCGGCGCATGCAGCGCCCGCGCCAGACCCGCGACCTCCTCGCGCTCGAGATAGACGAGCAACCCTTCTGCGATCACCAGCACCCAGCCACCATGCGCCGCAGCCGCGGCACGTGCGAACACCGCCTTCCGCTCCTCGTCGTTCGTCATGTCGGCGCTCGCGTACTCGAGCCGGCAGCGCGGCGTCTCGCCCGCGAGCTGGCCCTTCACGTAGTCGACGACGTCCGGGAAGTCCACGTGGAACCAGGTGAGCGTCGGCGGCAGCTGGAGCCGGTACGCTCGCGCGTCGAGCCCCGCTGCGACGTTCATCACGACCGTCGCCCCGTCGGCAACGGAACGCATGATGATCTCGTCCATCACCGCGGTGCGGACGATCATGGGCCACGCCGTGCCCGCGCCGTTGGGCATGTGCCGGACGATGGCCTCGCCGTGCGATCCGCCGAGCTTGCGGGCATACGGATCGTTGAACAGCGCGTCCGGG
>JBIOIA010000198.1:0-3924 GCA_044449445.1 Gemmatimonadales bacterium
GTCCGAGGCGCTCAGCGTGTTCATGCGCGACTTCGGCGGATTCGGCGGGTTCGAGGACGTGTTCGGCGGCGGCCCTGCCCGGGCCGCGGAGCGGCGCGGCAACGACCTGCGCGCGAGCGCGCAGCTCGTGCTCGATGATGTCGCGAAGGGCGCCAAGCGCACGCTCAAGTACAAGGTGCTCGAGCCGTGCGAAGAGTGCGGCGGCAGCGGCGCGAAGAAGGGCACCCAGCCCGTCAGCTGCGGCACGTGCGGCGGCGCGGGTCAGGTGCGTCGCGCCCAGCGCTCGATGTTCGGGCAGTTCCTGTCGGTGAGCGTGTGCCCGACCTGTCGCGGCGAGGGCACGGTCATCAAGGAAACGTGCGACCTGTGCCGGGGCGACGGCCGCGTGCGGAAAGACCGCACGGTGAGCGTGGACGTTCCGCCCGGAGTCTCCGCGGAGAACTACATCACGCTGCGCGGGCAGGGGCACGCGGGCCCGCGCGGCGGCCCGGCCGGAGACCTGGTCGTCACGCTCGAGGTGGAGGAGGACGAGCGCTACCTGCGCCACGGTGACGACCTGGTGTACGATGTGCACCTCTCGTTTAGCCAGGCCGCGCTCGGCGCCGAAGTCGGGGTGCCGACGCCGTGGGGCGAAGAGCGCGTGGCCGTCGATCCGGGCACGCAGGCCGGCACGATCCTGCGACTCAAGGGCCGCGGCCTGCCGCACCTGGGCTCGGGGAAGAAGGGCGACCTGCACGTGCGCATCGGCATCTGGACGCCGGAACGGCTCACGCCGGAGACGGAGCAGCTGTTCCGCCGGCTGAAGGAAGTCGAGGGCGAGCCGCCCGCGGCGCGCGCCGGCCGCTCGTTCTGGGACCGCATGAAGGAAGCGTTAGGCGCATGAGTCGCATCGAGCTCGACGCGGCCGCGCCGCCCGCGCCGCCGCCGCTCACGCTGTTCGCCCGCGGGCCGTTCCAGGCCGGCGGCGTCATCGTCCTGGACGAAGACGAGGCGCACCACGTGCGCGTGCGCCGGCTCGAAGAGGGCGAGGTGGTGCGGCTGGTGGACGGGAAGGGCGGCATTGCGACCGCGCGACTCGCGAAAGAGGGGGAGGTCCAGCTGGCGCGCGTCGTTGCGACGGCGTTGGTACCCGCTCCCCCTCCGACCGAGCTGTGGGTCGGCGCCGGCGACCGCGACCGGTTCCTCGACGTCGTCGAGAAGGCGACGGAGCTCGGCGCCACGAAGATCCAGCCGATCATCACCGAGCGCTCGCAGCAGGTAGCGACCCGCTTCCAGGCGGTGCATGTTGAGAAGGCGTCGCGGCGCGCGCGCGAGGCCACCAAGCAGTGCGGCACCGCGTGGACGCCGGTCGTTGCGCAGCCGCTGCCGCTCGCCGAGGCGCTGCGCGGCAAGGGCCGGGCGGTCCGGCTCCTCGCCAGTGCCCAGGGCGGACGAGTGCCTGCGCTGCGCGAGTCGGACCACGTGCAGTGGCTGGTCGGCCCCGAGGGCGGCTTCACGGAGCCGGAGCTGGCAAGGGTCCAGGCGGCCGGGTTCAAGGCGGTCGCGCTGTGGCGCTCGACGCTCCGGTTCGACACCGCGGCCCTCGCGGCCCTCGCGCTGGTCGCCCAGGCGCGGCTCGACACGTCTCTTTCCGGGGGTCATGCATGATGAAGCAGGATTCCGGCTGCATCTTCTGCCGCGTCGCACGCGGCGAGATGAAGTCCGACGTGGTGCTCCAGACCCCGACCGCCATCGCGGTCCGCGACATCAACCCGCAGGCGCCGGACCACATCCTCGTGATCCCGAACGAGCACGTCGAGTCGCTGGCGGTCTGCCAGGATGGGGACATGCTGGGCGAGCTGCTCATGATGGCGCAGGAGGTGGCGCGCAAGGTGATGATCGACCACGGCGGCTACCGGGTCGTCATCAACACCGGCGACCACGGCGGCCAGACGGTGCCCCACATGCACCTGCACGTGCTGGGCGGCAGGCGCATGAAGTGGCCTCCCGGCTGACCCTTGAGAATCCGGCTTCGACCCCGTAACTTTTACGGGCTACGGAACTTAGTGCGTAACCTGATCGCGGGATCGTGAATGCCGGAAGTCATCATCCACGAAGATGAAAACTTCGAACGCGCGCTCAAGCGCTTCAAGAAAAAGTGCGAGAAGGCGGGCATCCTGTCGGACCTGCGCAAGCATCGGCACTACGAGAAGCCGAGCGAGCGCCGGAAGCGCAAGATGAACGCCGCCCGCCGGAAGAGCCGCCGCACCAGGAGTGAGTAGCGCGCTCCTAGGCCAGGTCCGCGCCGCGCTGACGGCGGCGCGCAAGAACCGCGAAGCCGACCGGACGCTCCTCTACTCCACCCTCCTCTCAGAATTCGGGAACCATGAAATCGCCCTCGGCCACGCGCTCAGCGACGCCGAGGCGCTCGAAGTCGTGCTCCGCGCCATCAAGCGCCGCAAGGAATCCATCGAGGCGTACAAGAAGGGCGGTCGCACCGACCTCGTGGACCGAGAGTCGGCCGAGCTGGCCGCGCTCGAGAAGTACCTTCCGCCCGCCGTGGGACCGGACGAGATCCGCGCCGCGGTGAAGGATGCGATCAGGGGCGGCGCCAGGGACATGGGCGCCGTGATGGGGAAGGTGATGCCGGCCTTCAAGGGGCGCGCGGAGGGCAAGCTGATCAGCCAGATCGTGCGCGAAGAGCTGGGGTGATCGCTCCCGAGGTGATCGAGCAGGTCCGTGACGCCGCGGACATGGTGCAGCTGATCGGCGAGCACGTCGAGCTCAAGCGCACCGGCGCCGACTGGCGCGGGCCGTGTCCCTTCCACGGCGGCACGCACCGCAATTTCTCCGTCGTGCCGAAGAAGCAGATGTACCACTGCTTCGTGTGCCACGAGTCGGGCGACGTCTTCACGTTCTGGATGAAACGCTTCGGCCTGGCCTATCCGGACGCGGTGCGGGAAATCGCCGGCAAGGTGGGCATCGTGGTGCCCGAGAGCCGGGCCTCGGGGCCCGATCCCAACGAGCCGCTGTATTCCGCGTTGGGCGTCGCCGCCGAGTGGTTCCAGCGCCGCCTGCGGGAGGGCGAGGATGCCCAGGTGGCGCGCGACTACCTCGCGGGCCGCGGCATCGCGCCCGAGCGCTGGGACGAGTTCGGCCTGGGCTTCGCGCCCGGCTCGCGCGAGACGATGCTCGAAGCGATGCGCGCGCTCGGCCTGTCGGACGATGTGCTGATCGACGCGGGTCTCGCGCTCAAGCGCCAGGACGGCTCGATCGCCTCGCGGTTCAGGGGCCGCCTGCTGTTTCCGATCGCGGACGTGCGCGGGCGCGTCGTCGGCTTCGGCGGGCGCGTGCTCGGCGACGGCGAGCCCAAGTACCTCAACTCGCCCGAGTCCGCGGTCTTTCACAAGGGCACGCTGCTCTACCTGCTCGACCGCGCGCGCAGCGCGATCCGCACCGAGAGTCTCGCCGTCGTGGTCGAGGGGTACGTGGATGCGATCCGCCTCCACGCCGCCGGCATCGCGTGCGCCGTCGCGCCGCTCGGCACCGCGCTCACGCCCGAGCAGGCCAAGGTGCTGCGGCGCTACACCAAGCAGGTGCTGCTCGCCTACGATGCGGACGCGCCTGGCCAACGCTCGGCGTTCCGCGCGGGTGACGAGCTGCTGCGCCAGGGCGCCGACGTCGGCGTGATCACGCTGCCGCCGGGCGAGGACCCGGACACGCTGGTGGCGAGCAAGGGCGGCGAGGCGTTCCGCGAGCTGATGGCGCAGGCAGTGGACGTGTTCGACCGCAAGCTGCAGCTGCTCGAGCGCAAGGACATGTTCAAGGACACGAAGGCCAAGCGCCGCGCGCTGGACCGGCTGCTGCCGACGATCCGCGCGGCGTCCGATCCGGTGACGCGCGGGCTGTACGTCGCGCGCGCGGCCGAGCGGACCGGTGTGAAGA
>JBIOIA010000199.1:0-3819 GCA_044449445.1 Gemmatimonadales bacterium
GGCACCGTCGCCATCCTGCTCAAGTCGGAGTTCCTGCTGCTGATCGTGGGCGCGGTGTTCGCCGCCGAGGTCGTCTCGGTCATCATCCAGACGACGGTGTTCAAGTACCGGCTGCGACGTTACGGCCGGGAGTACGCGCAGCAGCATCGCGTGTTCCGGATGGCGCCGATCCATCACCATTTCGAGCAGCTCGGCTGGCACGAGACGACGGTCGTCACGCGGTTCTACATCCTGGGACTGCTGTGTGCGCTGCTGGCGCTCGCAACACTCAAAGTCAGGTGATTCCGGAAGAGTGGAGCCGGGGGTGAGGCCGCCGTCGTTGGCCTGGCGCGCAGTGGCGTCGCGGCGAGCCGGCTGCTGCGGCGGATCGGGGTCGCGGTGTACGCGTCCGACGCCAAGGCGACGCCCGCGCTCGAGACCGCGGCCACGATGCTCCGCGCCGACGGCTGCCGGGTCGAGCTGGGGCGTCACGACCTGGCGCGCATCGCGAAGGCCTCGGTGTGCGTGCTCTCCCCGGGCGTGCCGCCCGATGCGCCGCCGGTGGTCGCGGCGAAGCAGGCCAGGGTCCCGGTGGTCGCCGAGCTCGACCTGGCAGCCCGCTGCCTCCAGCGGACGCGGCTCATCGTCACCACCGGCACCAAGGGCAAGTCGAGCACCGCCTCGATGATCGGCGCCGCGCTGGCCGCCGCCGGGCTCGGCCCGGCGGAGGCGTTCGGAAACATCGGCACGTCGCTGGCCGAGGTCGCACTGCAGCCGGCGCAGCCGGCCTGGCTGTCGGTCGAGGCCAGCTCGTTCCAGCTGCACGATGCGCCCGCGCTCGATCCGGCGGTCGGCGTGCTCACCAACCTCTCGAGCGATCATCTGGACCGCTATCCGGACGTGGCGAGCTACTACGCCGACAAGAAGCTCCTGTTCAGGAACGCGCACGCGGACAGCCGCTGGGTCCTGAACGGCGACCAGCCCGAAGTGGGCGCCCTGGCGGCGGGCGCGGCCGGCGCGCACGAGCGGTTCTCGCTCGACGTGCACCTCGCCGACGCGTGGTACGACCGCACTGGCGGCTGGCTGATCCTGCGCGGCATGCCGCTGATGCGCCGGGCCGACCTCGCGCTCCTGGGCGACCACAACGTCGCCAACGCGCTGGCGGCGGCGCTCGCGGTGCCGCAGGAAACCGATCGCGACAGGATCGCGGCCGCGCTCAAGGGCTTCCACGCCCTGCATCACCGGCTCGAGCCGGTGCGCGAGGCGGGCGGCGTGCTGTGGGTGAACGACTCGAAGGCGACGACGGTATCGTCCGCACTCGCGGCGGTCCGCGCGCTGGACCGGCCCGTCGTGCTGCTGCTCGGCGGCAGAGACAAGGGCGGCGACTTCACGGAGCTGGTGCCCGCGCTCTCGGGTGCGCGCGGCGTCATCGCCTACGGCGAGGCGGGGGAGCGCATCGCGCGCGAGCTGAAGGGCGTCGCGGGCGTGACGCGCGAGGGCGGGGACTTCGCCAAGGTGATCGCGCGCGCACGGCAGACGGCGCGCTCCGGCGACGCGGTGCTGCTGTCTCCGGCCTGCTCCTCGTTCGACATGTTCGACAACGCGGAACAGCGCGGTGAGGAATTCACGCGCCTGGTGAAGGCGCTGTGAGCCGGTCCCACCGCGAATGGGTACTCGGCTGGGAGGCGCGGCTGCTGGTCGTCCTCACCGCGGTACTCGTCGTATTCGGCCTGGCGTCGGTGTACGCCGCCTCGGGCGCGCTGATCGAGCGGGGCAGGGCGGTCGGCTCGACGCGCGTGCTCGACCAGCTCGTCGGCGCGATCATCGGGGCACTGATGCTCATCATCGCGGCGCGCGTGAACCTCGACCGCGTGCGCGCGCTCGCCTGGCCGCTGCTCATCGGCACCGGGTTCATGCTGCTGCTCCTGGTCGTCCCGGGCACGCACTTCATCGCGCCGCGCATCAACGGCGCGCGCCGCTGGATCGTCGCCGGCGTCTCGATCCAGGTCTCTGAGGTCGCGAAGCTGGCCGTGGTGATCTGGACGGCGATGCTGTGCGCCAAGAAGGGCGCGGACGTGCGGCACCTCTCCAAGGGCCTGCTGCCGCTCCTCGTCGTCGTGATGCCGCTCGCCGCGCTCATCATGCTCGAGCCCGACCTCTCGATGGCCGTGGACATCATCCTCCTCGCCATGGTGGTGCTGTTCGCCGCGGGGGCCAGGATCGGGCACTTCATCCTGCTCGGCGCGGCCGGACTGCCGCTGGTGTGGACCGAGGTCCAGGGCGCGCAGTACCGCCTGCTCCGGATGACCACGTTCCTCGATCCGGGCGCCAACCGGCTCGGCGACTCGTACCAGATCAACCAGTCGCTGATCGGCGTCGGCGCAGGCGGGCTGGCCGGCGTCGGGTTCGGGCACGGCCACCAGAAGCTCGGCTTCCTGCCGTATCCCTACAGCGACTTCATCTTCGCGACCATCGCCGAGGAGTGGGGATTCATCGGCGTCGTGTTCCTGGTGGCCCTGTACACGGCGTTCGTGCTGATGGCCCTCAAGCTCGCCCGCTCGGCGAGCGATCCGTTCCGCCAGCTGCTCGGCGTGGGCTGCGCCGTGATGATCGGAACGGACGCGTTTCTGCACATGATGGTCGGCGTCGGAATCGTCCCGACGACGGGCCTGGTGCTGCCGTTCATCTCCTACGGCCGCTCGGGGCTGATCGTCGCCATGACCGCGACCGGCCTGCTGATCAACCTCGGCACGCGCCGCCGCCAGGCGGTCGCCTGAACGTCGTCCTGTTCGCCGGCGGCGGCACGGGCGGCCACCTGATGCCGGCGCTCGCCATCGCCGACGCGATGGTCGAGGCGGACCCGGGCATCGAGCCGTTCTTCGTCGGAGCGCAGCGCGGCATCGAAGCGCGGGTGCTGCCGCAGCGCCCGTGGCGCCACGTGCTGCTGCCGATGGAACCGATCTATCGCCGCCAGTGGTGGAAGAACGTGCGACTGCCTTGGAGCGTCTATCGGACGCTTCGGGAGCTGCGCCGCGTCCTGGTGCGCGAGAACCCGGTGCTCGCCATCGGAACCGGCGGCTACGTGTCGGGTCCCGCGCTGTGGGCCGCGGCGCTGCGCGGCATCCCGACGGTGATCCAGGAACAGAACGCATTCCCGGGATTCGCGACGCGGCGCCTCGCGCGCAAGGCGCGCCAGATCCACCTGGGGTTTCCGGAAGCGCGGGCGTACCTCAGGCCGGGACCCAACACCGAGATCTTCGATAGCGGGAATCCCATAGCTCCGCCAGGCGCGAGGCGCGAGGCGCGAGTGGCGAAAGAGTCTCTCGGCTTCGAGCAGGACAGGCCGCTCGTCCTCGTCGTCGGAGGGAGCCAGGGGGCGCTCGGCATCAATCGCGCTGTTGCCCAAGCGCTCGAGTCCGAAGCCTGGCCCGTCGGCGTTCAACTGCTATGGCAAACGGGCGCTCAGACCTTCAGTGACTTCAGCCAGTACGCCACTCGCGCCTCGCGCCTCGCGCCTTTCATCGACCCGATCGCTCCGGCCTACCAGGCTGCCGATCTCGTTGTCGCGCGGGCCGGCGCCGTCACCCTGGCCGAGCTGGCCGCGTGGGGATTGCCGGCGATCCTGGTTCCGCTTCCCACTGCGGCGGCGGACCACCAGCTCATCAACGCCAGGGCGCTCGCCGAGGGGGGTGCCGCTGTCCTGTTGGAGCAGCAGGGCCTGACCGGCCGAACCCTCTCCGGGGTGGTCCGGGACCTCCTGAAGCACCCTGCTAAAATGGCCGATCTGTCCCGGTCGATTGGGGCCCGGGCCCGTCCGGACGCGGCTCGTGAAATCGCTCA
>JBIOIA010000200.1:0-3764 GCA_044449445.1 Gemmatimonadales bacterium
CCCAGCTGCTGCTGCTCAACGAGGCGACGCTCGATCCCGACGTCCTGCGCGGGCTGCGCGAGATCGAGTCGCTCGCGCGCGCGATGCGGGACATGCTCGCCGCGAGCCGCGCCGCCGACCGACCGGGAGATCCGAAGTGACGGCCACGTCGAGCTCTCACCCCACGGAATTCGTCAAGGCGATCTCCAGGCTGGACGCTACGGCGCTGGTCGTCGGCTCGATGATCGGCTCCGGCATCTTCATCGTCAGCGCGACCATTTTGAGGGACGTGAGCGCCAAGGGCGGGACACCGGGCGTGATGCTGGCCGTCTGGGCCGTGTCCGGCGTGCTCACGCTGCTCGGCGCGCTGACGTACGGCGAGCTGGCCGCCATGTTCCCGCGCGCCGGCGGGCAGTACATCTATCTGCGCGAAGGCATCTCGCCGCTGTTCGGCTACCTGTATGGCTGGACGCTCTTCACGGTCATTCAGACCGGCACCATCGCCGCCGTCGCGGTCGCGTTCGCTCGCTTCACGGGCATCCTGTTTCCCGCGCTCACCGAGCACATCTTCCTGGGCGGCGACATCGGCAAGTACCACGTGGGCCTCTCGCCCCAGCGGGCGCTGGCCATCGTGTCCGTCCTGCTGCTGACCTGGATCAACGTCCGCGGCGTCAGGACCGCGGCCATCATCCAGACGACGCTCACGGCCATCAAGACGCTGTCGCTCGCGGCGATCATCGTGCTCGGCATCACGGTCGGCCGGAACGCCGCAGCGATCGCGAGCAACTTCGGCGCGGGATTCTGGCCCGCGGGCGGTCTCAGCTTCGCGCTCATCCCGATCGCCGGCGCGTCCATGGTCGGCGCCCTGTTCTCGATGGACGCGTGGAACAACGTGGGCTTCGCGTCCGCGGAGCTGAAGAACCCCACGAAGGACCTGCCCTTCGCGATGGCGGCGGGCGTGCTGACCGTGGTCACGATCTACCTGCTGGCCAACATCGCCTATCTCCACGCGCTGCCGGCGGACGCGATCAAGCTGGCCTCGACCGAGGGCCGGCCGCCCATCGGCGCCGCCGCGCTCCAGGCCATGTTCGGCGACGTCGGCCTCACCGCGATGGCGATCGCGGTGATGATCTCCACCTTCGGCTGCAACAACGGGCTGATCCTCGCCGGCGCGCGCGTCTACTACGCGATGGCCAGGGACGGGCTGTTCTTCCGCCGGGCCGCCACGCTGCATCCCGAGCACCGCACGCCGTACTTCGCGCTGGTGGCCCAGGCGATCTGGACGTGCGCGCTGTGCCTGTCGGGGAGCTACGGCGACCTGCTGGACTACGTGATCTTCGCGGCGCTGATCTTCTACATGCTCACCACCGCGGGCCTGTTCGCGCTGCGTCGCTCCCGCCCGGACCTGGAGCGGCCCGTGCGCGCGCCCGGCTATCCGTGGCTGCCCGGCCTGTACCTGATCGCGACCGGCGTCTTCTGCGTGAACCTGCTGTTCGTCAAGCCGCTGTACACGTGGCCTGGGCTCATCATCGTCCTCATCGGCGTTCCGGTGTACTTCATCTGGAAGCGCCTGGGGCACGCCGTCGCCTGACCGGAGGTCGGCATGATTCCGCGCAGCGCCATTCTCTCGCTCTTCCTCGTGCTGTCGGCTGCGCCACTCGCTTCCCAGGCAGGCCCGGCGCAGTCCGGCCCTGAGCAGCTCTCGATCGACGAGTGGCCCGTTCCCTGGCAGCGCACGCGCCCGCGCGACCCCTACGCCGACGCGCAGGGCAGGGTGTGGTTCGTCGGCCAGATCGGCGACTACATCGGCGTGCTCGATCCCGCGACGGGCCAGTTCCGCCGTTATGACCTCGACCACGGCGCCGGGCCGCACAACCTCGTCGTGGATGCGCACGGCATGGTGTGGTACACGGGCAACGCCGCCGGCCACATCGGGCGGCTCGATCCTTCGACCGGCACGATCACCAAGTTCCCGATGCCCGACTCGTCCATCCGCGATCCGCACACGATGGTGTTCGATCGGAGCGGGGACATCTGGTTCACGGCGCAGGCCGGCAACGTCGTCGGCAAGCTGACGGCCCTGACCGGCCAGATCCGCCTGGTGCGCGTGCCGGGCCAGAGCGCGCGGCCGTACGGCATCCGCATGGACGGCCATGACCGCCCATGGTTCGTGGAGTTCGGCACCAACAAGCTCGCGATGGTGGATCCCGCCACGTTCGAGCTGCACGAGTACACGCTGCCGCGTCCCGAGGCGCGGCCGCGCCGCATGGCCATCACCCCCGACGGCGCGATCTGGTACGGCGACTACGCCGCCGGCTTCCTCGGCCGGTTCGACCCCACGACGCAGCGGTTCGAGGAGTGGCCGCTGCCGGGCGGCGCCCGGTCTCGGCCCTACGCGCTGATGAACGACGACCAGAACCGGCTCTGGATCGTCGAAACCGGCGCGGACCCCAACGTGATGGTCGGCTTCGATACGCGGACCCGCCAGTTCCTGCCGGGCAAGCCGGTGCCGAGCGGCGGCGGCACGGTCCGGCACATGATGTTCGACCCGGCGACGCACGTCATGTGGTTCGGCACCGACAACAACACGATCGGACGCGCGAACCTGCCGGTGGCGCCGGCCGTTCCGTGAGAGACAGATTGAGACAGATTACGACAGATCACTACAGTGTGATTGCTGTCGTTATCTGTCTCAGTCTGTCTCTATCCGCCTTTGTCTTCCATCCCGACTTCCCGCCCCTCGCGCACACGGGCGGGTTCGGCGAGCCCACATGCCGCGAGTGTCACCAGGGCGAAGCGCTGAACGCTCCGGGTGCGCGGCTCCGAATCGAGGGTGTTCCGCAGCCGTGGCGTCCGGGCCGGGCGTATCGCATCACCGTGACGTTGCGTAGGGATTCTCTGGCGCGCGCCGGCTTCGAGCTCGCGGCGCGCTTCCTGCCCGGCGGCGGGAGCGCCGGCATCCTGATCCCGTACGACTCGCTCCTGACCGCGGTCGATCGGGACTCCAGCTCCGGCATTTCCTACGCGCATCACACGCGCCGCGGAACGACCGTCGAGCGGGCGATCGCGCGCTGGACAATCCTGTGGATGGCGCCCCTCTCGGGCTCCGGAGACATTGCCTTCAACGTCGCGGCCCTTGCCGCGAACGACGACAACTCCAACCTGGGAGATGTGGTCTACACCACGTCCGCAATCGCGCCGGCGCCGCACCGGCGATAGGACATAGCGCTCCGCGTCCGGAATGCGTAAATCTCCGGGTGCGAATCGGGTCCGGAGCGGAGGCCGTCTGATGCTGCGTCGAGCAATCATCGTTGCCACGGCCGTGCTGTGCGGCGGGGGAGCGTTCGCGCTCGCCAGCGCGCAGCAGCAGAAGACACCACCTGACGTCACGCGCGACACTGACCACGACGGTGTGCCGGACATCCGCGATCGCTGCCCGGGCACGCCGGCCGGTGTGCGAGTGGACGTCAACGGCTGCCCGATCGCGGCCCCGCCGCCGACCACCCAGCAGCCGCCGGCCGGTGCGCCCGCCGCCCTGCCCGGTGCGATCACGCAGCAGGCCGCGCGACCCGGCGCCGCTCCGACCGGCGCGGCCCAGCCAAGCGGGGCCCCGGTCGGCGCCGCACAACCCGGCGCGCAGCCTTCAGCATCTCAGCCAACAGCATCTCAGCCAACAGCGGCACAGCCGGCCGGAGCGCCACCTGCCGGCGCTCCCGCAGTTACTCCCCCGGCCCCGGCGCCCGGTGCTGCGGCTCCCGCCGGGGCCGGGGGAGTAACTGCGGGAG
>JBIOIA010000201.1:0-3754 GCA_044449445.1 Gemmatimonadales bacterium
AGTCGGGGTAGATCAGCCCATACCACCGCTCGCCCGGGACGTCCGCGGCCGTGGCCACGGCGCTCACGCCCGGATGGGCGCGGGCGCGCTTGGTGTCGATGCGCACCACGCGGGCCCGCGCATGCGGCGAGAGCACCAGCGCGCCGTGCAGCATGCCGGGCACGGTCAGGTCGTCGACGTAGCGGTGATCTCCGAGGGCGTTTTCCGCGGCGCGATGGCGCGCGAGCGATCGGCCCACGCGACCGTCCGTGCACGGCTCGGGGACACTCTCGCCGCGCCGGGCCCGCGCGATCAGCTCGATGGCGTCCACGATCTTGACGTAGCCGGTGCAGCGGCACAGGTGCACGTCGATCGCCTTGGCGATCTCGGAACGGTCGGGCCGCGGATTGGCGTCGGTGAGGTGGTGCGCGCGCAGGGCGATGCCCGGGATGCAGAAGCCGCACTGGAGGCCGGTCGCGGCCGCGAACGCGTTCGCGATGAGCGTGCGCTCGGCGGCCGGGAGGCCCTCGAGCGTGACGATCTCCTTGCCGTCGGCCGCCCTTGCCGGCGTGGCGCAGGTGACCTTGGGGTTCCCGTCGATCAGGGCGAGGCAGCAGCCGCACTGACCCTGGGGGCTGCACCCGTCCTTGAGCGACAGGATGCCGCATCGTTCGCGCAACGTCTCGAGCAGCGACTCGCCGGGCCGCGGCTCGACGTTGTGGGAGATTCCGTTCAGCAGGATGGTGATCGGCATCGGGGGCCCCGCTAGACCAGCGGCTCCTGCTGCGTGCTGCAGTGGATGGTCCCGAGGCCGAGGACGAAGTCCGTGGAGTGGATGCCGACCACGGTGCGCTTCGGGAACAGCTCGGCGAGGATTCCGAGGGCCACGCGATCGTTGGGATCGTTGAACGTCGGCACCAGGACCGCGCCGGTGCCGATGTAGAAATTCGCGTAGCTGGCCGGCAGCCGTTCGCCGGCGAACATCACGGGCCGCGGCATCGGCAGCGGCACGATCTCCAGGCGGCGGCCGCGCGCGTCCCGAGCGCCGGCCAGCCGCTTGCGAGCCGCGCGGAGCGGGCGATAGTTGGGATCGCGGCGGTTCGGTTCCTGGGCGAGGACCACCCGGCCGGGGGCGACGAAGCGCGCGAAGTCGTCAACGTGTCCGCCGGTGTCGTCGCCGGCGATGCCGCCCTTGAGCCACAGGACCTTCTCCGCGCCGAGGTAGTCGCGCAGCACCGCTTCGGTGCCGGCGCGGCCAAGCGAGCGGTTGCGGGCTTGAGCGCCGGAAAGCAAGCACTGCTCGGTTGCGAGCAGGGTGCCCTGGCCATCCACGTCGATCGCGCCACCCTCGAGGACCACTCGCACGTGCCGTTTGCCGACCAGAGCCTCGGGGTGGAAGGTCGGCACGCCGAGGCGCCTGGCGACACGGTCGCCGGCTGCCTCGTCATTCGCGTGGTTCTTGTAGCGGGCCCAGCCGTTGAACCGCCATTTCACGGCTGCCAGCTCGCGCCCGCGGCCGCGGCGGCGCACCACGCCGAGGGGCAGGAAGTCGCGGGTCCACGACCGGTCGGTCGGCGCGACGATGAAGTCCACTCGCTTGAGCGAGACCCCCGAGCTCGAGAGCGCGCGTGACGCGCGCGCTCGCTCGGCCCGATTGCGAACGATCAGGCGGATGCGTTCCGCGTCCTGAAGATGTCGTGCCATCTCGGCGATCACCCACTGCACGGCCTCGAACTTCCCGGGCCAGTCGCTGGGTTCGTGCGGCCAGGCGAGCCAGGTGGCCGCGTGGGGCTCCCACTCGGCGGGCATGCGGTAACCAAGACTGAAGGGGTTCAGCGTGCGGGCCGGCCGGTGAAACGCGAGGTGATGCCGCCATAGGCGTCGATGCGGCGATCGCGCAGGAACGGCCAGTTGCGCCGCACCGATTCCTGCTGCGACAGATCGAGCTCCACCACCAGCGTCTCCTCACCCTCGCCCCCCTCGGCGAGCACCTTTCCGAACGGGTCGGCGACGAACGAGTGCCCCCAAAATTCGAGCCCGCCGCTCGCGTCACCCTCCTGCCCGACGCGGTTCACGGCGACGACGAACACGCCGTTCGCGATGGCGTGCGAGCGCTGGATGGTCTGCCACGCCGCCAACTGGGCGGCGCCGAACTCGGCCTTCTCCTTCGGGTGCCAGCCGATCGCGGTTGGATAGAACAGGATCTGGGCCCCCTGCAATGCCGTGAGGCGGGCCGCCTCCGGATACCACTGGTCCCAGCAGATCAGCGTCCCGATCGCCGCGTGCGGCGTGCCGACGGTGACGAACCCGAGGTCGCCCGGCGTGAAGTAGTACTTCTCGTAGAAGAGCGGGTCGTCCGGGATGTGCATCTTGCGGTACTGTCCGAGCGTTTCGCCCGCGGGGCCGAGCACGACGAGGCTGTTGTGATAAACGCCCGCGGCTCGCTTCTCGAAGACCGGCGTCACCACGACGACGCCGTGCTGCTTCGCCTCGGCGGCGATGGCCTCGGTTGTGGGACCCGGAATCGGTTCGGCCAGCTCGAAGAGGTCGGGGTCCTGGACCTGGCAGAAGTACGGTGAGGCGAACAGCTCCGGGAGGCAGATGATCTGCGCCCCCCGCCGCGCCGCGTCGGCGATGGCCTTCCGGGCCCTGGCGATGTTGGGGGCCTTGTCCCGGCCCATCCCCATCTGGACGAGGCCGACGGTCACGGAGTCGGGCGCCATGCCGCCGAAACTAGTGAGGGAGCGGGGCAGGGACTAGGGCCGAGCCGCGCTCCGCCCGGAATTCACACCGGCCAGTCGCGCAGGATGCGCTCGGTCTCCTCCGAGTGGCCGCTCTCGTCCCGGACCATGTCCTCGAGCTGCACCACCAGCCCCTTGTCGCCGAACTCCTCGGCATCCTTCGCGCGCTGCGTGTAGTCGGCGACCGCCTTCCGCTCCGCCTCGAGCACGGCCTGGAGCATCTTGCGATTCGACTTGGCGGCGGGGACGGGCCGCGGCACCGTGACCGGCTCGCCGCCCAGCGCGACGATCTTGTTGGCCAGGAACTGGGCATGGAGCTGCTCGTCGGCGACTTCCGTCAGAAAGAACTGGGACAGCTGGGGCCGGAACGGGCCCGTGGCCTTGGCCGCGTAGGTGAGGTACTGGAGGATCGCGCCGAACTCACCGGCGAGATCCTCATTCAGTCGTTCGATGAGTTCCTTCTTGTTCACAGTTCCTCCTTGAGGGTTGCTTCAGGGAAGGGTGGCTCCGTTCTGCGCCAGCGCCCGCGCGGCCCGCGCGCGCGCTTCCTGATACGAAGCGATCGCGGTCTGGAGGTCGGTCAGTTCCCTCTGGGCGGTTTCCGCGGCGGTGGTGCGTTGCTCGTCGCTGTTGGACGTGTTCATCGCGGTCCGCATCAGGCTCGCCGCGTGATCCGCCTTGCTCGTGGCAAGGGTGAGCGCGGCCACGAGGTCGTGATGTACCGACGCCAGGTCCGAGGGCGGCGCGTACGCGGCGAACTCGCTCGTCAGGCGCTGCATCCGCGTGGCGCCGGTTGCGAGCGTACCGACCGCCGCGTCGTCGGTGAGCGTGCCGACCTGGGTCGTGAGATAGCCCACGACGCTGTCGGCCCTGGCGGTGATCACGGCCGCGTACCTGGTGTACGGCGTAGCCGGAGCCTGGGCGGCGGCGGCGCCGGGCACCCCCAGCGCTATGAGCACGAGCAGTCGGCGCATCATGGTCGGTCCCTCGTTTCTCCGGACGGCGAAATCGGTATCGCGCCGAAAGATATGCCC
>JBIOIA010000202.1:0-3751 GCA_044449445.1 Gemmatimonadales bacterium
AACTAACGCAGCCCCACGGCCACAGCCAGGAGGATCGCGGCCGCGCCGAGGCCCAGCAGCGCGCACATCCACGGCACGGCGAATCGCAGCCACTTCTCGTAGCTCACGCCGGCGGCCGCCACGATCGCCATCATGGCGCCGTTGGTCGGCGTGACGAGCTCGGCGAGCCCGGCGCCATACTGGTAGGCGAGCACCACTACCTGGCGCGAAAGGCCCAGCAAGTCGGCCAGAGGCACCAGCACGGGCATGGTCAGGACCGCCTGCCCGCTGACGCTGGGCACCGGGAAATGCAGGCCGACGTGCGCGATCATCATCCCCAGCGCCGAAACCGCGACCGGCAGGTGTGCCAGCGGTGTGAACACCCCCTGCACGATGGTGTCGATGATGCGGCCGTCAGCGAGCACGACGAAGATGCCGCGCGCGAATCCGATGATCATCGCCGCGTATGCCATCGTGCCGAAGCCCTCGCCGAACGCGCGCGCGGTCCCCGTGACGCCGAGGCCGCCGACCAGCCCGGCCACCACGCCCATCGCGAAGAAGTCGGCCGAGAGCTGGTCGAAATCCCAGCCGAGCTTCATCACGCCCAGGACCAGGAGCAGCAGCGCCGCGGCGACGATGCTCCAGATGGCGATGTCGCGGCGCGAGGCGGGCTCCGTGGGCACATTGGCCGGCGCTGCCGCCGGCGCCGTCCGGGTCCGGAGCGCGTAGCGGTACGTCGCCCAGATCCAGATGCCGAGCGCCAGGACCAGGAACACCATGCGGAAGAGCGAGCCCGAGAGCAGCGGCAGCGCGGCGAGCTTCTGGGCGATGCCCACCTGGAACGGGTTGATCGGGCTGAATGCCGATCCCACGGCCGCGGCCCCGCAGCTCATCGCGACGGCGACCAGTGGATCGAGCCCCATGCGGGTGGTGAGGAGCAGCAGCGCGGGCACCAGCGCGATGATCTCCTCGGCCATGTTCTCGAGCGCGCCGCCCGTGGCGTAAAGGACCGAGTTGAGCGCGATCACGAACAGGATGCCGCCGGCGCCGGTGCGCGTCAGCGAGTGCGCGGCGCGCCGGAACGCTCCGGTCCGGTCCACCACTGAGAAGGCGGATCCGGTGAGCAGGACGAGGAAGATGACCGACGCGGCCTGCCCGGCGCCCCGCGGGATCGCGACCAGCGCCGCGAACGGCGAGACGGGTGCGCGCTCGACGCGATGGTAGGTGCCGGCCACCACGACCTCGCGGCCGGCGGCGGCATTGTAGCGGCGGTCGTACTGCCCGGCTGGCAGGACCCAGGTGAGTGCCGCCGCCACCGCGATGCAGCCGACGAGCAGCGCGAGCGGGTGCGGGAACTTCACCTAGTCGTCGTTCTCGGGATGGCGGACCAGGATGAGAATTGCGGCGAGCGGGACCACGAGATACTTCTTGCCTTCGAACGTGATCTCGACCGCCGCCTTGCGGAAGAACAGCGCGTAGTCGCCGACGCGCGCCTGCATCGGCACGTACCGCGCGCCGCCGGGCGCATGGATCTTCCACGGCTCTTCGTCGAGGCTCGCCGGCTCGGCGAGCGGCGTGCCGGGACCGGTCGCGAGGACGCGCCCGCCCTGCACCGCCAGTGCGTCGAGCGCCGTCTGCGGCAGGTAGAGTCCGACGCGGGTGCGCTCCTCGCCCTCCTCGGGCGCGATCAGCACGCGGTCGCCGACGACGATCAGCTTCTTGTTCGCCGGCTCGCTCAAGTGCTTGCCGGTGGTGGCGTCGGGATCCGCCATATCAGACGGTTGCGCTCGGCATGGGCCCCTTACCCGTACGTGACGGCGAACATCTCGTGAAGTTCCACCGACAGCAGGCCGGCGCGCACCATCGGCTGGCGCTCGACCAGCTCCTCGGCCTCCTTGAGCGACTGCACGTCGTAGACCACCAGGCCCGCGGTGCCGTCGGCGAGCGGGCCGATGACCATGATCTCGCCCGAGCGCTGGAGCGCGCTCAGGTACTTCTTCTCCCGATCCTGGAGCACGTCGTCGACCCGGCTGGCGAAAATGTCCGGCGCCACGACCACTTTCACCCAGCCCATGACCATCTTGCGTTCGGTGGACATCGCGGGCGTAGCGTATGATGCCCTTGCGCCTCGCGCAAGCTCGGACGGATTATTCGCGCCATGAGCGCCACCTCGGCGGCGGTCCTTGCGGCCGCTGCCCCCGCGACCTTCGTTCGGTCCACCGTCGGTCGCAAGGTCATCATGGCGGTGACCGGCTTCATCCTCTTCGGCTTCGTTCTCGCGCACCTCGCGGGCAACCTGCTGCTGTACCGGGGGCCGGAGGCGATGCGCGACTACGCGCTGTTCCTGCGCTCGTTCCTCCACGGCGCCGGGTTGTGGATCGCGCGGTCGGGGCTGCTGCTGTCCGCCGTGCTGCACGTGTGGTCGGCGACCTCGCTGACCCTCCAGAGCTGGGCCGCCCGGCCGGTGGGTTATCGCAAGTGGGAAGCGCGGGATTCGACCTACGCCTCGCGCACGATGCGCTGGAGCGGGTACATCCTGCTGGCGTTCATCGTCTACCACCTGATGCACTTCACGCTCGGCACGGCGCACCCCGATTTCAAGGAGCTGCAGCCCTATCACAACGTGGTGGCCGGCTTCCGCGTGGTGCCGGTCTCGCTGTTCTACATCGTCGCCATGGTGCTGCTCGGCCTGCACCTGGACCACGGCGCCTGGAGCATGCTGCGCACGCTGGGACTGGGCCACCCGCGCTACGCGCGCTACGCGCGGCTGGCTTCGGCGGCCTTCGCGATCCTGATCGTGGTGGGCAACGTGAGCTTCCCGATCGCCGTGCTGCTGGGGCTGATCCGATGAACCTCGACCCGAAGGTCCCCGCGGGCCCGCTCGAAGAGAAGTGGGACAAGCAGCGCCACGATTACAAGCTGGTGAACCCGTCCAACAAGCGGAAATACACGGTCATCATGGTGGGCTCGGGGCTGGCGGGCGCCGGCGGCGCGGCCTCGCTCGCGGAGCTCGGGTACCGGGTCAAGTGCTTCTGCTACCAGGACAGCCCGCGCCGCGCCCACTCGATCGCCGCGCAGGGGGGCATCAACGCGGCGAAGAACTACCACAACGACGGCGACAGTGTCTACCGGCTGTACTACGACACCATCAAGGGCGGCGACTTCCGCTCGCGCGAAGCGAACGTGTACCGCCTCGCCCAGATTTCGGGCAACATCATCGACCAGTGCGTCGCGCTCGGCGTGCCGTTTGCGCGCGAGTACGGCGGGTTGCTCGACAACCGCAGCTTCGGCGGCGCGCAGGTCTCGCGCACGTTCTACGCCCGGGGCCAGACCGGCCAGCAGCTCCTGCTCGGGGCCTACCAGGCGCTGGAACGCCAGATCGGGCTCGGCACGGTCGAGATGTTCGCGCGCCACGAGATGCTGGACGTCATCGTCGTTGAGGGCCGCGCGCGCGGCATCGTCGTGCGCGACATGGTCACCGGCGAGATCGAGACGCACCTGGGCGACGCCGTGTGCCTCGCCACCGGCGGCTACGGCAACGTGTTCTACCTCTCGACCAACGCGAAGGGCTGCAACGCGACGGCCATCTGGCGCGCGCACAAGCGCGGGGCCGGCTTCGCCAACCCGTGCTACACCCAGATCCATCCGACCTGCATCCCCGCCTTTGGGGAGCACCAGTCGAAGCTGACCCTGATGAGCGAGTCGCTGCGCAACGACGGGCGGGTCTGGGTGCCCAAGAAGAAGGAAGACATCGGCAAGGACCCGCGGGCGA
>JBIOIA010000203.1:0-3742 GCA_044449445.1 Gemmatimonadales bacterium
CCGGCCGGATCGAGCGTCTGCCCGGTCGGAAGACGCCGGACGCTGCCCGTCGCGATGTCCGCGGACGGGGCCGGATGACAGGCCGAAAGCGTTGCAGCGGCGAGGACGACGAAGGCAGAACGCATATGAGTCGACTCGGTTGGTGGGCGGCGCTTAATATATACGACAACCCAGGAGGAACCGGACATGAGCCAGAAGTGGCGGAGCGAGCGGCCCGGCGCGGACGAGCACGCGTCATACTACGCGCAGTACGTGGCCGAGGCGCCCGGTAAAGAGCTTGTAACAGGACTGGAGTCGCAGGCCGCCGACATGGCCGCGCTGATCAAGGGCGTCGCGGCCGCGCGCGAGGGTCACCGCTATGCCGAGGGGAAGTGGAGCATCAAGGAAGTCATCGGGCACATCACGGACTCGGAGCGGGTGTTCGCCTACCGGCTGCTGCGCTTCGCGCGCGGAGACGCGACCGCGCTGCCGAGCTTCGACGAGAACCTGATCGCGAAGAACTCCGAGGCGGATTCACGGAAGCTGGCCGACCTGGGCGAGGAGTTCGCCGCGGTGCGGCGCGCCACCGTGACGCTGGTGCGCCCGATGCAGGACGCCCAGATGATGCGGCGCGGCACCGCGAGCGGGAAGGAGGTTAGCGCGCGCGCCCTGGCGTGGATCATCGCCGGGCACGCGCAGCACCACATGAAGGTGCTGCGCGAGCGCTATCTCAGCTGAAACAGCCTAACGACGCGGACGGCGCGTCGCGGCGGGCGCCGCGGGAGCTGGCGTCTCCTTCGGCAGCTTGTCGATTATCTGCTGCACCCGTTCGGCGTTCTGCGGGTACTTCGCCTTCAGCGCGTCGAGAGTCATCCGCGCCGAGTCAATGACGCCGGCCGCCACGTAGGCGTCCGACGTGAGGGTCGCCTTCCGGAACAGCACGCGCCGGTTGTCGGGGGCGGCGTTGATCTGCGCCAGTGCGGCGAGCGCGCCGCGCGGGTCGTTCTTGTCCCGGATCATGGACTCGATCCCCAGCAGGCGGATGGTGGTGTCGTTGGGCATCCGACGCACCAGCTCGTCGGCCATGCGTGCCGCGGCTTCCTTGTCGTGGTTCTGGCGGTCGAGCCGCAGATTGTTGTAGAGCCCCGCGACCAGGAGATGCCGCACGTCGCTCGTGTCGCCCGAGCGGACACCGACGCCTCCGGCGTATTCGTAGACGAGGTCCCCGCCCAGGTCGCCGACCTGAAACACGAAGTAGAGGCCGACCGCCCCCACCAGCGCCGACGCGACGAGCAAGCCCTTCGCGATGGCCGCTTTGCGTGAGGCCAGTGCCAGCGCGCCGATCTCGAACAGGGCGACCACCAGGAACACGTTGCGGGTATCGTGTCCGGCGTCCTCGTGGAGCTGCACGGCGGTCCGGACACCGGGAATGCTCTCGGCCTTCTCGTGCGCGTCCGTGCCGGACTTCACGGCCAGAACGGCTGCTCCGGTGCCGATAAGGATGAGGAGCGCGGCCATCGGGCCCGCGAATGCGAATCGCTTTGCGAGCGGCGGGACGAGCGAGACGATCCGCGCGATCACGCCGACGTACAGCAGCGCGATGACGAAGTGGACGATCTGGGGGTGCAGCATGCCGATGTCGGGCACGGTACGGCTCCTTTGGTGAAGCGTGTGGTCAGTTGAGCGCGCTGAGCGCCCGGGCCGCGCGGTCGGCGCGCGCCGCAATCCGGTTGACGGCAGCCGCCAGGTCGAGCGCCTGCGCGCGCGCCTCGGAGACGTTCTTCAGCTCGACGGCCTCGCGGATGCCCGGCATGGTCTTGACGCCGTAGCCCGTATAGAAGCCCGGCGCGTAGATCGTGTGCCGGTACCAGGGCCGCCGCGGCAGGCCGCGCTCGCTCATCAGGTCGCGCTCGCTCGAGTACACGTCGCGGTTGATCGCGCTGAGCTCGGTGCGGTGCGCGTCGAGCCATGCGGAGCCGCGGCCGGTCGTCGCGGCGAGCGAGCTGTCGTAGCGCGAGCCGGCAGCAGCGAGCGCCTGGACCGCGCCCCTCACGGCCGAGAGGTCGAGCGTGTCCCGCAGGGTCCGCCGAGCCAGCGAGTCGATCTCGTTCAGGTACCGCAGCTGGGTGGCGGCCGCGTCGCTGAAGGAGAACGGCAGCACGGGCGCGTCGGCCATCCGGAGGATCGCGGTGCCCATCGAACCCGCCTCGGCGGCGGCGTACTTGAAGCCGTCGTCATAGAATCGCGTATAGAACTGGTAGCTGTCGTAGATCGAGTGGTAGATCCCGGCTTCCTGGGCGCCGCCGTGCCGCATGTCGGCCGTGGCGATGCCGAGGTGGTCGATGAACGCGGTATAGTCCGAGCCGGAGCCGAGCGCGCCGATGCGCCACGGCGCGCGGCGGGCGCGCGTCGAGTCCTGAAGGGTGCGCGCGCGCTCCAGCGCGCGGGTCTGGACCGCCGTGATCTCGTCCTCGCCGCTCAGCGGGTCGCTGACGTCGCGGGCGATCTCTCGGAAGAACGTCTCGAGGGTGTGCGAGCCCGAGACGCCCAGCGGTCCCTTGCTGTTGGTGTCGCAGTTGAAGTAGGCGACGGCATTGGTCTCCAGCGCATCGGCGTTGGCTTCCGCCCACTCGGTCGAGCCCAGCAGGCCCCACTCCTCGCCGTCCCACAGCGCGAACACGATCGTGCGCCGGGGATGCCAGCCCGTCCTCAGCAGCTCCGTCATGCTGCGCGCGGTCTCCAGCAGCGCGATCGCGCCCGAGAGCGGGTCGTGGGCGCCGTTCACCCAGGCGTCATGATGGTTGCCCTGGATCACCCACTGTTCGGGATCCGTCGAGCCCGGAATCCGCGCGATCACGTCGTACAGCGGCCGGACCTGCCAGTCGAAACGCAGCGCCATGTGCACGCGCGTGGGGCCCGGACCGACGTGGTACGGGATGGGCAGCGCGCCCTTCCAGCTGTCGAGCGGAGCCATCTTGCCGCGCAGCGCGCGCAACAGCGGCAGCGCGTCGCCGTATGAAATCGGCAGTACGGGGATCTTCGCGATCGTGAGGGCGGAATCACGCGGCAGCATCCGGGCGCCGGGGCGGTTGCCCCAGCCGGGCGTCAGCGGGTCGCCGGGATAGGTCGGCATGTCCATCACGCTGCCGCGCTGCACGCCCTGCTCGGGGCGCATCGGTCCGTTCGGGTACACGTCGTCGGCCCAGTAGCCATCGTCGCGCGGGTCCGAGTAGATGAGGCATCCGATCGCGCCGTGCTCGGCGGCGACCTTCGGCTTGATGCCGCGCCAGCTCTGGCCGTAGCGCGCGATCACGATCTTGCCGCGCACGTCCACGCCGAGCCGGTCGAGCTCCTCGTAATCCGCCGGTACGCCGTAGTTCACGTAGACCAGGTCGCCCGTCACGTCGCCGTCCGGCGAGTATGCGTTGAACGTCGGCAGCTGGTTGCGGTCGCCCGAGTTCGAGTCCTCGGGGATCACGGGTTCGCGCAGCTGAAGCGTGAAGCGGCTCGGCGCGACCATCTCGACCCGGCGCAAGACGGGGTAGGGTATCAGCGCCTGGAACGTGTCGATGCGCGCCTCGAGCCCCATCTCGCGGAACCGTGCGAGCGCGTACTCGGCGACGATCCGGTCGCGCTCCGAGCCTGCGTGATGCGGCAGCCGCGACATGAACGACAGGTACTGGCGCAGGCGCGCCGTATCCGGCGTGGCGCGGAAGGTGGCCTCGATCTGGCCGCGCTGGGAGAGCGCGTCGGCCGGGAAGCC
>JBIOIA010000204.1:0-3736 GCA_044449445.1 Gemmatimonadales bacterium
CCCCAATCCCCTCCGTGGCTCCCACGACGTCCACGACGATCCCCAAGACGACGGGCACCGGTGGCTCTGGCACAAAGACCGAACAGCCTGAGCCGATCCTTCTCGACACCAACGCGGCGGCGACGTACAACCCGAGCAACTACCCGACGAGCAACTTCGGCGACCCGAGCCTGGCGATCGACGGGGACACCTCGACGGCGTGGACCGCGCTGGTCGAGCCGGCTGTCGCCCCGAAGATGGCCGACGGGCTGGTGATCGACCTGAAGAGCGCGCAGAAGGTCTCGGCGCTCGTGCTGGACACCGCGACCCCGGGCTTGACCGTCCAGGTGGACGGCTCAAACGCGACGACATTGCCCGCATCGGTCACCGATCCGGCGTGGGTTCAGCTGAGCGGCCTGGTGCTCGAGAAGAAGAAGCACGTGCGCATCCCGCTGCGTGACTCGAGCAAGGCGTTTCGGTTCGTGCTGCTGTGGATCAGCAAGGTCCCGGCGGCGTCGGTCGGCACCGCCGAAGCTCCGGGGCACGTCGGCGTGAGCGAGATCGGACTGTTCCCGACGAGGAAATAGCGCTAGCCGGAGCTGGCGCGAGCGCGCTTCGGCGCGCGTTTCGCCGGCCGCTTGGCGCGCCCTGCGCGGGGCGGCGCCCATACCTCGTCCAGGAACGACGCGATCTCGCCGGTCAGCCGCTCCGGGTGCAGGCGCAGCTCGACGAGCGAGTCGGCCTCCAGCAGGCGGCCGTTGGGCAGCTCTTCGGCGAGCGCTCCGGCGTCGGAGAACGGGTGGACGGGGTCGCGACGGTGTCCGAGCACGAGCGCCGGCGTCTCGAACGTGCGCCGCTGGCTGCGATGCGGGGCGACGCGTCCGAAGAACAGTCCCTGCAGCACCGCCCCCCCGGGACCGGGCTCCTGGCGCACGAGGTCGAGCATCACGTTGCCGAAGTGGGGCAGCAGCCGGCGTGGCACGGCGCGCGCCCCCCGCGCGAGCAGCCTCATCGCCGGCTCGCCGAACGTGAGCGCGACGAGCAGCGGCGTGAACGTGAGCGCGCTCCACAGCAGCGCGTTGTCGAGCACCGGCATCTCGATGACCATCGCGCGCAACCGCTCAGGTTGCTCCAGGGCGATCTCCAGCGCCGTGTTGGCTCCCAGCGATGTGCCCATCACGACAGCCCGCTCGACCTGCAGGTGGTCCATCAGCGCGACGACCTGCTCGCCGAAGAAGTGCATCGAGTAGCGCCCCATGTCGCGCGGGCGATCCGATACGCCGTGGCCGAGCAGGTCGACCGTGATCACGTGGTTCCCGCGCGCGGCGAGGTCTTCCGCGAGCGGCCAATGCATCTGCTGCGAGAGCAGCAGCCCGTGGACGAGGATCAGCGGCCGCGTGCCCCCCGGTGCGCTCTTGGCCGTTCGCCCGCGCCCACCGGTCGCGGTCACCGCGGCGGGGCCGCCGCCGAACTCCGTGTAGGCGATGCGCTGGCCTTCGAATTGGAATGAAGACACAACCTTTACCCTACTGGTCAACGTCGTCGGAGCGTCGCCGTCGGAGGGGCGCTAGCTTTGGGGGCCCAGCCCACCGCCAGCCAACAGCAGGAGGAGATCCATGGCCAAGCAGCCCCGCATCCTCGCCGGACAGACCGCCGCGATCACCGGCGCCGCGCGCGGGATCGGCCGTGCCACCGCAGAGGCGTTCCTGCGCCAGGGCATGAAGGTGGCGATCGGCGACGTGGACATCGAGGCGGCGCGTCAGACCGCCTCCCAGCTTGGCCCCGAGCACGGTGGCGCTGCCGCTGGACGTGACCGACCGCGACTCCTTCTCGGCGTTTCTCGACGACGCCGAGGAGCAGCTCGGCCCGATCGACGTCCTCGTCAACAACGCCGGGATCATGCAGATCGGGCGCTTCATCGACGAGGACGACCTGACGGCGCAGCGGATGATCGACATCAACCTCCACGGCGTGATCCTGGGCACGAAGCTGGCGCTCGCGCGAATGATCCCGCGCGATCGCGGCCACATCGTCAACGTCTCCTCGCAGGCGGGCAAGTTCGGCGCTCCGGGGGGAGCGACCTACTCGGCGACCAAGCACGCCGTGGTCGGGCTGACCGAGGCGGTTCGCGGCGAGGTGCGACTGATGGGCGCGCACATCGACCTGAGCTACGTGATGCCGTTCGTCGTCAACACCGAGCTGGGCTCGGGCCTGGGCCAGGCCCGCGGCCTGCACAACCTCGAGCCGAGCGAAGTGGCCGACGCGATCGTGGATGCGCTTCGGTACGGCACCGTCGAAGTGTGGGTGCCGAAGTCCGCCAAGCGCACGAACGTGCTGAGCACGATCCTGCCGCGCCGGCTGGCCGAGGGCATGGCCCGAGCGCTGAAGGCGGACCGCGTGCTGGCCGAGGCCGACGCCAGCACCCGGCGGTTGTATGAGCTGCGCGCCGCGCGCTCGAAGCCGGGCCTGGATGCGGGCGGGGAGAAGGCGCAGATCACGCGTGCGGCAGGCGAGTGACGTATTCGCGCGGCGGGGAAGCGATCCGTTTGGTCGCGAGCGGCGTAATACTATTGCGCACCTTTGTCGGGTCTGGAGCGTGTGATGTATCCGCTCGCGAGGCGCGTATAACTATTGCACTACTGACTGGCGACTCTCAAGACTTCAGCCAGTCGGCGATCAGCTGGCCGATCAGCGGTCCCTGGTCCTCCTGCAGGAAGTGGCCGGCGTCCTCGATCGGGCGCGGCGGCGGCCCGTTGATCTTCTCGGCGAGGCGCTCGCCCACTTTCAGCGGGATGATCGGGTCTGAGTCGGCCCACAGCACGAGCTTCGGTCGGCGGTCCTCTTCCAGCGCGTCCTGTATTCGCTGTCCGGTCGCCGCGCCGGGGTCCTCGGGCGAGCGGGGCATCATCAGCGGGAAGGCGCGCGCCCCGGCCTTCGAGGCGGGGTTGGGATAGGGCGCCTCGTAGGCCGCCGCCACCTCATCGCCCGGGTCTGTCTTGCAAGCGCGGCGCACGAGCATGCCGATCGGAAGGTCCTCCGTGCGCTCGACGAAGTCGTGGAAGGCGAGCCATGCGTCGGTCATCCGCTGGCGACCGGTGAACAGTCCCGTGTCGAGGATCACCATGCGGTCGATCCGCTCCGCGTGCTCGACCGCCATGTTCAGGCCGATCCCGCCGCCCCAGTCGTGCACCACGACCGTCGCGCCGTGCAGGTCGAGGTCCTCCAGCAGCGTCGCCGTCATCTCGCAGTGGCGGTCGAAGGAGTACCAGTCGATGTCGACCGGCTTGTCCGAGGCTCCAAAGCCGGCGAGGTCCGGCGCGATGCAACGGAAGCCCGCGTCGCGCACCGGCGGGATCACCTTGCGCCACAAGAACGACCACGTCGGCTCTCCGTGCATGAAGATCACCGGCGCACCCTCGCCCTCGTCGCGGTGGGTCAGCCGCAGGCCGTCCACCTCGCGGTAGTGCGGCGCGAAGGGAAAGTCGGGAAGCCCCTCGAGCGCCTCCCCGGGTGTGCGAACGGCATCGCTCATCGCGCCGCGGAGCATACCCCGCGCCGCATCGGCTAGGCTCGCGCCGTGCACAGCGCGGCGCTTCAGCTCATGCCCATCCTGGCGGCGGAGAAGAGCAAGGTCCCGTTCTACATAGCCGGTGGACTCCTCGTGGCGTGGGCGCTGATCGTGTCCGCGGGGCTCGGGCTGCGCCGTCCCGACTTCCCGGGCGGCCTCTCCGGCCAGCGCGCCGTCATGGCGATCACC
>JBIOIA010000205.1:0-3538 GCA_044449445.1 Gemmatimonadales bacterium
ACGCACGCGTTCTTCAAGGCGCTGCTGTTCCTGGGCTCCGGCAGCGTGATCCACGCCATGCACCACGCGTACCATCACACCCATCGCGAGGGCGCCGACGCGCAGGACATGCGCAACATGGGCGGGCTGCGCGAGTACCTGCCGGTGACGGCCGCCACGATGTGGATCGCGACGCTGGCGATCGCCGGCATCCCGCCGCTGGCCGGCTTCTTCTCGAAGGACGAGATCCTCACCGCCGCGTTCGCGCGCGGCCATGGCGATCCGGTGTGGTACGTGATCTGGTTCATGTGCGCCGCCGGCGCGTTGCTCACCGCGTTCTACATGACGCGGCTGATGCGCTACACGTTCCACGGCCCCAACCGCACCGGTGACCAGGAGCGAGCGCACCTGCACGAGTCGCCGCGCGTGATGACCTGGCCGCTGCTCGCGCTCGCCGGTCTCACCCATCTGGGCGGCCTGATCAACCTGCCCGCCTTCCTGCCGGGCGGCGGCTGGCTCGAGCGCTGGCTGGAGCCCGTGACCCGGACGGGGACCTACCTGGCGGCCGGCGAGTCGCACCTCTCTTCCGGCACCGAGGGCGCGCTGATCGCGCTCGCGGTCCTGATCGCCGCCTTTGGCATCTGGCTCGCGTGGACGCGGCTCGATCCGGCCGCGCTCGTAACGCCGGAGCGCTCGAGCGCCGAGACCGGCTTCGCGAAGCTGCTCGCCGAGAAATACCGGGTCGACGAGATCTACGAGAAGTTCATCGTGGGCCCGCTGCTCTGGGCCTCGCGCGTCGTCCTGTGGAAGGGCGTGGACGCCGGCCTGATCGACGGCGCCGGGGTCAACGGATCCGCGGTGTTCGCGCGCACGGTCGGCTGGCTCGGCACGCGGCTCCAGACGGGCCGTGTGGGCACCTACGTGGTGCTGTTCGTGGTGGGCGTGCTGGCGATCCTCGGCGCGTTGGTGCGGTGAGCGCATGAGCTACCTGCTGACGCGCATGGGCTACGAGCACTGGGCGCTCACCGCGCTCCTGATCATCCCGCTGGTCGGCGTGCTCGCCGTGTGGGCGGCGCCCTCGCGCGCGGCGAAGTCCATCGCGCTCGCCTTCTCGCTCGTCGAGCTGGTGGTCTCGCTCGGGCTGTGGGTGGGCTTCGATCCCGGCCTGGACGGCATGCAGTTCGAATGGAGGCGGTCGTGGATCGGCGCGTACGGCGTGTCGTTCCACGTGGGCATCGACGGCGTCTCGCTGACGATGGTGCTGCTCACCACCATCCTCACGCCGCTCGCGATCCTCGGCAGCTGGGCGGGGATCACGACCAAGGAGCGCGGCTTCTACGCGCTCATGCTCGCGCTGCTCACCGGCATGCTCGGCGTGTTCGTATCGCTCGACCTGTTCATGTTCTACGTGATGTGGGAGGTCATGCTCATCCCGATGTACTTCATCATCGGGATCTGGGGCGGCAAGGCGAGGCTCTACGCCAGCATCAAGTTCTTCATCTACACGATGGTCGGCTCGCTGCTGATGCTGGTGGCGATCCTGTACGTCTTCTTCCTGTCGTTCCGCCACACCGGCCTGCTGACGTTCGATCTGGCCCACGTCCTGGCGGGGCTGCCGCAGATCCCGCTGGGTACCCAGATCTGGCTGTTCGGCGCCTTCTTCCTCGCGTTCGCGATCAAGGTGCCGATGGTGCCGTTCCACACCTGGCTCCCCGACGCGCACACCGAGGCGCCGACCGCCGGCTCCGTCATCCTGGCCGGCGTCCTGCTCAAGATGGGAACGTACGGCTTCATCCGGTTCGCCGTGCCGCTGTTCCCCGACGTCGCCTTCAACCCGGTCGTCAGCAACGTCGTGCTCACGCTCGCCGTCATCGGCATCGTGTACGGGGCGCTGGTGGCGATGGTGCAGCCCGACTTCAAGCGCCTGGTCGCGTACTCCTCCGTGAGCCACCTCGGCTTCGTGATGCTGGGGCTGTGGGCCGCGACGCTGCAGAGCGTCCAGGGCGCGCTGCTGGTGATGATCAACCACGGCATCTCGACGGGGGCGCTGTTCCTCCTGATCGGCATGGTGTACGAGCGGCGGCACTCGCGCATGATCGCGGACTTCGGCGGCATCGCCGCGGTGATGCCGGCCTTCGCGGCGGTGCTCACGTTCGTGAGTCTCTCGTCCATCGGGCTGCCGGCGACCAACGGCTTCGTCGGCGAGTTCCTGGTGCTGCTCGGGAGCTTCCAGACGCACCCCCTGGCGGCGGCGATCTCGACGTTCGCGGTGATCATCGCCGCGGCCTACCTGCTGTGGGCCTTGAAGCGGATCCTCTACGGCCCGCTCACGAGCGCCGAGAACCGCTCGCTGAAGGACCTCACGCCGCGCGAGTACTTCGTGCTCGTGCCGCTGCTCGTCCTGATCCTGTGGCTGGGCCTCTACCCGCAGCCGGTGCTGCGGCGCCTGCAGCCGGCGGCCCGCGCGTACGTCGACGTGGTGCGCCAGCACCGGGTGATGACCGAGGACGTCCCGGGGGAAGGGCAGTAGCGTGATCCTCGATCTCGAGCGCGGCCTCGACCTGGCCACGGCCCTCCTGCCGGAGCTGATCCTCACGGTGTGGGCCATGCTGCTGCTCCTGATCACGGCTTGGCGTCACCGCCAGCCGGGGATCCAGCGGCAGATCGGCTGGCTCAGCCTCGCGGGAACGATCGTGGCCATCGCCGCGACCATCTGGTTGTGGAAGAGCAACGCGCAGGTTGCGGGCCTGCCGTCCACCATGGCGGTGGACAGCTTCCGGTGGGCGGTCACGCTCATCGTGCTGCTCGGTGTCGCGCTCACGACGATCCTCTCGATCGGCTACCTCGATCGCGAGAGCATCAACGTGCCCGAGTACCACGTCCTGGTGCTGCTCGCAGCCGTCGGCATGCTGTTCATGGCCGGCGGGGCCGACCTGTTGATCATCTTCCTCGGCCTCGAGACGATGTCGGTGTGCGTGTACGTGCTCGCGGGCATCAACCGCCACAGCCCGTTCTCGGCCGAGGCCGCGCTCAAGTACTTCCTGCTCGGCGCCTTCGCCTCCGCGTTCCTCTTGTACGGGATCGCGCTGATCTACGGCGCGACCGGCACGACCAAGCTGGCGTTCGTCGGCTTCGCCGTGGCACGCCCGGTCTCCGGCGTGCACGTGATGCTCGGCGCAGGCATCGCGATGCTGCTGGTCGGGTTCGGCTTCAAGGTCGCGGCGGTGCCGTTCCACATGTGGGCGCCGGATGTGTACGACGGCTCGCCCACGCCGGCGACGGCGTTCATGGCCGCCACGGTGAAGGCGGCCGCCTTCGGCGCTCTGGTGCGGGTGCTGCTGGTGGGCCTGGTCAACGCGCAGCCCGACTGGGCGCGCGTGGTGTGGTGGCTCGCCGCGGTGACGATGGTCGCGGGCAACCTGCTGGCGCTCGCGCAGCGCTCGCTCAAGCGGATGCTGGCGTACTCGAGCGTCGCGCACGCGGGCTATCTGCTGGCGGCGCTCGTCGCCGGCTCCGTCGCCGGCGCCGCGGCGTTCCTGTTCTACCTGCTGTTCTACAC
>JBIOIA010000206.1:0-3501 GCA_044449445.1 Gemmatimonadales bacterium
CACGGCCCGCTGGCCAACCTGCCGGCGCTCGCGGTGTCGGGCTCGGAGCGGATCGGCGCCCAGCTGAACGGCGCGCTCAGCGACCTGACCAGGGAGAGCGCGACCGGCCGCTTCCTGGCGGTCACGGACCACTACGGCGCATACCTGCTGGACAGCACGCTCGCACGCGTGCTGCATCACGTGGTGCTGGACCCCGGGTTCAGCATTGATCTCACGCCGCTCGCCGGCGCCGCGTTCCTCGGCGGCGACACGCTCGCGGTCCTCGCCACGAACAAGAGCTGGGTACTGCTGCGGCCCGACCCGCGCGCCGACCCCGGCGCCGAGTGGCGCCATTTCCTCTCGAGCGACGGCGCCGTGAGCGAGCTCTCGCTGGGGCGCTTCGAGACCGTGCGCGCCCATCAGATGTACGTTCTGTCGCTGGCCTTCGACCCGGCGGCGCAGGAGCTGATCACGGTGAGCGTGCCGAATCCGCGCCACCGACAGCTCGTCGTGTCCCGCTTCGCCCGTGCCGATATGGCGCTCGCGTCGGAGTTCGAGCCGCGACTCGCGGCAGGCCTGGTGCTCAAAGGGCCGGAGCGGACGCTGGCGGAATACGTCGTAACGGGGGCGGTCGTGGCGGACGGCCGCCTGTACAGCATCAGCGCGGCCTACTCGACGCTGCTGGTCATCGACTTGGGGGAGAAGACGGTGCGCGCCGCCTATGCGGTGCCGGGCCTCGCGCACCCTGTCGGCCTGGCTGCGCGCGGTTCCCAACTGCTCGTGGCGCAGGCGGACGGGCGGATTGCGGCGCTCGAGCGTCCTTGACGGCGTCGGTTATCGTCCGGCGGCCGGGGATCCGCTCGCGCTGCGGCGCTTCAGCTCGTCGAACCAGTTCAACGCGACCACGAGACCGGGCCGATCGGAGCCCTCCCGCACCATCACGAAGCGGCGATCGTCCGGGGAGACGTCGTACATCGCGTGCGCGGCCAGGGTCAGGTACGGCCGCGCGAAGAGCACCTTGCGCTGTCCCACGGTGAAGGTCGGCCTGGTCGTCACGCCGACGCTCACTAGCGAGTCCCCGCTGCGATAGTACAGCTCGCGTCCGCTGTGGGCCCAGCGCGGGCTCGAACCCCCGTTCACCGAGATCTGCCAGCGGCCGGCCGGCTCGGGGAAGCTGCGCACGTAGATCTCCGTCCGGCTCGACTCATCCGACACGTAGGCGACCCAGTGGCCGTCGGGTGACACGGCGGGGGAACCGTAGTTAAAGGCGCCCTGAAGGTATGGGCGCGGCGTGCGAGGGCTGTCCGCGGGCAGGACCCACAGTTCCGCCTTCCCGGCCGTACTCAGCTGGCGGAACACGAGGCTCCGGCCGCCCGGGGCCCAAGCCATCTCCGTCTGGTTACTCGGCGCCGAGAGCAGCACCTGGGCGCCGCCACTGCCGTCGGCGGCGGCCCAGTAGAGGTCGGCCCCCTGGGCGCCGGGACGCTGGATCGAGTAGAAGGACACGCGCCGGCCGTCGGGCGTCCACTCGGGGAAGAAGTTGTTGCCCTCGAACGTGAGCCGGGACAGCGTCTGTCTCTGAAGATCGTACAGGCGGATGTCGGTCGAGCGCCCCTCGACGCTCGACAGCGCGATCCGCCGCCCGTCAGGCGAGAAGCGGGGCGCGGACAGCGCGAACATGTTGCTGAGCTGCCGCTCGACGCCGTTGCGGTCCACGAGCACCAGTGTGCGCGATGCCGCCGCGCCGGTCAGGTAGGCCAGCGTGCCGTTGCGCGCCGTCGTGAACTCGGCCGCCCCGCTGGGTGGCTTGACCATCAGCCCCTCCAGCAGCGAGACCGGGGAGCCCTTGACCGCCAGGCGCCTCACGTCGAGCGGCATAGCGAGCAGCGCTCCTGCGTCACTCGCGTACACGAGATGCCCGGTCCGCACGTACCGCGCGTTCATCGCTTCGTCGATGAGCGGTTTGACCGCGCGGGTCTTGAGGTCGAGACCCATGATGCGATACCGGGTCCCTCCCTGGTACTGCGTCGTGAACACCAGCGCGCGGCCGCCCGGCAGGAACTCGGGCCAGCGGTGACTGCCCTCCCCGCTGTCCCCGTGCACCCGCGTGAGCGTGTCCAGAGGGCCGCCCGCCGCCGACACCATGACGAGCGGCGAGGTCGTCGTGGGGCAGAACACAATGCGGCCGTCCTCGCTCCAGGTTCCGCCGCGGCCGCTGCTGGCGTCCGCGATGCTCAGGGGCGGTCCGCCCGCCAGCGCCACCTTCTTGAGCTTGCCGTCGGCGAAGAACGCCACCCACTCGCCGTCGGGCGAGAAGAAGGGCGACTCCGCGCCGGCCGTTCCGGGCAGCGCGCGCGGAACCAGTTGGCCAAACTCCCGCACGTAGAGCTGACGCCCGGAGTGCGCCTCGGCGCCCACGTACACGAGTCGCGAGCCGTCCGGCGCCAGCACGACGGAGGTTCCGTTGTGGTCAGTCCGCACGCCCTCGCTGTCGGGAATTGCTACGCCGAAGCGCTGCACCTCGGGACGCGGGTGCGGTCGCAGCCATCCGAACGCCGCCGCGAGCGCGGCCACGGCCGCGACAGCCCACGGAGCATAGGCCGGCAGGCGGCGTGCCTTGACGCCAGCCGCGGGCATCGCACGCGTGCGCGGCAACGCGAAGTCCGCCCTGCCTAACGCCTCGCCGAACTGCGCAGCGGTGGCGAACCGGTCCGCCGGCAGCTTCGCCAGCGCCATCGTCACCGCCGCCTCGATGTGCGGCGGGATCGTCTTGCGCTGGAGCGTCAGCGAGCGAGGCTCCTCGGTCATCACCCGCGCGATGATCGCCTGCGCGGTCGCCCCCACGAACGGCGGCTCCGCCGTCAGCATCTCGTACAGCACGCAGCCCAGCGCGTAGATGTCCGCCTTCGGCGTGATCTCCCGCTCGCCCATCGCCTGCTCGGGCGCCATGTAGTGCGGCGTGCCCAGCGACATCCCCGTCTCGGTCATCCGCGTGCCGCCGTCGCTGCGGCTGACGGCCAACGCGATCCCGAAGTCCGCCACCTGCGCCCGCCCGTCGTGCAGCAGGATGTTCTCCGGCTTGATGTCCCGGTGCACCACCCCGTGGCGGTGCGCGTAGTCCAGCGCGTCGGCAACTTCGCGCGCGATGCGCACCGCGTCCTCCACCGGCAGCTGCTTCTCGCGGTTCAGCCGGTCGCGCAGCGACTCGCCCTCGACGTAGGGCATGACGTAGAACACCAGGCCGTCGGCCTCGCCCGAGTCGAACAGCGAGAGGATGTGCGGGTGCTGGAGGTTGGCCGTGGTCTTGATCTCGGCCAGGAACCGCTCGCCCCCCAGGATGGCCGAGAGCTCGGGGCGCAGCACCTTGAGCGCCACCTTGCGGTCGTGCCGCACGTCGTGCGCGAGGTACACGGTCGCCATCCCGCCCGCGCCGAGCTCCCGCTCGATCGTGTAGCGGCCCTCCAGTGCGGCGGTCAGTCGGTCGATGCTCACTCGCCACCCTCCCAGCGCTTCCTGCGCGCG
>JBIOIA010000207.1:0-3488 GCA_044449445.1 Gemmatimonadales bacterium
CGCGTGAGCGGATCGAGTCCGCGCAGGATGCCGGCCCTGATCAGGTGCTCGACGTACGGCGAGGCCCAAGAGTCGATCGGCAGATAGAGATTGCTCGCGGCCTGCGCCGCCGCCCCGTGGGGGACGGAAACGGCGAACCCGACCGCGGCCAGCAGCGTCGAGGCGATCTTGCGCATGGGCGCCAATATACCGCCGGACCGTTAAGTTTCGCGCCGCATGCCTTCCTTTGTAGACGTCCTGCGCGACGACCTGGTCGAGTCCCGGCACGTGGTGTCGATTGCCGTCGTTCACGCGGACGGCTCGCTGCGCGGTTACAGCGGCGACCCGGACACGGTCGCTTTCTGGCGCTCGTGCGCCAAGCCGTTCCAGGCGATTCCGTCCATCACGCTCGGCGCCTCGGCGGCGTTCGGCTTTGGCGACGACGCCCACGCGCTCCAGTGCGCGTCCCACAACGGCGAGCCGCGGCATGTCGAGCTGGCGCGAGCCATGCTCGCCGCGGCGGGCGCGAGCGAGAGCGACCTGGTCTGCGGGCCCCATGCCTCGCTCAACGACGACGTGTCGAAGGAGATGTCCCGCCGCGGCGAGCAGCCCACCAGGGCGCACAACAACTGCTCGGGCAAGCACGCCGGCATGATCGCGCTGGCGAGGCACAAGCAGTGGGGCGACGGCTACGCGAGGCCCGACCATCCGGTGCAGCAGCAGTGCCTGGCGGAAGTCGCGAGGTGGACGATGCTGCCCGCTCCCAAGGTGCCGCACGCGACGGACGGCTGCGGCGTTCCGTGCTTCGCGCTGCCGCTCCGGAACATGGCGCTCGCGTACGCGCGGTTAGGCGCGGCCGCCGAGGGTGACAGGGTGCCGGGCGTGCCGGAGGACGCGCGCACGGCGGCGAGGGAATTGGTGGCGTCCGCGCGCAAACATCCCTTCCTGATCGCCGGCACGGCGCGGCTCGACACGGAGCTGCTCGATGCCACGGCGGGACGCGTGTTCGCCAAGGTCGGAGCCGAGGGCGTCTACAGTGCGATGATCCCGGCGCAGCGCATCGGGCTCGCGCTCAAGGTCGAGGACGGCGCCACCCGCGCGCTGGGTCCTGCGTTGCTCGGCCTGCTCGACGCGCTGGTGCCCGGCGGGGTCGCAGGACTCGATCAGCACCGCTCGCCCGCGATCAAGAACACGCTCGGTGCCACCGTGGGCCGGATCGTGCCGCGCATCGCGCTGCAACCGGACGCAACGAAATGATGATGTCCCGTCGGCCCCTTTCATTAGAATGAGCCTCGACGAGGCGACGCGCCGGCTGCTCGTCGTGGCGGCCGCACTGAACGAGGCCACCCTAGGCGGGATGGTCGAGCAGTTCCGAGATGCCCGGCGCGCCGGGACCAGCGCGATCTGGATCGAGGAGCTGGTGCTCGAAGCCGCGCTGTTCGTCGGCTACCCCAAGGCGCTGGTCGCGGCCGCGGCGTTCCGCCAGGTCGAGCCGAAGTCCGGTGATCCCGGCGACGCGGCCGACTACGAGCGCTGGCGCGACTGGGAGTCGCGCGGCGAGGTCACGGGCCGGCGCATTTACGGCGCGAACTACGACAAGCTGCAGGAGATCCTCGGCGCGCTGCATCCCGCGATCAGAGCGTGGATCGTGCTGGACGGTTACGGCCGCACGATCAGCCGGCCCGGGCTCGACCTGATGCGCCGCGAGCTGTGCGCGATCGCGATGCTGGTCGCCCAGAACACGCCGCGGCAGCTGCACTCGCACCTCAGGGGCGCGCTGAACAACGGCGCGAGTCCCGAGGACGTGGACGAGGCGCTGATGCTGCTCGCCCCGCTCGTGCCCCCGGCCAGCGCGAAGGCGGCGTTCGATCTGTGGCGTGAAGTGAGATAGATGTTCATCGATCAAGTCACCATCGAGATCGCCGGCGGCGACGGCGGCTCCGGGCGCACCGCGTTCCGGCGGGAGAAGTTCTATCCCAAGGGCGGCCCTTCCGGCGGCGACGGCGGCAGCGGCGGCAGCGTGTACGCGGTCGGCGACTCGAACCTGTGGACGCTGCTCGACTTCACCTACCACCGGAAGTGGCTGGCCGAGAAGGGCGAACCCGGCGGCACGTCGCAGCGCACGGGCAAGTCCGCCGACGATCTGCTGATGCCGGTTCCGTTAGGCACGGTGTTTCGCGACGCCGGCACGGGCGAGGTCATCGGCGAGGCGGTCGCGCCCGGCGAGCGCATCCTCCTGGCGAAGGGAGGCCGCGGCGGCCTCGGCAACCAGCACTTCGCGACGCCGACCCGCCAGGCCCCGCACCACTTCCAGCCGGGCGAGGACGGCGTCAAGCGCACCATCGAGCTGACGCTCAAGCTGATCGCGGACGTCGGCCTGCTCGGCGAGCCAAACGCAGGCAAGAGCACGTTGCTGGCATCCGTCACCGCGGCCCGGCCCAAGATCGCCGACTATCCGTTCACGACGCTCGAGCCGAACCTCGGCGTCGTGAGCCTGAGCGACCACCGCAGCTTCGTCGTGGCCGACATCCCGGGCATCATCGAGGGCGCGCACGCGGGCAAGGGACTGGGCATCAAGTTCCTGCGCCACGTCGAGCGCACCCGGATCCTGCTGCACATGATCCCGCTCGACGCGCCCGATCTGGCCGCCGCGTATCGCCTGCTTCGGAAGGAGGCCGCGAAGTTCTCTCCCGAGCTCGCGGCCAAACCGCATTGCGTCGCGTGGACCAAGGCCGACCTTGTGCTTCCGGACGAAGTCGAGCTGCCCGAGGTGCCCGACGCGTTCGCCTCGGTGGCGATCTCGTCGGTCGCCCGCATCGGCCTCGAGGAGCTGCTCGAGGTCCTGTGGAAGCGGCTCGTAGAGGAGCGCGCGGTCGAGATGGGCGCGAACACGTGAGCGTTCGCGATCTGCGGCAGGACGACGCGGAGTTCCCCCGCCAGCTGCTGCGCGTCGAGGACCCACCGGAACTGCTGTTCGCCGAGGGCGACCTCGGACTGCTCGCGCGACCGCGCGTGGGGATCATCGGCAGCCGCAGCCCGAGCGCGTACGGCGTTCGCATGGCGTACGAGGCCGCGAAGGCGCTGGCGGGGCAGGGCGCGGTCGTGGTGAGCGGCATGGCGATCGGTCTCGACGCGCGGGCGCATCGCGGTGCGCTCGATGCCGGAGGCGGCACGATCGCCGTGCTCGGCTGCGGCATCGACCAGGACCTGCCGATGACCAACCGCGCGCTGCTGCGAGAAACCCGCGCGCGTGGACTGGTGCTCAGCGAATACCCGCCCGGCGCTCCGGCCGCGCCGTGGAACTTCCCCAAGCGCAACCGCATCATCGCGGCGCTCAGCCAGTGCCTGCTGGTGGTCGAGGGGAATATCAAAGGCGGCACGAGCAACACCGTCGAATGGGCCGCGAAACTGCACGTCGAGCTGTTCGGGGTGCCAGGCCGGCTGGGCGACGAGCTGGCGACCGGGCCGAATCTCCTGATTCGGGACGGCGGGACGATCTACACGCATCC
>JBIOIA010000208.1:0-3461 GCA_044449445.1 Gemmatimonadales bacterium
CCTGGTGCTCGTCATCCGCGACGCCTACAAGAACTGGGGCTTTCCGAAGGGCCACCTGGAACCGGGCGAGGACGCTGCGGCAGCCGCCGTGCGCGAGGTCGCAGAAGAGACCGACCTCAGGGACCTGATACCGCGCGGCCTGATCGCGGATATCGACTGGTTCTTCCGGTTCCGCGGTCGGCTGATCCACAAGACCTGCACGTTCTTCCTGTTCGAGAGCCCGGCGGGCGAGGCGCAGCCGCAGCACGACGAGGGGATCACGGCGTGCCGCTGGCTGCCGCTGGAGGAGGCGCTCAGGGTGGTGAGCTACGCCAACGCGCGCGACGTGCTGCGCGCGGCCGGCGCGATGCTGCTTACGCTGGCGGCGTGAGCGCGCCGGTCATTCCCGTACTGCTGGCGAGCCGCGAGGCCCGCGCCTCGCTGCGCCGTGCGCTGCCGCGCGGCCGCGCCCGCCTGGTCGCGTGCAGGAGCGGCGCCCAGGTCGAGCGCGCGCTGCGGACCGCGCTGGCCGACGCCGTGGTCGTGGACGCGCGGGGCCACGAAGCGAAGGCCGTTCTCACGCGCTGCCGCGCCGCGTATCCCAACGTCCCGCGCTTCGTTTACTCCGCCTTCCGGCCCGACGACGGCGAGCTGCTGCGCAGCTGCATCGCCGAGTTGGGCGCCACGCCGATCGTCGAGGGCACAGAGGATGCCGTGATCGGCGACCTGGTGCTGCCGAAGACTGCCAGCGCCGCGCGCGAGCACACCCTCGAAGGCGCGCCGCGCATGCTGCGGCTTTCGGAGCCGCTCCAGGAGCTGGCCTGGCGCGAGGTGCTGCGGCGGGTCGGCGGGCGGCTGCGCGCGGCCGACGTGGCCAGGACGCTCAAGGTCTCGCGCGAGCACCTGTCCAGGCAGTTCGGGGCCGGCGGCGCGCCCAACATCAAACGCGTCATCGACCTGGCCCGGGCCGCGACCGCGGCCGACCTGCTCGCCAATCCGGGCTACTCGGTGCGTGCCGTCGCCCGCATCCTGCACTTCTCCTCGGCCAGCCACCTCTCCGGCTCGGCGCGGCGGATCGCCGGCGTCACCGCCGCGGGCCTGGCCCGGCTCGGGCCGCGCGGCGTGCTGCTTGCGTTCCTCAAAGGCCGCATGCGCAGTCGGGTTGCCGTTCGCTCGGGCTCGTGATTGATTTCACGGGCCTGATTCTCGCCCCACTCACCTTCTACGTCCGTATCTCCACACAATGGCCAACGAAACCGTACTACGCCCCGGTGAGCTGAAGGACGTCCTGCTCCGCGAGATCGCAGCCGCCAATCTGTCGGCGCGAGACCTCGAGGAGGTGGGGACCATTCTCGAAGTGAAGGACGGCGTCGCGCGGGTCTACGGGCTCACCAACGCCCTGGCCGGCGAGATGCTGGAGTTCCGCGCTTCGACGGGCGAGAACATCATGGGGCAGGCGCTCAACCTCGAGGAGGACAACATCGGTGCGGTGATCCTCGGCAACTACCTCCTGCTGAAGGAGGGCGACGAGGTGCGCCGAACCAGCCGTGTATTCGAGGTCCCGGTGGGTCGCGCGATGGTGGGCCGGGTCGTGGACCCGCTCGGCGCGCCGATGGACGGGCGCGGGCCGATCAAGGCGGACGGAATGCGGCGCGTCGAGCTGGTGGCGCCCGGCATCATCGTGCGCCAGCCCGTCAAGGAGCCGATCCAGACGGGCATCAAGGCGATCGACTCGATGATCCCGATCGGGCGCGGCCAGCGCGAGCTGATCATCGGCGACCGCGGCACCGGCAAGACGGCGATCGCGATCGACACGATCATCAACCAGAAGGGCCAGGGCGTCATCTGCGTGTACGTCGCCATCGGCCAGAAGAGGTCGACGGTCGCCTCGGTGGTCGAGCGGCTGCGCGAGCACGGGGCGATGGACTACACGATCGTGGTCTCGGCGTCCGCCTCCGACCCGGCGCCGCTCCAGTACATCGCGCCCTACGCGGGCTGCACGATGGCCGAGCACTTCATGTACGAGGAAGGCGCGGCCACGCTGTGCATCTACGACGACCTCTCGAAGCAGGCCGTGGCCTACCGCAACCTCTCGCTGGTGCTGCGGCGCCCGCCGGGGCGCGAAGCGTATCCCGGCGACGTGTTCTACCTGCACTCCAGGTTGCTGGAGCGCGCGGCGAAGATCTCCGAGGACCCGCAGGCCATCAAGCAGGACCCGCGCATCAAGAAGCCGGGCGGCTCGCTGACGGCGCTGCCGATCATCGAAACGCAGGCCGGCGACGTCTCGGCCTACATTCCGACCAACGTCATCTCGATCACCGACGGCCAGATCTTTCTCGAGGGCGACCTGTTCTACTCGAACGTGCGCCCCGCGATCAACGTCGGCATCTCCGTCAGCCGCGTCGGCGGCAACGCGCAGATCAAGGCGATGAAGCAGGTGGCGGGCCGGCTGCGGCTCGACCTGGCCCAGTTCCGCGCGCTGGAGGCCTTCGCGCAGTTCGGGTCCGACCTCGACGCCGCGACGCTCAAGCAGCTCGCCCGCGGCCGCCGCACGGTCGAGATCCTGAAGCAGGGCCAGTACCAGCCGATGCCGGTCGAGCAGCAGGTGATGATCATCTTCGCGGTGTCCAACGGCCTGCTGGACGACGTCGAAGTCGAGAACGTGCGCGCGTGGGAGACCCGATTCCACGAGTTCATGCGCGCCAGCCACCCCACGATCGGCGAGGAAATCCGCACCACGAAGGCGCTCTCGAGCGATCTCGAGAAGCGGCTGCGCGAGGCGATCGACCGGTTCAAGGCGCTGAAGAAGTAGCATGGCGAAGACGCGCGCGCTCAAGCGCCGGATCAAGTCGGTCCAGAGCACGCAGAAGATCACGCGGACGATGGAGATGGTCTCCACGTCCAAGCTGAAGCGCGCCCAGGACCGCGTGATCTCCGCCCGCCCGTACGCGCAGGCGCGGGCCGCCGCCATCGGGGACCTGCTGACGCCCGAGCTGGCGGAGCGCTACGCGCTGCTGCGCACGCCGCCGCCGCCCGAGAAGGGCGGACCGACGAGCGCCGCCGTCCTGCTCGTCACGTCCAACCGCGGGCTCGCCGGCGCCTTCAACGCCAACCTCATCAAGATGGCTGCGACGCGCTGCCGTGAGCTCGAGGCCAGGGGCTACCAGGCGGAGCTGTACCTGATCGGCAAGAAGGGCGTCAGGTTCTTCCAGCACGCACGGCGCAAGGCGGTGCTGACGCGCACCGACATCGGCGACCGCCCGACCGCTGCCCACGCGCTCGAGATCGTGACGCCGCTCATCGCCGCCTACGAGGCGGGGACGCTGGCCTCGCTCGACGTCGTGTACGCCAACTTCCGCTCCGCGCTCTCGACGCCGCCGGCCACGCTGCGCGTGCTGCCGATCGAGACCGCCGGTGCGGTGGCAGGGCGGAAGGGCGCTGCCGCCAACTACATCCTCAAGCCGGACGCCGCCGTCTCGACC
>JBIOIA010000209.1:0-3455 GCA_044449445.1 Gemmatimonadales bacterium
CGCGCCCCGGTGTCATCCTCGAAGACATGGTGCAGACGGACGCCGCCGTGAACCACGGCGACTCCGGGGGCGCGTTGCTGAACGGCGACGGCGAAGTCGTCGGGTTGATCACCACGGTGGTGCGGTCCACGCCCGTGCGCGCGGCCCACACGGCGAACACGAACGGCAGCCCGGTCCAGCGCTTCCACTCTTCGCCGAGGTCGATCACGACCGGGTAGCTCCCGCCGGAGCGGAGCAGCAGCGCGCCGTCTCCGATCACGAGCACGGCGTCGTGCTCGGTCGCCGCGAGCCGCTTGAGGTCGCCCGGCTCGGTCGGGGCCGGCGTCAGCTCCAGCTTCACGTTCCACCTGGCGCGCGCCAGCTCCTCGAGCAGCTGCACCGACGTGCGCGAGGCGGTCGAGACGAGGACCCTGGCGCCGTCCAGCTGCTCGAGCGGCCGCTTCGCGAACAGCAGCACGCTGCGCACCGGGCCGTCGGAGCTGATGGCGAGATCGGGGAGCAGCTCGAAGCGCCCGGCGTGCTGCGCGTAGGCGACCGCGCTGATGACGCTCACGTCGAGCCGGCCGTCGGCGAGCCGGTCGTTGAGCTCGTTAGGGGTGCCGGTAACGAGCGTCGCCGGCGCGGCCACGACGCCGCGGTCCATCGCGCCGTAGACCGGATAGCAGTTCACGTACCCGATGCGGCCCAGGCGGATCATTCGGCGCTCGCGACCGGATCGGTGCGTGGTGCGTGCTGCGTGGCACGTGGGCCCGAGTCCACGGTGTCAGTGTCTTTCCCACGCACCACTTCCCGCGCACCACGTACCGGCTGATACAGCGAATCCCGCTCAACCGGCTCTTTCCCCGCCCCACGGATCATCCGCACCAGCTCGTCGTAGGCCATCTCCATCGGCGTCTGCGCGCCCGCATCGTGATAAATGCGCTCGTAGACGACCGTGCCCTCGACGTCGTCGCACCCGAAGGCGAGCGCGAGCTGCGAGATGAACGGCGTCACCATCGGCCAGTGCGTCTTGACGTGCGGGATGTTGTCGAGGAACAGCCGGGCGACCGCGATGTTCTTGAGGTCGTCCACCCCCTGCGTCTCGCCGCCGGTCCAGCCCATCTGCTCGCCCAGCTCGTTGTTGTCGGGATGGTAGGCGAGCGGGATGTACGTAAGGAAGCCGCCGGTTTCGTCCTGGAGATCGCGCAGCATCAACAGGTGCTCGGCCCGATCGCGCGCCGTCTCGACGTGTCCGTACAGCATCGTGCAGTTGGAGGGGATGCCGAGCTTGTGGGCTTCGCGGTGCACGGCGATCCACTCCTCGCCGCGCAGCTTGTTCTCGGCGATGGTCGCGCGCACGGCGCTGCTGAAGACCTCCGCTCCGCCGCCGGGCATCGTGGTGAGCCCCGCTTCCTTGAGGCGCAGGAGCACGTCCCTGACCGACGACTTTTCGATCCGCGCCAGGTGCGCGATCTCGACGGCGGTGAGCGCCTTCACGTGCACGCCGGGGTAGGCTTCGCGCAGCTTGCGGATGATGTCCGTGTAGTAGGAGAGCGGCAACTTGGGGTGCAGCCCGCCCACGATGTGGAATTCCCGGGTCGGTGCGCTCCGGGCCATGCGCGCCTCGGCGAGCACCTCGTCCAGGCTCATCGTGTAGGCGCCCTCTTCCTTCGGCATCTTCGCGAAGGAACAGAAGACGCAGGTGTTGCGCAGGATGCAGACGTTGGTCGGGTTGATGTGCTGGTTCGACGAGAAGAAGACGCGGTCGCCGTTCTTCGCGCGGTTGGCGTGGTCGGCGAGCGCGCCGACGCCGAGCAGGTCCTTGCTCTCGAACAACTGCATGGCGTCCTCGACGTTCAGGCGCTCCTGCGCGCCGATCTTGTCGGCGATGGGGCGCAGCGCCGGGTCGCTGATCCGGACGTCGGGCGCGGCGTGGACGGCGGTCGCCATCGGATCAGGCCGCGAACTTCTTGACGATCAGCGAGACGTTGTGTCCCCCGAAGCCGAACGAATTGCTCATCGCGACGTCCACGGTGCGGGTGACGGCCTTGTTGGGTGCGCAGTCCAGGTCGCAGTCGGGGTCCGGCGTCCGGTAGTTGATCGTCGGGGGAATCACGCCGCAGTCCAGCACCAGCGCGCAGATGGCGAACTCGACGCCACCCGCGGCACCCAGCTGGTGCCCGGTCATGGACTTCGTGGAGCCGAACACGAGCTTCCCGGCGTGCTCGCCGAACACGGCCTTCACGGCCTGCGTCTCGGAGGCATCGCCGGCCGGCGTCGAGGTACCGTGCGCGTTGATGTAGCCGACCGCGGTTGGCGGCACCCTGGCGTTGGACAGCGCAGCGCGCATCGCCTGTTGCGCCCCGCGGCCTTCCGGGGCGGGCTGCGTCATGTGATAGGCGTCGGCGCTCATCCCGTAGCCGACGACCTCGCAGATGATCTTCGCGCCGCGGGCCTGCGCGTGCTCGAGGCTCTCCAGGATGCAGATACCCGCGCCCTCGCCCATCACGAACCCGTCGCGGTCCTTGTCGAAGGGCCGCGACGCGGTCGCCGGGTCGTCGTTGCGGGTCGAGAGCGCCTTCATGTTGCCGAAGCCCGCGATCGCGAGGCCGGTGATCGCGGCCTCGGCGCCGCCTGCCACCATCATGTCCGCGTCACCGTCGGCGATCAGGCGGGAGCTCTCGCCGATCGCGTGCGCGGAGCTGGCGCAGGCCGACACGGTGCAGTAGTTCGGGCCGCGCAGGCCCCAGCGCATCGAGACCAGGCCCGCGGCCATGTCGGGGATGAACATCGGGACGAAGAAGGGCGACACGCGGTTCGGGCCCTTGGTGAGGAACGTCGAGCATTGCTCCTCGAACGTCGCCATGCCCCCGATGCCGCTCCCGATCAGCACGCCGGTGCGCTCGGGCGAGGGAAACGCGCCGCTGAGCCCGGCGCGCTCCACCGCCTCCTTGGTGGCGGCGATCGCGTAATGGCAGAAGGCGTCCATCCGCTTGGCTTCCTTCCGGTCCATCACCGTCAGCGGATCGAAGCCCTTCACCTCGCAGGCGAACTGCGTGGAAAACGCCGAGGGGTCGAAATGCTGAATGCGCGCCGCCCCGGATGTTCCGGCGACCAGCGCGCTCCAGCTCTGCTCCACGGTGTTGCCGACGGGGGTCACCAGCCCGAGGCCGGTGACCACGACCCTTCGCTTCACTACTTGCCGCCCATCCTGCTGTGCAGGTACTTGAGCGCATCGCCGACGGTGCGGAGCTTCTCCGCCTCTTCGTCCGGGATGTCCAGGTCGAACTCCTTCTCGAAGGCCATGACCAGCTCGACCGTGTCGAGCGAGTCGGCGCCGAGATCTTCCATGAAGCTGGCGTCGTTGGTCAGCTTCTCCTTCTCGACGCCCAGCTCCTCGGCGATGATGTCCTTCACCTTCGTTTCGAGACTCGCCATGTCCGCCATTTACGTCACCCCGTGGAGAGTGGGACTAC
>JBIOIA010000210.1:0-3373 GCA_044449445.1 Gemmatimonadales bacterium
CTCGAGCGCGGCCTTGACCTTCCGCCCCGTGGCCTCGTCGCTCTCGCCGAACTTGTGGCGCCGCTCGGAGTGGCCGACCAGGACCCAGGTCGCGCCCGACTCGGCGGCAATCGGCGCCGAGATCTCACCGGTGAAGGCGCCCTTGGGCTCGGGGTGGATGTTCTGGATGCCAGCGGCGGCGTCCTTGCGGCCCTTCACCTCAAGGGTCACCGCCGGCAGCGAGACCGCGGGCGGAAAAAACAACAGCGTGCGGCCGTCCTTCGGCTTGACGCGCGACAGCACGGCGCGCACCAGGTCGCGGGCCGGCGCGGGACTCAGGTGCATCTTCCAGTTCGCGGCGTAGATCGTCACGCGGGCCTGGCCGCGATGCGATCGTCCAGCGCCTCGACGCCGGGCAGCTTCTTGCCCTCCAGAAACTCGAGCGCCGCTCCGCCACCGGTGGATACGTGGGTCATCCTGTCCTCGAGCCCGGCCTCGGCGACCGCCGCAGCCGAGTCTCCGCCGCCGACGATGGTCGTCGCGCCCGCCTGGGTCGCATCCGCCATGGCCTGCGCGATCGCCCGCGTCCCGGCGTCGAAGGGCTTGGTCTCGAACACGCCCATCGGCCCGTTCCACAGGACCGTCTTCGCGCTCCGAATGATCCCTCCGAATGCAGCGCGGGACTTCGTGTCGATGTCGTAGATCGCCCAGCCGTCGGGCACGGCGTCCCACGCCACCTCGCGCACCTCGCCCGGCTTCTCGAGCGACTGCCCGATGACGGCGCCATCCGGCAGCACGAGCTTGGCGCCGGCGCGCGCCATCAATGCCTTCGCCATCTCGAGCCGATCGTCCTCGACCAGCGAGTTGCCGACGCTCGCGCCCTTGGCCTTGTAGAACGTGCAGGCCATCGCGCCGCCGATCAGGATCCGGTCCACCTTGGGCAGCAGGTTCTCGATGACGTCGATCTTGCCCGAGATCTTCGCGCCGCCGAGCACGGCGACGAACGGCCGCTTCGGCTTGGCGAGCGCGGCGCCGAGGTACTCCAGCTCCTTTTCGATGAGGAGCCCGGCCACGGCGGGCCGCAGCAGATGCGCGACGGCCTCGGTCGAGGCGTGGCCGCGGTGCGCGCAGCCGAACGCGTCGTTCACGTAGAAATCGCCGAGCGCGGCGAACCGGGCGGCGGTGGCCGGGTCGTTCTTCTCCTCGCCGGCGTCGAAGCGCGTGTTCTCGACCAGCGCCACGCCGCCCCGAGGCAGACGCTTCGTCGTCTCGATCGCCGCGGGGGTGGCCGGATCCTCGATGAACGTGATGGGGCTGCCGAGCAGGCCCTCGAGAGCGCGCGCGACGGGCTTGAGGGAGTACTTGGCTTCGAAGCCCGTGCCCTTGGGCCGGCCGAGGTGCGAGAGGAGCACGACCCGGCAGCCCAGGGCGCGCAGCTTCTTGATGGTCGGCAGCGCGGCGCGGATCCTGAGGTCATCGGTGACCGCGCCGTCCTTCACCGGCACGTTGAAATCCACCCGGACCAGGGCCCGCTTGCCTTCGAGCCCGGAGTCCAGGTCATTCACCGTCCGCTTGCCGATCACAGCTTCGACGCCACCAGCTCGAGCAGGTCCACGCAGCGCGCGCTGTAGCCCCACTCGTTGTCGTACCACGCGGCGACCTGCACGCACACGCCGTCCACGACCTGGGTGCTGAGCAGGTCCACGGTCGAGGAAGCTGAATTCCCGATGTAGTCCACCGACACCAGCGGCTCGTCGCTCACCTCGAGCACGCCCTTGAGCGGCCCGGATGCGGCGGCCTTGAACGCCGCGTTGACGGCATCCACGGTGGTCGGCCGCTCGACCGTGACGACGAGGCTGACGAGCGACACGTCGGCCGTGGGCACCCGGAGCGAGACGCCGTCGATCTTCCCCTTCACTTCCGGGATCACGAGGCCGGTGGCCTTCGCCGCGCCCGTCGTGGTCGGGATGATGCTGGTCGCGGCCGCGCGCGCGCGGCGCAGGTCCCTGTGCGGGAAGTCGAGGATGACCTGGTCGTTGGTGTACGAGTGCACGGTGATCATGTAGCCGCGCACCCAGCCGAACGCCTCGCGCAGCACGTGCACGACGGGCACCAGGCAGTTGGTCGTGCACGACGCGTTGGAGATCAGGTTGTGCTTCGCCGGCTCGTACTTCTTGTCGTTGACCCCCATCACGATGGTCATGTCCTCGCCCTTGGCGGGCGCGGAGATGATGACCTTCTTCGCACCGGCCGCGAAATGCGCCCCGGCCTTCTCCTTGTCGGTGAAGCGCCCGGTGGACTCGAGCACGACGTCCACGCCGAGCGCCTTCCACGGCAGCTTGGCCGGGTCCTTCTCGGCCGTGACCTTCACGCGCCGGCCGTTGATGACGAGGCTGTCGCCGTCGGCCTTCACGTCGCCCTGAAAGCGCCGGTGCACCGAGTCGTACTTGAACAGGTGGGCGAGCGTCTTCGTGTCGGTGAGGTCGTTCACCGCGACGAATTCGAGATTGGTCTTCTTCGCGAGCGCAGCGCGCAGCACGAGGCGACCGATGCGACCAAAACCGTTGATGCCGACTTTGACGGGCATGCTGGAATCCCAGTTGAAAGTTGAACGTTGAAAGTTGAAGGTCTACGGTTTGGGCGCCCTCGCGAAGCTCACGGCGCCGACTTCCGCCGCGCCCGCCGCGCCCAGCGCCTGTGCCGCCGACCCGAGCGTCGCGCCGGTCGTGAGCACGTCGTCCACCAGCACCACCTTCGATCCCTCGAGCGCACACGGGCGCGGAATGCTCCCGCGACGTTCACCCGGCGCTGCTCCGGATGCAGCGACGTCTGGGTGCGCGTTTCGCGCGAGCGCTCGAGCGCCTCGACGACCGGCACAGCGCACCTCTTGCCGAGCGCCTCCGCGAGCAGCTCGGCCTGGTTGTGGCCCCGCTCGCGCCGCCTGCGCGCTCCCAGCGGAACCGGAACCAGCAGGTCCGCGCCGCGCAACCGGGCCCCGATTTCGCGCGCCATCGCCGAGGCCATCGGCCCCGCCGCGATCGTCCAGCCGCCGTACTTCAGCGCGTGCACCAGCTCGCGTGCCGGGCCGTCGTCGAACCACACCGCCGAGGCGGCCCAGGCGAGCGCGTCGGGCCAGGTGCGACAGAATCCGCAAGACGGTCCTTGCGTCTCCCACCGATCCAGCGTCTGCCCGCATCTCTGGCACCGCGGCGGGGCGATGGGCCTCAGGGCAAGCCGGCACTGCCCGCACAGCGCCTCGTCGCCGCCGCCCAGCGCACGCCCGCAGCCCAGGCAGGCGCGCGGCAGGACCAGCGCCTCGACGTCGAGCGCCACTCGGCGCGCGATCGAGATAATACTAACGGAGTGCATCCTCGACCGCCGCGCGCATCACCTC
>JBIOIA010000211.1:0-3361 GCA_044449445.1 Gemmatimonadales bacterium
CGGCGATGGCGATCAGCGCGGCGCTGGTGTTCGCGTTCGCCGCCGTGGTGGCGGGGCTGGGTCCGGAGCGAAAGGGCCGGGTGTACGGAGAAGCGGGTAGCGGGTAGCGGCTACCTGCTGCCCGCTGTCTTGAGCGGCGCCGGCAGCCCGTAGAGCGGGAACGCTTCCGACAACTCGCGCACGTCCGACTTCACCTTCTTCAGCACCATCTCGTCCGCGCGGCCGATGATCGCGCGGTCGATCAGCTCGGCGACGCGCCTCATTTCCGGTTCCTTCATGCCGCGCGTCGTGAGCGCCGGCGTGCCGATGCGCACGCCGCTCGTGACGAACGGCGACTGCGGATCGCCCGGCACCGTGTTCTTGTTGAGCGTGATGCCGGCGCGGTCGAGCGCCTGCTCCGCGTCCTTGCCCGTCAGGCCCTTGCTGCGCAGGTCCACCAGCATGAGGTGGGTGTCGGTGCCGCCCGAGACCAGCCTGAAGCCGCGCTCCGTCAGCGCGGCGCCGAGCGCGCGCGCGTTCGCGACGATCTGGCGCGCGTAATCCGAGAAGCCGGGCTGGAGCGCCTCGCCGAACGCGACCGCCTTGGCCGCGATGACGTGCATCAGCGGGCCGCCCTGCGTGCCGGGGAAGACTTCCTTGTCCACCGGCTTGGCGAGCGCCTCGGTCGAGAGGATGAGCCCGCCGCGCGGCCCGCGCAGCGTCTTGTGCGTCGTGCTGGTAACGAGGTCGCTGTGCGGCACCGGCGAGGGGTGCACGCCGCCCGCCACCAGTCCGGCGAAGTGCGCCATGTCCACCATCAGCAGCGCGCCGACTTCCTTCGCGATCGCGGCGAACGCCGCGAAGTCGATGATGCGCGCGTACGCGCTCCCGCCCGCGATGATGAGCTTGGGCTTCTCCGCCTTCGCCAGGCCCTGCACCTGGTCGTAGTCGATGAGCCCCGTGTCCTCGCGCACGCCGTACTGCACGGCGTGGAACAGCTTGCCCGACTCGTTCACGCTCGCGCCGTGCGTGAGGTGGCCGCCGTGCCGGAGCGCCATGCCGAGGATCGTGTCGCCGGGCCGGAGCACGGCGAGATAGGCCGCGAAGTTGGCCTGCGAGCCGCTGTGCGGCTGCACGTTGGCGTGGGCGGCGCCGAACAGCCGCTTGGCGCGCACGATGGCCAGCTCCTCGACCTCGTCCACGATCTCGCAGCCGCCGTAGTAACGCTTGCCCGGGTAGCCCTCGGCGTACTTGTTGGTGAGCGGCGTGCCCATCGCGGCGAGCACCGCCGGCGAGGCGAAGTTCTCGGAGGCGATCAGCTCCAGGCCCTCGGCCTGCCGCGCGGTCTCGCGCGCGACGATGCCCGCGACGATCGGGTCGCCGGCCAGGAGATTGGGGTCGGGGGAATACGCGTTCGAATCGCTCACACCCACACTCGCTTGAGTTTGGCCATCATCGCCACGCGCTTCTCGGCCAGGCGGTCGGCGGCGAGGTACGTCGGCAGCCGCTCCTCCTTCGCCAGGTCGTAGACGCGCAGCATGGTGTCGTAGATCTCGCCCGCCTTCTTCAGGGCGCGCTCGGCCGACCAGCTCTCCAGCTCCGAGTTTACGTTGATCAATCCGCCCGCGTTGATGACGTAGTCCGGCGCGTACAGGATGCCGCGCTTCTCCAGCTCGTCGCCGTGGCGCGGCTCGGCCAGCACGTTGTTCGCGCCGCCGGCGATCACCTTGCACTTGAAGCGCGGGATCGTGGTGTCGTTGATGACCGCGCCGAGCGCGCACGGGGCGTAGATGTCGGCGTCCTGCGCGTAGATCTCGTCCGGCTTGACCGGCCGCGCGCGGAACTCGTCGCAGACCCGGTCCACCTTCTTCTTGTCGATGTCGGTGATGATGAGCTTCGCGCCCTCGTGCGCCAGGTTCTTGCAAAGGTAGTAGCCGACGCTGCCCGCGCCCTGCACCGCCACCGTGCGCCCCGAAAGATCGTCGCTGCCGAACTTCCACTTCGCCGAGGCCTTCATGCCGCGGTACACGCCGTACCCCGTGACCGGCGAGGGATCGCCCGAGCGGCCCTGGAGACCGACCACGTGGTCCGTCTCGAGGTGGACGTAGTCCATGTCGGCCGGACTGGTGCCGACGTCCTCGGCCGTGATGTAGCGGCCCTTCAGCGTCTCGACGAACCGGCCGTGGGCGCGGAAGATCGCCTCGCGATCGGCGTTCTCGCCATCGGCCAGGACGACCGACTTGCCGCCGCCCAGCGAAAGCCCGGCCACCGCCGCCTTGTACGTCATGCCCTTCGAGAGCCGCAGCGCGTCGATCACCGCGGCGCTCTCGGTCTCGTACTTCCAGTACCGCGTGCCGCCCAGGGCGGGTCCGAGGGTCGTGTTGTGAATCGCGATCAGGCCCCGGTAGCCGACGGTCGGCTCGCGGCAGAACAGCAGCTGCTCGTGGTCGTGGTCCTTGAGCAGCGAAAAGATCTCCATGGTCCTCTCTCTAGGGCCGGTTCAACAACTGGCGCGCGATGACCACGCGCTGGATCTCGCTCGTGCCTTCGTAGATCGCCGTGACCTTGGCGTCGCGCATCAGCCGCTCGACCGGGTAGTCGCGCATGTAGCCGTAGCCGCCGAAGATCTGCACCGCGTCGCTCGAGACGCGCATCGCCATCTCGCTGGCGAACAGCTTGGCCATGGCCGCCCACTGCGTCACGTCCTCGCCCAGGTCCTTGCGCCGCGCGGCCTCGAGCAGCAGCCCGCGGGCCGCCGAGACCTGCGTCACCATGTCGGCGAGCTTGAACTGCACCGCCTGGAACTCGGAGATGTGCGTCTCGAACTGCTTGCGCTCCTTTGCGTACTTCACCGAGTGCTCGAGCGCGGCACGGCCGATGCCGATCGCCTGCGCCGCCACGCCGAGCCGTCCGCCGTCGAGCGCCGCGAGCGCGTAGATGAAGCCGTGCCCCTCCTTGCCCAGCAGCGCGTCCGGCGGCAGCTCCACGTCATCGAAGGACACGCCGGTCGTGTTGGAGGCGCGCAGCCCCATCTTGTCCTCGGGCTTGCCCGGCACGTAGCCCTTCGCGTCGGTCGGCACGATGAACGCCGAGATGCCGCGCGCGCCCTTCCGGTCGCCGTGCCGGTCGGTGCGGCACAGCACCAGCACCACGTCGGCCGTGCCGCCGTTGGTGACCCACGCCTTGGTGCCGCTCAGCACCCAGCCCGCGCCCGCGCGCGTCGCCTGCGTGCGCAGCCCCGCCGCGTCGCTGCCGGATTCGACCTCCGACAGCGCGAAGGCGCCCAGCAGCTCGCCTCTCGCCATCGGCCGGAGCCACCGGTCCTTCTGCGCCTCGGTGCCGTGGCGCAGCAGCATCTGCGTCGGCAGCGAGTTGTGCACCC
>JBIOIA010000212.1:0-3358 GCA_044449445.1 Gemmatimonadales bacterium
CCGGACTTGACCAGCTCCCGCGGGTTCCGGCCCAGCGCCTCCCCGATCCCGTAGCCGGTGAGATCGGTGAACGCGGGGTTGACCCACGCGATGCTGCCCGAGCGGTCGGTGATGACGATGGCGTTGGCGGCGGCGTTCAGGGCGGCGGCCTGCAGGCGCATCTGCGCTTCCGACCGCATGCGGTCGCTGATGTCCCGGACGACGGCGACCTGGAAGGTCCGATCGATCTGCACGTTGGCGACGCTGACTTCGACCGGAAACAGCGAGCCGTCCTTGCGCCGGCGAACACCTTGCCACATCAGAGCGCCGGTCTTCCGAAGCTCCGCCTGAGCCTTCTTGAACGCGCGCGCGTCAACCGTCGGATCCAGGTCCCGGACGCTCAGCGCCAGGAACTCCTCGCGAGTGTAGCCGCTGTCCAGGCAGGCCTTCTCGTTGACGTCGAGATACCGGCCGGTCTCGGGATCCACCACCTCGATCCCGTCTCTCGAGCGGTCGATGAGCGCTCGAAACAGCTCGAGCGCCGTCTCGGCGTTCTTGCGCTGGGTGATGACGGTGAACACGGCGACGAAGTGATCCGGGACCGGGCGGTACGCAGCGATCGAGAACCAGGAATCGAGACCCTTGACGTAGGTCTCGAACTTCTCCGGCCGGCCCGTCGTCGCGACGCGGCCGTACGTCTCGATCAGCTCCGGGCTGGACTCGAGGATGCCCGGAATCACGTCGCTCACCTTCCGGCCCGTGACGTTCATGAGCCCGGTGAGCTTCTCGAATGCCGCATTGACGCGGAGGTACTCGAAGTCGTGCGGCCTGCCGGCCTTGTCGAACAGCATCCGGCACAGCGCGACACCCTCGCTCATGTGCTCGAACACGGCGCGATACAGCGACTCGCCGTCGAGAGTCGCCTGGTCAGCCACGACGGGTGTGACCTTGGCGCGCTTAGCCAAGCGCGGCCGGTCTCCGAATTGCCGTGTGTTTACTCCTGTTTGAGCACGGAATATCGCAAACGTGAAGCCCCATGGGGCTCTACGCTAGTGGACATACGCCGGTGTCGTCCCGGTTGGAGGACACCCCTAGGGGAAGCCCCAGGGTGTAATGGTTCGGAATTAAACGGCGGCGGGCTCAGCGAACGGAGCGAGCGCGGGCCGGTAGCGATCGAACAGTACCGGCGGCGCCTTCACTTTTCTGCCCTCCAGCATCGCGCGGATCATCAGCGCGTTCGTCGGCCCTTTGCCTTCGAAGTGGTTGTTGCTGACGACGTAGACCTCCTTGACGCCTTCCGCGCCCGCGATCTTCCGGATGCGTTCGACCCAGGGCTGCAGCTCTTCGGCGGTGTACAGGTAGTCGTGGCGCTGTGCGGCATCCTCGTTGTCCTCGAACCAGCGATCGTAGCGCCGGCCGTGGAAGCGCACGTAGCCCACGTCGCTCGTGACGCCCGCGGTGGGACCCAACGATTCGCCGATCACCGGCTGGTCGATGTTGCAGAAGCCGAGGCCGAGCTTCTTGAGCAGAAGCGCGTGCTCGTGGTGCGCCCACGCACCGTGGCGCAGCTCGACGACGATGGGCCAATCGGCGAAATCTTCGGACAGGTGAGTCAAAAGTTGAAAGCTCAAAGCTGAAGGTTTGAACGACCAGGGAAACTGCGCGAGAACCGCGCCGAGGCGATCCGCATCGCGGAGGGCCTGGAGTCCCTCTGTGACCTGGCGTACCTCAGCGGCCGTCCATTCGACTTTCAACTTTCGACTTTCGGCTGTCTTCTGGTGCGTGAACCGCTGCCACAACTTCGCCGTGAACTTGAAAGCCGGATTCGATGCGACGCGGCGCGCCCATGAGGCGTAGTTGCGCGCCGGCTGCGGCGCGTAGAACGACGCGTTGATCTCGATCGTGTCGAAATACGAGGCGGTGAAGGCGAGGACGTCGAACTTCGCCGGCACGTCCGCCGGGTAGACGCGCCCCGGTGAATCGGGGTACGACCACCCGGCGGGGCCGACGCGGATCAATTGCCGGCTTCGACGATCTGCCGGCGGCTCTCGGGATTCCACTGCGGACGCTCGGCGGCGTTCGCCACGTCGAGGCCGAGGTAGAACACCATCTTCACGATGCGGCTCGCCTTCTCGGCGTCGATCTTGTCCACCGAGTCGGTGACGCGGTGGTAATCGGGATGCGTGCCGTTGAAGAAGAACAGGATCGGCACGCCCTTGCGCGCGAAATTGAAGTGGTCGGAACGGCGGTAGAAGTTCTCGGCCGGCCACATGTCGTCCACCAGCCGCATGTGCAGCTCGGGGTGCTCCTGCGTGACGCGGTTCGCGCTCGCGCCGAGCGTCGAGTGCTCCTTGCCGATCACCGCGATCGTGTCGCGCCAGCCGGGATGGTTGTCGTAGTAGCGGCCGATCATGTCCATGTTGATGTCGGCCACGGTCTGCGCGAGCGGCAGCTCGGGATGCTCGCTGTACCAGCGCGAGCCCCACAGCCCGCGTTCCTCGCCCGACACCGTCATGAAGACGAGCGAACGGCGCGGTCGCGGCGCCATCTGGCTGAACGCCTGCGCGAGCATCACGACGCCGGTGGTGCCCGACGCGTCGTCGTCCGCTCCGTTGCAGATCGAGTCTGCGCCCACCGCGTTGCAGTTCTGCCCGCTGCCGGTGTAGCCGAGGTGGTCCATGTGGCCGGTGAAGAAGATGTACTCGTTCTTGAGCACCGGGTCGCTGCCCTCGAGAATGCCGATGGTGTTGGGCGCGCTGGTCTGCTCGTCCACGCTGTAGTGAATGTTGAAGGCGCCGCTGAATCCGTTCAGGGCGCGCACGGCCGGCGCGTTGGAAGCGCGCAGCGCGGCGAGGTCCTCGCCGGCGGCGCTCAGCACCGCCGTCGCGGCGCCGTCGTGCACGGTGAACACGGGCATTCCCGGAGTGGCGGGGCCGGCCGCGTTCATGGCGACCGAGACGCTCGGCTGGAGGACGCGCGCCATGCGGCGCGCGAACAGCGAGTCGCTTTCGCTGGTGAGGAAGACCCAGGCGAGCGCGCCGGCCGCGTGCGCCTTGAGCAGCATCGGCTGCACGTTGGCGCCGCCGCGGCCGATTCTGGGTGCGACATGAATGACCACGGCGCCCCGGATGTCGGTGCCGCCGAACGGATTCGCCGTATCGGTCGGCATGCCCACCATCAGCACGACGGTGCCGCTGCCGCTGCCCTGGCCGACGTCGCCGCCGAACGAGCTCAGTGCCGCTTCGCGGCCCAGCACCCAGTGTCCGTGCGCGCCGTGCCCCATCGCCATCACGAACGACGCCGAATCGAGCTGCATGCGGTGGATCGGATAGCGCTGCAGGAAGGTGCCGTTGTCGCCGCCGGGCCGCAGGCCGAAGCG
>JBIOIA010000213.1:0-3357 GCA_044449445.1 Gemmatimonadales bacterium
ACGCAGTCCGGCCCGTTCAAGCTCCTCACCGACAAGGACCCCGACGCGCTGTACTGCCTGCGCCACTCGGCCGCGCACGCGCTCGCCACGGCGGTCCGGCGGCTGCATCCCGACGCGGGCATCGGTTTCGGCCCGCCGACCGCGCACGGATACTCCTCCGCCTCCGCGGTGCCGACGCCGTGCACGCCCTCGCCCCTGGAGCGTATGGAGACGCCGTTGGGCGCGGTCGTGCAGGCGGACTATCCGTTCGTGCGCGAGGAAGTGAGCCGCAAGGAAGCGGAACAGCGCTTCGCCGGCGATCCGCTCAAGCTCGAGCGGCTCGCCGAGATCGGCGAAGGCGAGACGATCTCCATTTACACCGATGGCCCGTTCACGGACCTGTGCCGCGGGCCGCACGTGCCCTCGACCGGGCGCATCCAGCACTTCAAGCTGCTGCACGGGGCGGGCGCGTACTGGCGCGGCGACGAAAAGCGCCAGATGCTCCAGCGGATCTACGGCACTGCATGGTTCAGCAAGCAGGAGCTCGAGCAGTATCTCCACAGGCTCGAGGAAGCGAAGAAGCGCGACCACCGTCGCCTGGGCCGCGAGCTCGACCTGTTCATGTTCCATCACTGGGCCCCCGGCGCGCCGTTCTGGACCGCCCGCGGCACCGCGATGGTGAACGAGCTCAACGCGTACATGCGGGAGCTCCAGCGCGACGGCTTCCAGGAGGTCAAGACGCCCCTGATGTTCAACAAGGGGCTGTGGGAGCTGTCGGGCCACTGGGGCAAGTACCGCGAGAACATGTTCATGGTGCTCGACAACGAGACGAAGGAGCACGACTTCTCGCTGAAGCCGATGAACTGCCCGTCGCACTACCTGCTGTACTCGTCGGGCAAGCACTCGTATCGCGAGCTGCCGCTGCGCATGGCCACCTTCGACGTGCTGCATCGCAACGAGCTGTCGGGAGCGCTGTCCGGCCTGACGCGGGTGCGCCAGTTCCAGATGGACGACTGCCACATCTTCCTGATGGAGAGCCAGATCGCCGCGGAGGTCAGGCGGCTCGCCGACTTCATCACCGGCTTCTACGACACGTTCGGCCTGAAGCCGCAGCTGAAGTTCTGCACCCGCCCCCCGGTACGCCTGGGCGAGGACGCGATGTGGGACCGCGCCGAGGCGGCGCTCGAGGCCGCGCTCGAGGCGACGGGGCGGCCGTACGAAACCAGTCCGGGCGACGGCGCGTTCTACGGGCCGAAGATCGACTTCCACGTGGCGGACTCGATCGGGCGGACCTGGCAGCTGGGGACGATCCAGCTCGATTACGCGGCGCCCGAGCGGTTCTCGCTGATCTACGTGGGCGAGGACAACACCGAGCACCGCCCCGTGGTCATCCACCGCGCGGTGAGCGGATCGTTCGAGCGGTTCATGGCGATCCTGATCGAGCACTTCGCGGGCGCGTTCCCGCTGTGGCTCGCGCCCGAGCAGGTGCGGGTGCTGCCGATCAGCGAGGCGCAGAACGACGCGGCGAGGGCGCTGCACGAGAAACTCCGCGCCGCCGGCGTGCGCTCGCACCTGGACGACCGCAACCAGACGCTGAACTACAAGATCCGCGAGGGCGAAGTGATGAAGGTGCCTTACCTTGCGGTAGTCGGCGGGCGGGAGGCGGGAGCGGGCACGGTGGCAGTCCGGACGCGCGGCACCGGCACCAAGCAGAACGTCATTCCCCAGCAGCAGTTCCTGGACAGCTTGAGAGAACGTATCTCGAGCAGAAGCCTGGAGCTCTAAGTGGATCCGAATCTGACACCCGTCATCGTCAGTGCGACGCGCACGCCGATCGGCAAATTCCAGGGCGCGCTGGGCCCGCTGTCGGCGCCGCAGCTCGGCGCCATCGCGATCCGCGAGGCCGTGAAGCGCGCGGGCATCGAGGGCGCGCTGGTGGACGAAGTGATCATGGGCCACGTGGTGCAGGGCGGCGTCGGGCAGGCGCCGGCGCGCCAGGCGGCGATCGGCGCCGGCCTGCCCGGCACGATCCCGTCGCTCACCATCAACAAGGTGTGCGGCTCGGGGCTCAAGGCCGTCATGCTCGCCGCGCAGTCCATCAAGGCCGGCGACAACGACGTGGTGGTCGCGGGCGGGCAGGAGTCCATGTCCAACGCGCCCTACTACGTGTACGGCCTGCGCGGCGGCGTGAAGTTCGGCAACCAGCAGCTGGTGGACGGCGTCATCAAGGACGGCCTGTGGTGCGCCTTCGGCGATTGCCACATGGGCAGTTACGCCGAGTACACGGCGCAGAAGGCGGGCGTCAGCCGCGCGGACCAGGACCAGTTCGCGCTCGAGAGCCAGCAGAAGGCGGTGGCCGCGATCGCCGAGTGCCGCTTCAAGGCGGAGATCGTTCCGGTCGAGATCGCGGACCGGAAGGGCAAGGTGGTGGTCGAGAAGGACGAGGCGCCGCGCTCCGATACCACGCTGGAGGGCCTCGCGAAGCTCAAGCCGGCCTTCCAGAAGGACGGCACCGTCACGGCGGGCAACGCGCCGGGCCTCAACGACGCTGCGAGCGCGCTGGTCGTGACTTCGCTCGCGTTCGCGAAGGCGCACGGGCTGAAGCCGCTGGCGAAGATCCGGGCCTACGCCACCGGCGGCGGCGAGCCGAAGGACCTGTTCTTCGCTCCGATCCTCGCCGTGCAGGCGCTCATGAAGAAGGACGGCACGGCGATCGGCGACTACGACCTGATCGAGGCGAACGAGGCGTTCGCCGTGCAGGCCATCGCCGACGGCAGGGCGCTGGGCTGGGATTTCTCGCGCGTCAACGTGAACGGCGGCGCGGTCGCCCTCGGCCACCCGATCGGCGCGAGCGGCGCGCGGGTGCTGACGACGCTGTTGTACGCACTGAAGGCCCGGGGCAAGACGACGGGCCTCGCCACCCTGTGCCTGGGCGGCGGCAACGCCGTGGCCCTCTCCGTGGAGCTCATCTGATGAGTACTGCACCGTCCGCCGCCGTAGCACACGCGCGCCCCGCCGGCGCCCGGGCCCTCGCCACGCTGGCCGGAGCGCTCGTTGTCGCGCTCGCCGCGCAGTTCGCGCTGCCGCTGCCCGGCACGCCCGTGCCGTTCACGTTTTCGCCGCTCGCGGTGCTCGTGGTCGGCGCGCTGCTCGGCCCGCGGATCGGCGCGCTGTCGCTGATCACGTACCTGGCGATGGGCGCCGCGGGACTGCCGGTCTTCGCGCCCCTGGGCGCGCCCGGCTTCGCGCGGCTGTTCGGCCCGACGGGCGGGTACCTGCTGGCGTATCCGCTCGCGGCGGCGTTCGCCGGCTGGGCGGTCAGGCGGACAGGCGGACAGGCGGACAGTGATTCCCCGTCCGCCCGTCCGTCCGTCCGCC
>JBIOIA010000214.1:0-3353 GCA_044449445.1 Gemmatimonadales bacterium
GGTCGGCGACGTTCGACACGCCGGTCTCGTAGGCGAGCACCTGCTGCGTGCGCAACGCGAGCTGCACCGCGGGCTCGGTCGGCAGCGCGAGCGTCTCGTCCATCGAGTTGGTGTGCAGGCTCTGCGTGCCGCCCAGCACCGCGGCCAGCGCCTGGTACGCGACGCGCACGACGTTGTTCATCGGCTGCTGCGCCGTGAGCGTGACGCCGGCCGTCTGCGAGTGGAACCGCATCATCCACGAGCGCGGGTTCTTCGCCCCGAAGCGCTCGCGCATGTGGCGCGCCCAGATGCGGCGTGCGGCCCGCAGCTTCGCGATCTCCTCGAACAGGTCGTTGTGGATGTCCCAGAAGAACGACAGGCGCGGCGCGAAGGCGTCCACGTCGAGGCCGCGGGCCAGCCCGCGCTCGACGTAGGTGAACCCGTTGGCGAGCGTGAAGGCCAGCTCCTGCGCCGCCGTCGCCCCCGCCTCGCGGATGTGGTAGCCCGAGATCGAGATCGTGTTCCACTGCGGGGCGTGGCTCGTGCCCCACTCGAACATGTCCACGATCACCTTCAGCGCCGGCTCCACCGGGAAGATCCAGGCGTGCTGCGCCATGTACTCCTTGAGGATGTCGTTCTGAACCGTCCCCCGGAGCACATCGCTCCTGATGCCGTGCTTCTCCGCCGCGGCGATGTAGAAGCACCACAGCATCGCCGCCGGGCCGTTGATCGTCATCGAGGTCGAGACCTGGTCGAGCGGGATCCCGTCGAACAGCGTCTCCATGTCGGCCAGCGAGCTGATCGCGACGCCGCACTTGCCCACCTCGCCGAGCGAGCGCGGGTGGTCGGAGTCGTAGCCCATCAGCGTCGGGAAGTCGAAGGCGACCGAGAGGCCGGTCTGGCCGCGGCCGAGCAGGAACTTGTAGCGCTCGTTGGTCTGCTGCGCCGTGCCGAAGCCGGCGAACTGCCGCATGGTCCACAGCCGGCCGCGGTACGCGGTGGGGTGGATGCCCCGCGTGAACGGATACACGCCGGGCAGCCCCAGCGCCTCGTGGTACTCTGGATCCGCATCGAGCGGCGTGTAGACCGGCTCGACCTCGCGACCCGATTCGCTCGTGAAGTCGATGTCGCGCAGCTCGCCCTTGGCGTACTTCGCCCGCCAGGCGGCCAACTCGCGCCGCAGCACCTCCAGCTCGCGTTCCTTGCGCTCGAGCTTCCCGGTCCGGGAACTCGCGTCAACTACGCTCATAGGCCACGCTCCCGTTCAGCCGGGCGACGATGCCGGCCGCCGCTTCGTAGGGGCTCCGCGTGCCGGCGCCGACGTCCTTCAGCACCGCGTCCATTTCTTCCTTCTGCCCGTTCGACCACACCCAGCGCTTCACCGCCCGATCGATGACGTCCCGCGTGCGCACGAGCATTCGCATCGAGCGCCGCTCGTTCAGCTTGCCCGTGCTCTCGAGCATCGTGAAGTGCCGATCGAGCGCGGCCACCAGCTCTCCGACTCCTTCGCCCTGTGCCGCGATCGTCGCAAGGACGGGCGGCTCCCACTCGGTCGCCACGTTCTTCTCGCGCCTCGCGCCTCGCGCCTCCGGAATGGCGCTTCCGTGGTGCGCCTTGATGTGCCGGAACGCCTGGCCCGCGCGCAGGCCGAGCGCGACTTCCAGCTCCTGGAGGACGCGGTCGGCGCCGGGGCGGTCCGCCTTGTTCACGACGAACACGTCGGCGATCTCCATCAGCCCGGCCTTCATGACCTGGATGCCGTCGCCCGATTCGGGCACCAGCACAACCACGGTCGTGTCGGCCGCCGCCGCGACGTCGAGCTCGCTCTGTCCAACGCCGACGGTCTCGATCAGGATCCGGTCGAAGCCGAACGCGTCCATCACGTCGGCGACTTCGCCCGTGGTCGTCGCCATGCCGCCCACCGAGCCGCGCGAGGCCATCGAGCGGATGAACACGCCCTCATCCACCGAGGCGCGCTCCATCCGGATCCGGTCGCCCAGCAGCGCGCCGCCGGTGAACGGACTCGAAGGATCCACCGCAATGACACCCACGGTCTGCCCTGCGGCGCGAAACGCCGCGGCCAGTCGCTCGATCAGCGTGCTCTTGCCCGCCCCCGGCGGGCCGGTCACGCCGATCCTCCGGCCCCGGCCGAGCTGGCCATGGACCTTTGCCAGCAGCTCCTCGAAGCCCGGCGTGGCGTTCTCGACCATCGAGATCGCCCGGGCCAGCGCCGGGGTCCGGCGGGCCGCCAGTCCGTCCAGCAGGGCTTGAGGTGCCATGGGCTAAATCAAAGGGCCACTTGAGGGTAGGTCAAGAGACGAGCCGTATAACGAGCTTCCCGAGCCGGGTCGAAGTGCCTTCCACCACGTCCCACTCGAGCCCCCCTTTGACCAGCCGTTCGCCCGGCTGCGGGATGCGGCCTGCCGCCCAGGCCAGGTATCCCCCGGCCGTCTCGACCCTGGCCGGCGGAGCGAGCTGAACGCCGAAGTGCTCCATCACCCGGGCCAGCGGCATCGAGGCATCGGCCACGAGCACACCGGGTGCCGCGCTCGCCGCCGCCTGCGCCACCGGCTCGTCGAGCTCGTCGAAGATCTCCCCCACCAGCTCCTCGAGCAGGTCCTCCATGGTGACGATCCCGGCCGTGCCGCCGAACTCGTCCAGCACCACCGCCAGGTGGCGCCGCTCGCGCTTGAGGTCGATGAGCGCGTCGGCGCACCGCCGCGAGCCCGGCAATGCCGCGACCGGACGCACGTTCACGGTCCCGCCCGGCCCGGCCTTGATGAGATCGAACGCGTGGACCATGCCGACGATCTCATCCAACGACGAGCGGAACAGCGGAATCCGCGTCTGACCCGAGCTGGTCACGATCGCCGCCAGCTCGGCCGCGGTCGAGCCCTCGTGCGCGGCCACGATTCTGGTGCGCGGCGTCATCACCTCGCGCACCACGCGCTCGGCAAACACCATCACTCCGGTCACGATCTCGAGCTCGTCCTCGCGCGCGAGTCCGGCGCTTGTGCTGTCGCGGAACAGCGCGGCCAGCTCGGCGCGCTCGGTGGCCGCGCGGCCGCGCACGATCCGGCCCACGAGCGCGGTCGCCCACTTGAGCCGCGGCACGAGCGCGCGGACCAGCGCCTCAGGCCAGCGGCGGCCTGCGGCACGCGGGAGGAAGTAGACGAGCAACAGCAGCATCGGCAGGCCGACGCCGAACGTCAGCGCGACCGTGGGCACGAGACCGGTGTTCTCGAGCGCCCAGGGCACCGCGATGCCCGCGACCGTGATTCCGACCGCGACCAGTCCGCTCGCGACGGTCTGGATGTCGCCCGGCCGTGCGAGCAGCGTCACCGCCGCGTCGGCTCCGGCAAGGCGACGGGCGA
>JBIOIA010000215.1:0-3331 GCA_044449445.1 Gemmatimonadales bacterium
AACGCGAGCAGCTTGCGCGTCCGCAAATCGAGACTCACGCCGTCCGGGCCGGTCAGAGCGACCGGGCCGAGGCAGCAGTACCGGAACGCGGTTTGTGGCGCGTCGTCAGTTTGCATCGTGGCTCTCGCTTGGGACGCACGCAGGCTACGACCGGCGCGTCACCAGATCGTCACCAGAAAGGGAGCGGGCCTGCACCCGAGATTCTGGGCGCAGGCCCGAAGTTGGTAACTGTCAGCAGTGACAGGGATTTGCAAGCTCTTACTCATCAACGTGTTACGTGCTTGGTCCGGCCGGCCCGCGTTACTCCGAAGCGATTGCCTCCAGGGGCTTGATGCGCGCCGCCCGGAGTCCCGGCAGCCAGCACGCCAGCAGGGCGGTGAGTAGCAGCAGCACGACGGCCCCGGCCAGCGTGACGGGATCGGTCGGCGCGACCTCGAACAGCAGCGCGCGCAGCCAGCGCGCTTCGAACAGCGAAATTCCGACGCCGATCGCCATTCCGATCATCGCGTAGCGCATCCCGCGCGCCACGATCATCCGCGTCACCGACGCCGGCTCGGCGCCCAGCGCGAGCCGCACGCCGATCTCGCGCCGCCGCTGCCGCACCACGAAGGACATCAGGCCGAAGATGCCGATGGCCGCCAGCAGCGCCGCCGCGACCGCGAACGCCGAAAGGAGCGACGTCCAGCGTCTGGGATCGGCGACGGACTCGGCGATCCGCTCGTCCATCGTGACCATCGCGAGCGGCAACTGGGGATCGAGCGCAGCCAGGCCGCGCTTGAGTTCCGGGAACACCGCCACGGGCGGCGCGCTCGCCTTCACGACGAGGCTGACGAGCGTCGGAGCACCCTGGCTCACCGGCTCGTACACGCCCTCGCCGTCCGACGCGAGCCCCTTGTACTTCACGTCGCCCACGACGCCGACGATCGTGGTCGGCGGACAACTGTAGCACCCGCCCGAAATGATCCGCCGGCCCAGCGGGCTCTCGCCCTTGAAATAGTGCTCGGCCCACGAGCGGCTCACGACCACAACCAGAGGCGCGGTCGCGGAGTCGCCCCGGTCGAACATCCTGCCGGCGACGAGCGGAATCGAGAGCGCCTTGAAGAAGCCCGCGCTCGCCTGTGACCACGGTACCACGGGCTCCGACTGCCCGGGCGCCACCGGATGATCGGGCAGATTGAAGTTGTTGTTGTTGCCACCGTTGTCGGGCGGCAAATCGGTCGAGATCCCCGCCGCGATCACGCCCGGCGTCTCCTCGGCGCGGCGCACCGCGCTCGTCAGGAAACCCGCGACGGAGAGCGAATCGCGATACCGCGCCGGCGGCAGCGCGAGGTTGACCAGCATCACGTTCGCGCTCTCGTAGCCGGGATCCACGCCCTGGAGCCGCAGGAAACTGTTGAGCAGCTCGCCCGCGCCGAGCAGCAGCGGCAAGGCCAGCGCGAACTCGAGCGTGACGAGCGCGTTGCGCACCAGCGTGGTGCGACGCCTGACGCCCGTGCGGCCGGACTCCGAGCGCAGCGAAGTCACGCTCCGCCCCAGAACCGACGCCACGGGCGTGATGCCGATCAGAAGGCCGCTCGATACGGACACGGCCACCGCGAACAGCACGGCAGGCAGGCCGAGCCCCACGTCGTGCGCGCGCGGCAAGCGGGGCGCGATGTCGGTCAGGAACGCCAGGCCGAGGGTCGCGAAGCCGATGCCCAGAGCGCCAGCGAGCGCGGTGAGCACCAGGTTCTCGGCGACGAGCAGGCGGGCGAGCCGCCCCGTGCCCGCGCCAAGGGCCGTGCGGACCTGGAGCTCGTGCTCGCGCGCGGACGCACGCACCAGCACCAGCGTGGCCACGTTGGCGATCGCGATGAGCAGCACCAGCGCCACCGCGCCCGCAAACAGGTCGAGCTGCTGGCGGGCGTTGCCGACGATGGATTCGCGCAGCGGCATGGACGTGTACCGCGCCGTGCTGTCGCGGAATCCCGCCTGCCAGATGGGAAAGACGCGCGCGCCGATCGCCTCGAGGTCGCTTCTGGCCTGCTCGGCGCTCACACCCTCCTTGAGACGGGCATAGCCGCGCAGCCAGAATGGGCCGCGGCGGGTCGGCGTGGGGAGCTTGAGCGAGAGCCAGACGCTGGCACGCATGCCCGCGAGCTCATCGCGCCCCGGCGGCAGCACGCCGACGACGCTGTAGCTCACGCCGTCGATCGTGATCTGCCGGTCCACGGCCGCCGCGGGGCCGCCGAGCAGGTTCACGGCCATCGCGTGCGTCACGACGGCGACCGGCGGCGCGCCGCCGATTTCGTCCGCGGGCTCGATCAGCCGCCCGGCCACGGGCCGGATGCCGAGGGCGCGGAAGAACCCGCTCTGCGCGGCGCGGAGCGGGATCTGCGTGGGCGCACCGACGCCGGACAGGGCGCCTTCGTTGCGCGTCACGACGCCGAACGCCTCGAAGCTCCGTTGCTCGGCGACGATCGCCTGCGCGTCCACGGTCGAGAGCTGCCAGCCGGTGAAACCCGTGCTGCGCCAGTAGACGCGGACCAGGCGGTCGGGGTGCTGGAAGGGCAGGTCCTCGAGCAGCACGCCGCGCACGGTGCTGAACACCGCCGTCGCAGCGCCGATGCCGAGGCCGAGGACCAGGACGGCCGCGATCGTGAAACCGGGATTATGGGCGAGCGCGCGGAGCGCGTAACGCGCATCGGCGACGAGGTCCTCGAGCGCCTGCACGCCGCGCGATTCGCGCACCTCGTCCTTGGTACGCTCCAGCCCGCCGAATGCGACGGCGGCCGCCCGGCGCGCGGCCTCAGGATCTTCGCCGTTCTTGATCCGCTCTTCCTTCTCGCGATCGAGGTGGAAGCGCAGCTCCTCGTCCATCTCGTGATCCAGGCGCCGGCGGGAGAACAGCGCGCGCAGGCGTTCGGACAAATCAGAGAGGATGCTCACGTCTCACCCGTCAGTCGGACGCGGAGGATGCCGTTGACCGCGGCCGACGTGCGTTCCCATTGCGCCGTCCCGGCCTTGAGCTGGCGGCGACCGGCGCGCGTGAGCGCGTAATACCGGGCGCGGCGGCCGTTCTCGGTGACGCGCCACTCCGAGGAGATGAGGCCGCGGCGCAGCATCCGCTGAAGGGCGGGGTAGAGCGAGCCCTGCTGGACCTTGAAGACGTCGCGGGAGAGCTGGTCGATGCGATTGCCGATCCCCCAGCCGTGCATCGGCTCCAGGGACAGTGCCTTCAACACCAGTAGTTCGAGAGTGCCCTGTAGAAGATCCGACGAGTCCGGCACGATGTCTCCTCTAGAACGTCTGGAGTACGGTACTCCATCTTCTCCAGAGCGTCAAGAGGAGA
>JBIOIA010000216.1:0-3255 GCA_044449445.1 Gemmatimonadales bacterium
CACGTGTCCATCTGGCCCGGCCCACAGCGCGAGGCACATCGTGTGCACGCCGGCGTTGGCGCCGACGTTGATGCACGTCTGGCCGGGGCGCACGTGGGCTCGCAGATAGTCCATCACCGGAGCGTCGTAGCTGATCGGATAGAGTCCGCGGTTCCGCGGCGCAACGTAGAACTGTTCGATGCCGTTCACCGTGTGCAGGTAGCCGTGTCCCCAGCTCCACAGGTCGAGCATGGCCTCGTACGCGGGCCGGAGCGCGCGCACCAGGAGGCTGTCCCGCCCGATGAGCCCGGAGACTTTCGCGGCGAGCGACTGAAGGAGCGGCATGCGCCGCAATATATCCGATCGCGTCGCGGCCCTTCACACCGCGGGGATTCACCGGCAGATTCCGCACCGTGATGAGCCAGCCGCTGGTCAGCGTCATCGTCGCGGCGCGCAACGAGGAGCGTCACATCGGGCGGTGCCTGGAATCGCTCCTGTCTCAGAGCTGGCCCCGCATCGAGATCATCGTCGTGGACGACGGCTCGACTGACGATACCGCACGGGTCGCCGGGCGATTTGCGGGCGTGCAAGTGCTTCGTCAGCCGCCGAGCGGCAAGGCGACGGCGATCAACGCGGCGGCCGCCGTGGCCCAGGGCGACATCCTGATGTTCCTGGACGGCGACATGCACTTCGAGCGACGCTACGTCGAGATCATGGTCCAGCCGGTCGCCCTGGGCGCGTGCATCGGCACGTGCCACGCAACCGAGCACGTGGCCAACCCGGAGAATCGCTGGTCGCGATGCCTCCAGGCGCGTTTCGGCCTTCCGCCGAATGAACGCCTGGCGCTGACGCCCGACCAGATCGCACAGGGCAGCATCATATTCCGCGCCATCCGGAAGGCCGACTACCTGCGCGTCGGCGGGTTCGACGAGATCGGGTTCATGGACGACCAGACGCTGTTTCCCAAGCTGAACGTGCGGGCGTGGCTGCTCGATGGCGCCATCTGCTGGCACTACAACTTCGAGCGGCTGGGTGAGGTGTTCGCATCGGGCCGCTGGGCCGCGCGTTCGATCATGCACCTCCACGGGCGGAAGGCGCTCGTTACCTATCTGCCGATCTTCTCGCTGGTGCGCGCCGTGCGGGAAGCAATCAGGCACCGCATGGCCGCGATGGTGGCGTTCGTGACCGTCTATGAGCTGGGCATCTTCGCGGGACTGCTGAGGTAGCATGGGCGCGGGCGATCCGCTCGTCTCCGTGGTGCTGGCCAGCCACGCGCGGCCCGGGCTCATCGGCCAGGCGCTCGCCTCTCTGGTCGCGCAGACGGTGCGCGATCGGGAGATCATCGTGGTGGACAACCACAGCGAGTTGAGCGCGGAGATCGCGCGCATCGTTGCCGGCTACCCCGAGGTGCGACTGATCGCCTCGAGCGAGAACCTCGGATTTCCCGGCGGCGTGAACCTCGGCCTCCGGGCTGCCCGCGGACTCTACGTGTTCATCACCGAGGACGACATCGTGCTGCCGCCGGAGTGCCTCGCAACGCTCAGCGCGTACATGGAGGCGCACCCCGAGGTGGGGATCGCGACCGGCCGGCTGGTCGAGGGCAGCACGAACGTCGTGCTGTACGCGGGTGGGGACGCGACGCTCGATGCGGTGTTCCGGATGCGGTTCGTCGGCCGGGGCGAGCCGGATCGCGCCTGGGACGCCGCTCCGGTGCCGGTGACCTACGCGCCGGTCGGCATGGTAATGGTGCGGCGCGAGATGCTGGATCGGATCGGCGAGTTGCGCGGCGACTTCTTCATGTACTACGAGGACGTGGAATTCTGCCTGCGCGCGCTGGTGGCGGGGTACGGCGTGATGTGCCTCCCGCAGCTCAGGCTGGTGCACCACGCGTCGCCGCCCACGGGAGACGCCGCGCGCGTGGAATTCCACAAGCTGAAGAACATGCGCGCGCTCTACCTGCTGCTCGCGCCAGCGCGGGTGCTGCCCGAGTTCACCGTGCGCTACGGGCTGATCGAGCCGGCGCGCGAGCTGTTGCGCGACCGGACCAGGTGGCTGCGCATGGTCCGGGCGTGGGGCTGGGTGCTCGCGCACCTGCCGGGATTGCTCCGGGACCGCCGGCGCATTGCGCGGCTGCGCGCCGAAGGGGCCGCATGAACGCGCTCGTTCTCGGAGCGACCGGGATGCTCGGCCACCAGGTGGTGCGGGCCTTCGCGCCGCGGCACAGCACGTTCGCCGCGGTGCGTGGCAGCGCCTCGCGCGTGGCGGCGCATCCGGCGTTGAAGGGCGCGCGGGTCGTGGGCGACCTGGAGGCGCGCGATCCCGCCTCGGTGGAGCGCATCCTCGCGCAGGCGAAGCCGGCGCTGGTCGTCAACTGCGTCGGCATCATCAAGCAATTGCCCGAGGCCGAGGACGCGGCGCTCTCCGAGGCGGTGAACGCGCGGTTTCCCTACTCGCTCGCTGCGCTGGCGGCACGTGACGGGTTCCGGCTGATCCACATCAGCACCGATTGCGTGTTCTCGGGACGGAAGGGACGTTATACCGAGGACGATCCCGCCGACGCCGACGATTCGTACGGCCGCTCGAAGCTGGCGGGCGAGGTCACCGGGCCGCAGTGCCTCACTCTGCGGACGTCGCTGGTAGGGCCGGAGCTCGAGCGCCACGTGTCGCTGCTCGAGTGGTTCCTGTCGAACGCCGGGAAGAGAGTGCGCGGGTTCACCCAGGCGATCTTCTCGGGGCTCGGCACGCCGGTCATGGCGCGCGAGCTGCTGCGCGTGGCCGAGCAGCATCCGAAGCTGGCGGGACTGTACCACGTCGGGAGCGAGCCGATCAGCAAGCACGACCTGCTGGTGCTCCTCAAGCAGTCGTTTCGGTTCGACGTCGAGATCGAGGCGTCAGAGGAGCTTGTGATCGACCGCAGCCTGGACAGCAGCCGCTACCGGCGGGCCACGGGCTTCGAGGCCCCGGCGTGGCGCGACATGACGGCAGAACTCGCGCGGCTCGTCCGCGCGGCGAAAGGATGAACGCGATGACATTCGAGAATGCGCGGGTTCTCATCACGGGTGGCACCGGCTCGCTGGGCCGCACGGTGATCCGCCGGCTGCTCAAGGGCGATCGCGGGCTGCCGAAGCGGCTGGTCGTATTCTCCCGCGACGAGGCGAAGCAGTACGAGATGCGCATGGCATACGCGCGTCGGCGGGTGGCCACCGAGGACCTGGTGTACCACAAGGCGCACGAGCGGCTGGAGTTCATCGTCGGAGATATCCGCGACCCGCACAC
>JBIOIA010000217.1:0-3251 GCA_044449445.1 Gemmatimonadales bacterium
GCCCACGACGCCACCGACTTCGACACCGGCCAGCGGCACGGCCTCGGCGCACCGCTCGTCATGACGCCCGACGCCCGCATGGCGGACGCGTCGCTCGAGGGCAAGGCCGGCGGCCGCGTCCCGCCCGAGATCTTCGGCATGGACCGCTTCGAGGCGCGGCGCGTCATGGTCGAGATGCTGAAGGCGCAGAAGCTGCTGGAGAAGATCGAGCCGTACCGCCACAACGTGCGGCACTGCTACCGCTGCGACACGATCGTCGAGCCGCGGCTCAGCGACCAGTGGTTCGTGAAGATCAAGCCGCTCGCGGATCCGGCGCTCGCGGCGTACAAGAGGGGCGAGGTGCGGTTCATCCCCGAGCGGCGCGGCCGCGAGTTCGAGCAGTGGCTCGAGAACATCCGCGACTGGAACATCTCGCGGCAGCTGTGGTGGGGCCACCGCATCCCGGTGTGGTACTGCGACGCGTGCAGGACGTCGAACGCGTACCGCACCGACCCTGCGACGTGCGAGCGCTGCGGCGGGCCGCTGCGCCAGGACGAAGACGTGCTGGACACGTGGTTCAGCTCGTGGCTGTGGCCCTTCTCCACCCTGGGCTGGCCCGAAGAGACCGCGGACCTCGCGCGCTACTACCCGACCGATGTGCTGGTCACCGCGCCGGAGATCCTGTTCCTGTGGGTCGCGCGGATGATCTTCGCGGGAATCCACTTCATGGGCCGCGTGCCGTTCCACACCGTGTACCTGACCGGCACCGTGCGCGACACGCAGCACCGCAAGATGTCGAAGTCGCTGGGCAACGGGATCGACCCGCTCGACGTGGTGCGGCTCTACGGCGCGGACGCGCTGCGCTTCACCGTCACCAACGGGCTCGCCGTCGGCACCGACATCATCCTCGATCCGGGCGACCTCGAAGCGTCGTTTGCGAGCGGCCGCAACTTCGCCAACAAGCTGTGGAACGTCGGCCGGCTGGTGCTGAGCCACCTCGGCGAGGCCAGGCCGAAAGCGTTGGAGAGCTTCCGGAGCGACGAATTCCAGCTCAGCGACTGCTGGATCCTGTCGCGGCTCCACGCGTGCGTGAGTGAAACGACGGATCACCTCGAGCGCTTCCGGTTGAACGATTCGACCGGAACGCCGTACCACTTCCTGTGGGACGACTTCGCCGACTGGTACCTCGAGGCCATCAAGCCGCGGCTCTACGGCGACGAGCCCGGCGGCGACGTGGCGCGCGCGGTGGCGGCGCACTGCCTGAGCACGGTGCTGCGGCTGCTCCACCCCGTGATGCCGTACATCACCGAGACGCTCTATCGCCGGATGCCGGGCAAGTCGCACGCGACGATCGTGACGGCAAGCTGGCCCCGGGTCAGGGGCAAGGAGGACGCGGCATCGCTGGAGGCGTTCGCGTTCGTGCAGGCGGTCGTGAACGGCACGCGGGCGATTCGCGCGGATTACAACGTCGCGCCGAACGCCGAAGTGCGCGTCGCGCTGGGCCGCCTGAGTGAGCGGCAGCGCGCTGCGGTCCGCGCCGAAGGGAGCACCATCAGGCGGCTGGCCCGGACGCGCGACGTGACGGAGTCCACGACGAAGGCCTCCGGCGCGGCCGTGGCGCACGCCGTCCTGCCGGGCGGCGCCGAGCTGCTGGCGGACCTGGGCGGCGCGATCGACGTCCGGAAGGAATGCGCGCGCATCGAGGGCGAGAAGGGCCGGCTCGAGAACCAGCTCGCCGCGCTGCGCGGCAAGCTCGGCAATGCCGGCTTCCTCGCGAAGGCGCCGCCAAAGGTCGTCGAGGGTGAGCGGGTCAAGGAGCGCGAGTGGACGAGCCGATCGGCCGCGCTCCAGGAGAAGCTGAAGGCGCTGGGATGCTGAGACGCCTCTCCGCCTGCGCGATGCTGTTCATCCTCGCCTGCGCGAACTCGGGCGACCCGCCGGGCGGCCCGCCGGACACCACGCCGCCGACGGTCGTGGCGATCGATCCCGATTCGGGCGTCATCCTGAGCCAGCCGCCCAGCGAGGCGACCATCATCTTCGACAAGGTCGTGGACGAGCGGATCGTCGGCACGACGACGGACTTCAAGTACGCGGTGATCCTCTCGCCCGACGCCGGCGCGACCCGCGTGAGCTGGCGGCGCGACCGGCTGACGGTGCGCCCGCGCAACGGCTTCAAGCCCGGACGCGTGTACCGCGTCGAGCTGCTGCCGGTCGTCACCGACCTCAGGAAGAACCGCCTGCGCATCGGGAAGGTGATCGTGTTCAGCACCGGTCCCGAGATTCCCTCCGCGCGGGTCCAGGGCAGCATCGTGGACTGGGTCGGGGGGAAGCCCGTGCCGCGCGCGCTGGTCGAGGCGCTGCTGCTGCCCGACTCCCTCTCCTACCGCACCCTCGCCGACTCGAGCGGCGGCTTCACGCTCGGCCCGTTGCCGCCCGGCCACTACGTCGTGTACGGGGTGATGGACACCAACGGCGACCGGCGCCGCGGCGCGCGCGAGGCGTTCGACAGCTCGGACGTCGCGCTCGACACGGCGGCGACGCTCGAGCTGTTCGCCTTCGTGCACGACTCGTCGGCTCCCAGGCTCCGCCAGGTCGAGGGCGTGGATTCGCTGACGCTGCGACTCACCTTCGATCGCCCGCTCGATCCGTCGGTGGCGCTCGACACGAGCGACGTGAAGGTCGCCCCGCTCGCCGACTCGACGGCGTCGCTCCCGCTGGTGGGCATCTACACGCCGAAGCAGCTCGATTCGCTCAACGCCGCCCTGCGTGCCGTGCGCGCGGCGCGTGATTCGGCGGCGGCAGCCGCCCGGCAGGATTCCCTCGCAGCCGCGCGCCGCGCCGACACGTCGGCGGCGCGACGGAATCCGCCATCCTCGGCCCTGCGTCCCACACCGGTCGCGCCGCCGGCGCAGATCGCTCCGGGGCGAATCACGCCGGCCGCGCGCTCGCCGCTCGATTCCACGCGCGCCGAGAAGATGCTGGCGCGCAGGCCGCCGCCCTCGGACACCCGTCTGGTGCGCCTGGTGACCCCGCTCGAGATCGAGACCCGTTACGTCATCCACGTGTTCGGCGTGACCAGCCTCACCAGACACCACGCCAATGTGCGCGCGCAGTACCGCCCGCCGCGTCCGCCTCCGCCGCCCCCATCACGCGCGCGCTCCGCGACGGACTCGACACACGCCGACTCGACCGCCCGCGACACGGCACGCGTACGCCGCTACACTATTCCCGCGCCGCGCGACACGACGCGCCCGAGGCGCGACACGCTTACC
>JBIOIA010000218.1:0-3220 GCA_044449445.1 Gemmatimonadales bacterium
AGGAGGAGCGCGGGCGTTCGTACGACGCAGCCCGGACGAAACTCGACGCGTGGATGGCACGCCTGAGAGCTCCCTCTCGCCTCTCGCCTCTCGCCTCGGGCGTCACCGCGGAGCCTGCGGACGCCACCAGTCCCTACCCTGGTGCGGACTACGAGCGGGACGTCGCGTTACTCAAGGAGCACATCGCGGCGGGTGACATCTTCCAGGCGGTGCTGTCGCGCCGCATGGAGGTGGCGGGCGCGGTGGACCCTCTCACGCTGTACCGTTGCCTGCGTTCGCTGAACCCCGCGCCATACCTCTATTACCTGAAGCTCGACGACGTGGCGATCGTCGGCAGCTCACCCGAGGTGCTGGTAAAGGTGGAGGACCGCGAGGTGACCGTGCGCCCGATCGCCGGCACGCGCCCGCGCGGTGCGAATGCCGACGCCGATGCCGAGCTCGCCAGGGAGCTGCTCGCCGATCCCAAGGAGCTCGCCGAGCACGAGATGCTCGTGGACCTGGGCCGCAACGACGTCGGCCGCGTCGCCGCATACGGATCGGTGCGCCTGGTCGAGCACCTCGCGCTGGAGCGTTACGCGCACGTCCAGCACATCGTCTCCGAGGTTCGCGGCACGCTGCGAGCGGGGCTCGATGCGGTGGATGCGCTCAAGGCGTGCTTCCCGGCCGGCACGGTCTCCGGCGCGCCCAAGGTCCGCGCGATGGAGCTGCTGGACGGGCTCGAGCGGACGCGGCGCGGACCCTACGCCGGCGCGGTCGGGTACCTCGGGTGGGGTGCGCACCGCCTCGATACAGCAATTGCCATCCGCACGTGCGTAGTACAGAAGGATCGCGTGCTGGTCCAGGCCGGCGCGGGGATCGTCGCGGATTCCGACCCGGTCACGGAGCTGGCCGAGTGCGAGCACAAGGCGCGGGCGGCACTCAGGGCCGTGGCGCTGGCCCGGAGCGCCCCGGCAGCCGGCTAGCGGACCCCCCAGCGGGGGGGCATATTTCCCAGTTCCTCGGACCCTTGGGCGATGGAACCATTCAAACTCGTCAGCACATCTGGCGAACAGACGATTGACATAAAGCCCGGGACCCAGATGGTCGTGGGCCGCGCCGTCAATTCCGACGTTCCCATCTACGATCCGACGATCTCGCGCCAGCACGCCCAGCTGAGCGTCCAGAACGGCGGGATCCTGGTCAAGGATCTCGGCTCCTCCAACGGCACCTTCCTGAACGGCAGCAAGATCACCGAAGCCGTGGCGACGCCCAACGACGTCGTGATGTTCGGCAAGGTGTCCTTCTACGTGCGCGAGACTTCGAAGCCGGCGGAGGCGCCCAAGCCGGCTCCCGCCCCCGCCCCTTCCTCGGGCGGGTTCGGCGGCCCCAAGCCCGCCCAGGCCACGATCGTCCGGCAGCTGCCGCTCTCGGGCGAGGGCGACATCATCTCGGGCCGGGTCAAGCGCTTCTCGATGTCGGACGCGCCCTCCTCGACCCAGGAAACCAAGGACGCCGCGCGCTCCGCGAAGAAGCTGGAGCTGCTGCTCGAGATCTCGAAGGCCCTGTCGCGCCAGCAGGATGTGGACAAGCTGCTCGAGTCCATCGTGGACTTCACGTTCCAGGTCATGCCGGTGGACCGCGTGTCCATCCTGATGAACGAGCCCGGCGCCACCGAGCCGATCCCGCGCATCTCGAAGAGCCGCCTCGGCGAGGGCTTCGCATCCGCGCGGCACGTGCCCAAGTCCATCGTCTCGCAGGTGATGACGGAGCGCGTCGCGATCCTCACCGACAACGCCGCCGAGGACGAGCGCTTCAAGGGTAAGTCCATCCTGATGCAGAGCGTGCGCTCGGCGCTCGGCGCGCCGCTCATCGGCGCCTCCGGCCAGGGCCTCGGCATCATCTACGTGGACAACCTCACGGCCACCCACGCGTTCAAGGAAGACGACCTCGACTTCCTGATCGGGTTCGCCGGCGTCGCCTCGGCCGCCATCGAGAACGGCCAGCTCGCGGAAGGGCTGCGCCGCGAAGCGCTGACCCGCGCCAACTTCCAGCGTTACTTCTCGCCCGACCTCGCCAAGCAGATCCAGGACCACGGCGAGGAGGTGAAGCTCGGCGGCGCGAAGCGCGACGTGGTCATCCTGTTCTCCGATATCCGCGGCTTCACGTCCATGTCGGAAAAGATGGACCCCGACGACGTCGCCCACCTGATGCGCGAGTACTTCACCGAAATGGTGGAGATCATCTTCAGGAACGGCGGGACGCTCGACAAGTTCATCGGCGACGCGATCATGGCGCTGTGGGGCGCGCCGTTCGGCACGCCCGACGACGCCGACAAGGCGATCACCGCCGCGATCGAGATGCAGCGCAAGCTCGTGGAGCTGAACCAGCACTGGGCCCAGACCGGCAAGCCGCCGGTGCAGATCGGTGTCGGGATCAACTTCGGCACGGTGTTCGCCGGCAACATCGGCAGCGAGCAGCGTCTCGAATACACCGTGCTCGGCGACGCGGTGAACACCGCCTCGCGGCTGTGCTCGGCGGCCGCCAAGGGTGAGATCGTGATTTCCGACATTCTCTACAGGCGCCTCAAGTCGCCGCCCAAGACCGAATCGCGCGAGCCGATCAAGGTCAAGAACAAGGCCCAGCCGGTCCCCATCTACCTGGCCAAGTACTGAGGTTTGGGCGGCATTCCGGTCGTCTTCCCCGATTACGACTCATGGAGTTTTCCAGGCGGTGCCGTGCTCGCGCACCGCAGCGTCGCCGCGCCCGTCACCAACGCGTTGTCGGCGAGGCCGACACTCTATGAGTGGGCCGCACAGCAACCCGGTCGGGACGTGTTCCACGGCCGAGGCGAGGCGTATGGCGTGCTCCTGGGGGACGCGCGCGTCGTGGTGCGCCACGCGCGGCGGGGCGGCGCGCTCGCCGGCCTGCTCGGCGACCGCTACGTCGGCGCGCCGCGCTTCGTGCGCGAGATCGACATCGCCGACCGGCTGAGCCGCGCGGGCGTCGCAACGCCCCGGGTGCTCGTCGGGGTGATGTATAAGAGCCTGCTCGTCCACCGCGCCGACGTCGCGACCGAGCGCGTGGACGGCACCGACCTGTTCACGATGTTCTTCGGCAAGGACGCGCCTCAGGGCGAGCTGCGCAGGGAAATCTTCCGCGCCGTCGGCACGCTGGTTCGCAAGCTGCACAACGCGGGCTTCGTCCACCCCGACCTTCAGCTGCGCAACGTCCTGGTCGGGAC
>JBIOIA010000219.1:0-3204 GCA_044449445.1 Gemmatimonadales bacterium
CCCCTTCTCCCAGAACCACCCCGTGGGGCGGTTCCCCGCCCCACAGTCCTGGCACTCCCGCGACGCCTGCACCCGCGACGGAACCCCCTGGGCCGCCGCGGCCCACGGACCACCCGCGGCGACCAAGGTGGATCCGTCGCTGGTGCAGGCGTCGCTGAAGTGCAAGGAATGTGGGGCGGTGAACCGCCCCCGGAGTGGTACTGCGAGAAGTGTGGTGCTGAGCTCGCGGCGTTCTAGCCTGAGCGCTTCGGCCTAACGCGCCGCGGCGAGCTTCCTGGCGAGCCGCGACTTCTTGCGCGCGGCCGCGTTCCGGTGGATCAGTCGCTTCGTGGCGCCGCGGTCGAGCGCCCGCATCGCGGCGGCCACGCTCTCCTTGTTCGTTTCCCCACGGGCCTTCTTCACGGCCGTCTTGATCGCCGAACGCAGCGCGCGATTGTGCTCGGTGCGGGCGCGCGATTGGCGCATGCGCTTCTTCGCGGACTTGATGCGAGGCACTTGGACTCCAGTTGAAAGTCGAAAGTTGTAAGTTGAAAGCTAACTTCAAGCAAGGCAATGAGTTTACCCGATGTCGTTCGTTTTGACAACCCTGCATCACAAGGTTAGCTTGGCCTTCCCGTGACGGCCCTCTCACCCGACGCTCCGCTAGGCACCGACGACGCAGGATTCGTCGTCACCCTCGACCGGTTCTCGGGCCCGCTCGATCTGCTGCTGCACCTGATCCGCGTCGAAGAAATCGACATCTGGGACATTCCGATCGCGCGGATCGCCGACCAGTTCCTGGCGGTGATCGCTACGCTGGGCCTCAACGAGGCTGCCGAGTACCTCGAGATGGCGGCGCGGCTGGTGCGCATCAAGGCGCAGATGCTGCTGCCCCGGCGCGGCGACGAGGAGCCCTGGGAGGACCCGCGTCACGAGCTGGTGCGGCGCCTGCTCGAATACCAGCAGATCCGCGAGGTCGTGGACTGGATGGAGAAGGCGGCCCGCCGCCGCGCCGAGCGATTCGGCCGCGGGTGGGTGGCGCCGGCTCCCGAAGCGCCGCCGCCGCCCCTGGTCTTCGAGATCGAAGAGCTGATCGAGGCGGTCGAGCGCGTGCTCCAGATGATGCCCGACCCTTCGCTGTACCGCGTGGCGCCGCGCCCGCTCGACGTGGAAGGCGCAACGCAGCGCGTGCTCGAGCGGCTCGCCGCGCACGAGGCATTTCCGTTCCGCGACCTGCTCGGCGCCAAGCCGACCGTGGTCGACATCCTGTCGTCCCTCGTCGCGCTGCTCGAGCTGGCGCGGCGGGGAACGCTCACCGTCCAACAGCCGGCGGCGTTCAAGCCGCTCATGATCGAACGTGGAGCAGCGTACCAGACTACTTGAGGCGGCGCTCTTCGCCGCCCCTCGTCCGCTCGCGCTGGACGAGCTGACCGTGCTCGACCCGGATGCTTCCGAGGACGACTGGAAGCGCTCGCTGGGCGAGCTCAAGGACCATTACGAATCCGATGGCCACGGCGTCGAGCTGGTCGAGATCGCCGAGGGCTGGCAGATCCTGACGCGGCCGATCTTCGCCGAAGCGATCGAGCGCGCGCAGTTCGCCGCGCGCCCGCTCAAGCTCTCGGGCGCGGCGCTGGAAGTGCTGGCCGTCATCGCCTACCGCCAGCCGGTCGGGCGCGCCGAGATCGAGGAGATCCGGGGCGTGAGCTCGGGCGGCGTGCTCCGCCTGCTCCAGGAGCGGGGCCTCATCGAGGTGTCGGGGCGCGCGGAGGGACTGGGGCGGCCGCTGCTCTACGCCACCACGCCGAGCTTCCTCGAGCACCTGGGCCTGCGCGACGTGTCGGACCTGCCGCGCAGCGAGGAGCTGGCGGTCGCGCTGCGCCCGCCGCCGCAGCAGCCCGAAACGGAGTGAGCACGCTTCGGCTCGCGCGCTTCCTGGCGCGGGCGGGCGTCAGCAGCCGGCGCGGCGCGGCCGTACTCGTCTCGGCGGACCGCGTGCGCATCAACGGCGCGCCGCCCAGGGGCCCGGGCGATCCGGTGGATCCGGCGCGCGACACCGTGACGCTCGACGGACGGAAGGTCCGGCTCGTCACGCCGTCGTGGCTCGCGCTCAACAAGCCGCCGGGCTACGTGACGAGCCGCGTCGCGTCGGAGCGGCACCCGAGCGTGTTCGACCTGGTGAAGGAGCCGGCAGGCCTCGTCGCGGTGGGGCGGCTCGACGTCATGTCCGAAGGGCTGCTGCTGTTCACGAGCGACGGCGACCTGGCCTCGCGCCTCATGCATCCCAAGTGGCAGGTGCCGCGCCGCTACCGCGTGGCGGTGACGGGCCGGCTCGACGAACGCGGCGCGAAGGCGCTGGAACGTGGCATCCGGGTGGAGGGCGAAGATCGCCCGGTCCGGCTCAGCGACTGGCGGTTCGAGCCGCGCGGGAAGGGAGGTGTCCTCGAGCTGGAACTCGCCGAAGGACGCTCGCGCGTGGTGCGCCGCTTGTGCGCGGCTCTGGACCTCGGCGTGCGCTCGCTCACGCGCACGGCGTACGGGCCCGTCGTCCTGGGCGAGCTGACGCGCGGCGCCACGCGCCACCTGCGGCCGGCCGAGCGCGATGCGCTCTACCGCGCCGCGCAGCTCGATCCGCCCCGATGAGCGCCGACGTCGAGGCCCTCCTCGCGGAGATCGGCAAGGCGTTCCGGCTGTGCCGCCTCTATCCTGCCAGCCATCCCTCGGTGCAGCAGGCGCTGGCCGGTGTGTCGTCACTCCTGCCCAGGCTGACCAGCGGCGGCGTCGTCGAGCTGAGGATCACGTCCACCGGTTTCGCGTTCGAGGGCCACCCGACCGCGGCGCACAATCCTCAGGTCCAGGAACTCGCGGGCCTGCTCTACTCGCAGGGCCATCGCTACGCCATGCTCGAGCCCGGCGTGCGCGCCGAGGAAGTCGCGGCGCTCATCCAGATCGCGGGCGCCAGTGCCGGTCGTCATAAACATGCGGCCGCGCCGCCTCCAGTCAGCTCGCTCGTGCACCTCAAGCTCATGCGGTCCTCGCGCGGGCCGCGTCACTCGGGCCCGCAGGTCTCGCCGGCAGCGGCGCGCGAAGACGCGCCGATGGGCCGCCGCTCGTTCACCGAGTTCCACCCGGATGCGCTGCCGCCGGCGATCGCGGCGCGGCGGCTCGCCGTCGCCATCGGGCTGGGCGGGGCCGGTGCCGTGGAGAGCGTCGGGCGTCTTGCGGACC
>JBIOIA010000220.1:0-3163 GCA_044449445.1 Gemmatimonadales bacterium
ACGGCTCGAGCCGGGCGAGTCACCGCCCTTGCGGTAGCGGCCCGACAGCCAGCCGCCGGCAAGCGGGCTCCACGGGATCACGCCCATGCCGTACTCCTGGCAGACCGGCAAAACGTCGGCCTCGATGCGGCGGATCAGCATCGAGTAGGGCGGCTGCTCGCAGATGAAGCGCTCGCGCCCGCGCCGCTCGGCGGCCCACTGGGCCTGGACGATCTGGTGGGCGGGGAAGGTCGAGCTGCCGATCGCGCGAACCTTGCCGGCACTCACCAGGTCGGTGAGCGCGCCGAGCGTCTGGTCGATGTCGGTGTCGATCTCGGGGCGGTGGATCTGGTACAGGTCGATCCAGTCCGTTTTCAGCCGCCGCAGGCTGTCCTCGACCTCTTTGACGATCCAGCGACGGGAGTTGCCGAACTGGTTGACGTCGTCGCCCATCGTGCCGTGCGCCTTGGTCGCCAGCACGACCGACTCGCGCCGGCCGCCGGCCAGCGCCTTGCCGACGATCTCCTCGGACTCGCCGCGCGAGTAGACGTCGGCCGTGTCGATGAAGTTGACGCCCGCGTCGAGGGCTGCATGGATGATCGCGACCGAGTCCTCGTGGTCGGTGTTTCCCCAGGCGCCGAACATCATCGCGCCGAGGCACAGCGGGCTGACGCTGATGCCCGTGCTGCCGAGTTTGCGGTGCTCGATCGCCATACGCGCCGGCCTAGCCCAGCGCCTGGCGGATGACCGGGCGCTTGGCCGCTGCGACCTCGTCCAGGCGACGGACCGGCGTCGTGTAGGGCGCCCCGATCGCGATTTGGGGATCCTCGGCTGCCTCCGTGAGGATCGCCGCGATCGCATCGGCGAACGCGTCGAGCGTCTCCTTGGTCTCGGTCTCGGTCGGCTCGACCATCAGCGCCTCGTCCACGAGCAGCGGGAAGTACACGGTCGGCGGATGGAAGCCGAAGTCGAGCAGCCGCTTGGCGAGATCGAGGGTCTTGATTCTCAGCGCGCGCTTCATCGGCCCGCCGGAGAGAACGAACTCGTGCATGCACAGCTCTCCATAGGCGAGCGGCAGATGCTCGGCGATGCCGCGCTCCTGCAACCGGGCCAGCAGGTAGTTGGCGTTCAGCACCGCCGCTTCGGATACGTCCTTCAGGCCGTCCGCGCCGAGCGAGCAGATGTAGGCGTAGGCGCGCACGAAGCAGCCGTAGTTGCCATGGAAGCCGCGCAGGCGCCCGATCGACTTGGGCCGGTCGAAGTCGAGCGCAAACGTCGGCGAAGACCCGCTCGCGCCATCCTCCTCGCGCACGACGAGCGGTCGCGGCAGGAACGGGGCGATCCGCTCGGACGTCGCGATTGGACCCGACCCCGGGCCGCCGCCGCCATGCGGCTGGGTGAAGGACTTGTGCAGGTTGAAGTGGATGATGTCGAAGCCCATGTCGCCCGGCCGCGACATCCCCATGACGGCGTTCAGGTTGGCGCCGTCGTAATACAGCGTGGCGCCCGCCTCGTGCACGATCGCGGCGATCTCCTCGATGTTCGGATCGAACAGGCCGAGCGTGTTCGGGTTGGTGAGCATCAGGCAGGCGACGTCGGAGTCGGCCTTCGCGCGCAGATCGTCGAGATCGATGCCTCCGTCGGGATCGGTCTCCAGCTTGACGACCTCCAGGCCCGCCATCGTGACCGTCGCCGGGTTCGTGCCGTGAGCCGTGTCGGGCGTGAGCACCTTGTGGCGGGTCTCGCCGCGGTCCTCGTGATAGGCGCGCGTCAGCAGCACGCCTGCAAGCTCACCGTGGGATCCGGCCGACGGCTGCAGGGACACGTGCTCGAGGCCGGAGATCTCCGCGAGCGCACTCTGCAGGTTCCACATCAGCTCGAGCGCACCCTGAGCGCGCTCGGGATCCTGCAGCGGGTGCAACCGCGCGTGGCCCGGCAGCGCCGCCACCCGCTCGTGCAGACGCGGGTTGTGCTTCATCGTGCACGAGCCGAGCGGATAGAAGCCCGAGTCGAGGTCGAAGTTGCGCTTGGAGATGCCCACGTAGTGGCGCACGATCTCCGGCTCTGAGACCTCGGGCAGCCGCGGCGGCTCGCTGCGGCGGAACCGTGCCGGCAGCAGCTTCTGCGCGTCCGCGCTCGGCACGTCCAGAGGCGGGCAAACGAACGCGCGGCGTCCGGGCGCGCCCTTCTGGAAGATCGTCCTCGCCGGATCGCGCTGGAGCGGCGTCGGGCCGAACGCGTTTGCCCGCTGCGACCTCGCCCCGCCGCTCGCGGGATGCACGTCGATGCCGGGGTCGGCGTGGAGCTGGTTGTCGTCGAGCATGCTCATACGCTCACCGCCTCGTCGGCGAGCGGCGCCGGCCCACCGATCGAAGATCGGCCGGCACCGCGGTCGCGCTCGGCCGCGACGGCCGCCCCGAGCACATCGGCGAGACGGTCGATGTCGGCACGCGAGCGCCGCTCGGTGATCGCCACGAGCAGCCCGCCGCGGTCCTCGGCACGCTCGGTGAGCGCGTGCAGGTCGACGCCCGGGTTGATGCCCTGCAGCGCGCAGCGGCGCTTGACCGCGGCGACGTCCGCGTCGAGTCGCAGCGCGAACTCGCGGATGACCGGCTGGGAGTGAAGCATCTTGACGCCGTCGAGTCCGGCGAGCGTCTCGCGCGCGTAGTGCGTGCGCTGAAGCAGGAGCTCGCCCAGCTCGACTATGCCGACGCGCCCGAGCCACGCCAGGTATACGACCCCGGCGAGCGCGTTGAGCGCCTGCGCGGTGCAGATGTTCGACGTGGCCTTCTCGCGGCGGATGTGCTGCTCGCGGGTCTGCAGCGTGAGCACGAACCCGCGCCGCCCGTCCACGTCGACGGTCTCCCCGGCGATGCGTCCCGGCATCCGCCGCAGGTACTCCTCGCGCGCGGCGAAGAAACCGAACGACGGACCGCCGAAGTCGAGGCGGTTGCCGAGCGGCTGACCCTCGCCGACGGCCACATCGACGCCGCACTCGCCCGGCGGCTTGAGGATGCCAAGCGCCATCGGATCGACCTGGGCGACCACGACCGGGGACTTTCCGGCGCCGTCGCGCGCCTCGCTCCTCGCGTCGGCCGCGGCGGCCTTGGCGGCGGCGCTCAACGACGCTGCGTCCTCGACCGCACCGTAGAAGTTGGGCTGCGCGAAGATCGCGGCGCTCGTA
>JBIOIA010000221.1:0-3113 GCA_044449445.1 Gemmatimonadales bacterium
GGGCCGGCCGAGCGCGCGCTCGGCCAGGGCCAGGTCGCCGCCGGCCACCGCGCGCCGGATCATCGTCGAGCTGACGGCGCGCCCATCCACCTCAACCGCCTCGATCACGTCCACGCTGAAGCCGTCTTCCTTGCCGATCCTGCGCAACAGGTCCTCGTCGCCGCTCCGCCCGCGACCGAAGCCGTGGTCGTGCCCGATCACCAGCTCGGCGATGTGGAACCGCGCCTCGAGCACTTCGCGCACGAATCGCTCGGGCGGGAAGTTGCGCAGCTCCTCCGTGAACGGCACGAACTCCACCCGGTCCACCGGCATCTCGGCCAGGATCGCGCGCTTCTCCTCCGGCAGCGTGAGCAGCGGCGGCGCCGCGGCCGGGTTGATCACCTCGAGCGGGTGCGGCTCGAACGTCACGAGCACGCTCGTCAGGCGCGCGGCCTTCGCCCGGCGCGCGATCTCGTGCAGCACGGCGCGGTGACCGAGGTGCACACCGTCGAACGTGCCGACCGTCAGAACGGTCTTGATCACCCGACCAGCACCACGTCGGGGTGCAGCAGACCGTCCTCCACGTTGGCCACGCCGATCAGGCCTTCGGCGTCGAACACCGCGGCCGGGCCGGCCTGGTCCCTGGGCGCCGCGATCTTCTGGCCGGTCGCGAGCCGCTTCGCGTCGTCCGCCGAGAGAATCACCGCCGGCAAATGGGCGACGGCCTCGCGCATCGGCCGCAGGACCTCGGGTCTTACGGCGAACAGCCCGGCGTCAACGTCCCGGAGCTGCTGGGCCTGCTCGACGTTCCACGGCCCGATGGCGGTGCGCCGCAGCGAGGACAGGTGGGCGCGCGTACCGAGCACGCGACCCACGTCGCGCGCGATCGAGCGGATGTAGGTGCCGGCGGAGCACTCGACGGCGATGGAGGCTTCACCAGCTGAAGCGTCGAAAGCTGATAGCTGAAGGCTGAAGATCGTGACGCGGACCGGTTTCATGACCGGCATCTCGCCGCGGCGGACGCGGCGATACGCCCTGACGCCCTCCACCTTCTTGGCGCTGACCGGCGGCGGCATCTGCTCGTCCTGCGCCTGCACCTGCGCGAGTGCCTGCTCGAGGTCGGCTCGCGTCCTGGTGCGCCAGGACTCGTCGCGCTCGCCCACGACCTCGCCTTCGGCGTCTCCCGTCGTCGTCTCGGAGCCCAGGCGGATGGTCCCCGTGTAGCGCTTCCTGAGGAGCCCGACGAACCGCGCGAGCCGAGTGGCCCGCCCGACCAGGATGACCAGGAGCCCCGTCGCGGGCGGATCGAGCGTGCCGGCGTGGCCGACCCGCGCGATGTCGAGCGCGCGCCGGACGGCGCCGACGACGTCGTGGGAGGTAGGGCCGGCGGGTTTGTCGATGAGGAGGATGCCGTCGCTCAGGCCGGCGGCTCCTCGGGCTTCTTGAGCTCGGCCAGGAGCTGCTCGATGCGGGCGGCGTGCTCGTGGCCCTTGTCGAGCTCGAAGACCACCTCGGGCACGACGCGCAGCTCGATCTCCTCGCCGATACGACGGCGCACGGCCGCGGCGGCCTTCGCCAGTCCTTCGGCGGTCTGCTCCTGCTGCTCCGCGCTGCCGTGGACGACGTAGTGAATCGTGGCGCGCTGGAGGTCGGGGGTCATTTCGACCTTCGTCACGGTCACCAGGCCGATGCGCGGATCGCGCGCCTCGCCGTGGAGGAACGTGGTGACCACCTGCCTGACCTGCTCGGCGGCGCGGCGCGGACGGCGGCCCCGATCGGGAGAACGATGCCTCATTGCCATGTGGTCTCGCTCGCGATGATGGTGGCCAGCGGCTCGGCCTGGACCAGCCGGTCGCACGCGGTGAGGACCGCTTCGGCGTGGCGCGCATCGCCCGAGACGACGGCCGCGGCGATCAGCGCGCGCTGCCACAGGTCCTGGTGGTCGACTTCGGCCGCCGACACGCCGAACTTCTGGTGGAGGCGGTCCTTCAGCGACTTCACGATGCGGCGTTTGTCCTTGAGCGACTGGCACGCCGGCAGGTGCAGCTCCCAGCTCCGGACGCCGACGATCACGCGCTACTCGCGCGCCGGGGCCGCCGCCTGGAGCGTCCGGGCCACCTGCTCGATCCGGAACGCCTCGATCACGTCACCGACCTTGATGTCGTTGAAGTTCTCGATCCCCATGCCGCACTCGAGGCCGTCCTTCACTTCCTTGACGTCGTCCTTGAAGCGCTTGAGCGAGCTGAGCGTGCCTTCGTACACCGTCGCGGCGTCGCGCAGCACGCGGACCTTGCCGGCACGCGGGATGGTGCCGCTCTTGACGTAGCAGCCCGCGATGACTCCGACGCCCGAGATCTTGAACAGCTGCCGCACCTCGGCCTCGCCGAGCACGGTCTCCTTCTCTTCGGGCTTCAGCATGCCCTCGAGCGCGGCCTTCACGTCCTCGACCGCCTCGTAGATCACGCGATAGAGCTTGATGTCCACGTGCTCGCGCGCCGCGGAGGCGCGGGCGTTGCTGTCCGGCCGCACGTGGAACCCGATGATGATCGCGTTGCTCGCCCTGGCGAGCAGCACGTCGCTGTCGGTGATCGCGCCGACGCCGCGGTGCACCACCTCGACCTTGACCTCGCCGGTCGAGAGCTGCGCGAGCGCGTCGGCCAGCGCCTCGGCCGGGCCGCCCTGGTCGGCCTTGATGATGAGCCGGAGCGAGGCGATCTCGCCCTCGGCGCGCTGCTGGAAGAACTCCTCCAGCGTGACGCCGGCGCGGCTGGTGCGGCGGTTCTGCGCCTCGCGCTCGAGCCGCTGGCGCTTCTGCGCGATCTCGCGCGCGGCGGCGGCGTCCGCGACCACGCTGAACGAGTCGCCCGCCTGCGGCACGCCCTCGAAGCCCAGGACCTGCACCGGCGAGCTGGGGCCCGCTTCCTTCACCGGGTTGCCGCGCTCGTCCTGGAGCGCGCGCACGCGGCCCGAGAAGCTGCCGCAGATGAAGTTGTCGCCCGTGTGCAGCGTGCCGTTCGTGATCAGGATGGTCGCGACCGGGCCCTTGCCCGGATCCAGCTGCGCCTCGACCACGCTGCCGACGGCCGGGCGGTCGGGGTTGGCCTTGAGCTCCAGGATGTCGGCCTGGAGCAGGA
>JBIOIA010000222.1:0-3088 GCA_044449445.1 Gemmatimonadales bacterium
ATAGTGGAGGTGTTCGATGAAGGCTCGTCTCGTCCTCGTGGGTCTGTTCATACCGTCGCTGCTCGCCGCGCAGGACTCCACGCACGCGGCACCGGCGGCCCCGGCGGCCCCGGCCCCATTCGCATTCGCCGACTTCACGTGGCTCCAGGGCAACCCGCGCACCAAGACGGCGGTGCTCGACTCGAAGTACTTCACGGGCGAGTTCCGGCTGGACGCGTCCTACATCGGCGATTTCAACCGCCCGGAGGACCACACGCTCGTCGGCACGTCCGAGAGCGGGCGCACCGGCGAGATCCAGGTCCAGCAGCTCGGGATCGGCGGCGACTTCCACACCGATCACGCGCGCGGCCGGTTGATGACGCAGTTCGGCATGTACTCGACGATGACGCCGCGCAACGACGCCAGCCCGGCGCGCGGGCAGTGGGACATGTCGGACGCGTACCGCTACGTCTCCGAGGCGTACGGCGGCTACCACTGGGACAAGCTGAACGGCATCAACCTCGACGCCGGCATCTTCATGTCGTACGTCGGCCTGTTCAGCTACTACAACTTCGACAACTGGGCCTACCAGCCTTCGTACGTGTCGTCCAATACGCCGTGGTTCTTCAACGGCCTCAGGCTCCAGATCTTCACGAGCGACAAGCTCAAGATCGAGCCGTGGCTGGTCAACGGCTGGCAGTCCTACGGCATGTTCAACAGCACGCCGGGCCTCGGCCTCCAGTTGTTGTGGCGTCCCAACGGCGACGTGTCGGTGCTGTCCAACTCCTACTACGGTCACGACTGGCTCGGCATTCCGGACCGGATGCGCGTGCACAGCGACAACAGCATCCAGGTCAGGTATCTGGACCATCCCACGCGCTTCCTGTCGAAGGCGGCGTTCTCGATCACCGCGGACGCCGGGTGTGAGAGCGGCGGCAACGCGGGTTCGACCGGTTCCGACCGGCCGGTCAGCTGCATGGGCGGCAGCGGCGGTCCGCAGCAGAGTTTCCTGGGCTGGATGGTCTACAACCGCTTCTGGTTCCAGAAGGACATCTACGGACTGACGCTCGGCGGCGGCACCATGAACAACCCGGGCCGCTACCTGGTGCTGATGCCGCCGATCAACGGCGCCACCGCGTTCTCAGGGACGCCGTATTTCACGGAGAACCCGGGTGACCAGTTCAGCGCCTGGGATGCGTCGGTCACGTTCGACTACATGCCCGACCAGTTCGTCACGTTCCGCGCCGAGTACGATCATCGCCATTCGAGCGTGCCGTATTTCGCCGGGTCCGGTGGGGTCACGCCGCCCGGTGGCAACACCGGCGCGGCGGGCTCGAACGTCCCGGGCTGGAATCCGGACCTGCGGCAGACCGAGAACCGTCTCAACCTGGCCATCCTCGTCAAGTTGTAGAAGAGAACGAGACGGCGATCGCTTTCGCTGTAGCCCGCGGGCCGCTATCGTGACGGCATGACCGGCCGCCCCGATCCCGACGCCCTGCTCAAGAAGGTCCAGGCCGAGGAGGCCCGGGAGGCGCGCGCCAAGCTGAAGCTGTTCTTCGGCGCCTCGCCGGGGGTCGGCAAGACGTTCACGATGCTCGAGGCCGCGCAAGCGAAGCGGCGCGAGGGGCTGGACGTCGTGGTCGGCGTGGTGGAGACGCACGGTCGTGCGGAGACCGCGCGTCTCACCGAAGGCCTGGACGTGCTTCCCCGTCACAACCTCGAGTACAAGGGCATCACCCTCCACGAATTCGATCTCGACGGGGCACTCGAACGCGCCCCGAAACTGATCCTCGTGGACGAGCTGGCGCACACCAACGCGCCCGGCAGCCGGCACGCCAAGCGCTGGCAGGACGTGATGGAGCTGCTCGAGGCCGGCATCGACGTCTACTCCACGCTGAACGTCCAGCACATCGACAGCCTGAACGACGTGGTCGCCCAGATCACCGGCATCACGGTGCGCGAGACGGTGCCCGACGCGGTTCTCGAGCGCGCGGACGAGATCGAGCTGGTGGACGTCTCGCCCGAGGTGCTGCTCCAGCGCCTGCGCGAGGGAAAGGTGTACGTCCCGGATCAGGCGGGGCGCGCGCTGGAGCAGTTCTTCAAGCGGGGCAATCTGATCGCGCTGCGCGAGCTGGCGCTGCGGCAGACGGCGAACCGCGTGGACGCCGAGATGCGCGGCTACATGCGCTCCGAGGGGATCCGGGAGACGTGGCCCGCGGCCGAGCGGCTGCTGGTGTGCGTGGGCCCGGACCCGGCGTCGGCGCGGCTGGTGCGCGCGACGCGGCGCATGGCCGAGCGGCTCCAGGCGGACTGGATCGCCGTGTACGTCGAGACGCCGCTGCATTTCCGGCTGACCGAAGCCGCGAAGGACGCGGTGGTGCAGAACCTCCGGCTGGCCGAACAGCTCGGCGCGCGGACGGCGACCCTGGTCGGGACGAGCGTGGCGGACGAGGTCCTGAACTGGGCCCAGGCGAACAACGTCACGCGGATCGTCGTGGGCAAGCCGGCGCCGGCACCGGGCAGGCTGTTCCGGCGGCGGCGGTCGCTGCTCGGTGCGCTGATTCGAGGCAGCGGTGCGATCGACGTGTACGTCATCACCGGCGCCGGCGAGGCCGAGCGTCCGCCCTCACGCCGGCTGCCCACACCGCCACGCGAGTATGGTCTGGCCGTCGCCGTCGTGATCGCCACCACGGTGCTGTGTCTTGCGCTGCGTTCGGTGCTCACGACCACCGACGTCACGATGGTCTTCCTGCTGGCCGTGGTGGTGACGGCCACCAGGGCGCGGCAGGGGCCCGCGCTCGCCGCCGCAATCCTCAGCATCGGGTGCCTCGACTTCTTCTTCGTGCCGCCGTTCTACACGTTCGCCGTGAGCGACGCGAGATACGCGCTCACGTTCGTCGTCATGCTCGTCATCGGCGTCGTGATGGGCCGGCTCACCGGCCGCGTCCGCGAACAGGCCGAGAGCTCGCGGGCCCGCGAGCAGCGCACCGCCGCCGCGTACGCGCTGAGCCGCGACGTGGCGGTGGCGCGCGAGCCCGAGGAGGTCGTGGTCGCGACCGCCAAGCACATCTCCGATGCATTCGCCAGCCGGGTGACCACGTTCCTGCCC
>JBIOIA010000223.1:0-3084 GCA_044449445.1 Gemmatimonadales bacterium
CTGTCCGCTCAGCGCACCTTCCATGATGAGCGCGTCGGTGACGGTGAGGCCGCTGAAGAAGAGATCGCGGCGAAGCAGGTCGCTCAGCAGCACGCGCGAGCAGGTCGCGGGAACACCCAGCGGATCCCAGGCCGGGTACGCGACGTGGGCCGTCATCACGCCGGCGACGCCCGCCGCCACGGCGCGGCGGAACGGCATCAGGTCGCGCTCCAGCTCGCGCCCCGCGCTCACCACCGGCAGCTCGGCATGCGAGTCGGTGGTGGTGCGGCCGTGTCCGGGAAAGTGCTTGGCGCACGCCAGCACGCCGGCCGACTGGCAGGCGTCGATCCACGCGGCGGCCTGCTCGGCGACCTCGAAGGCGTCGGCGCCGAACGCGCGGGTCTGGACGATCGGGTTGGCGGGCTCGATGTCGAGATCGCACACGGGCGCGAGTGCCCAGTTGATGCCGACGTCGCGTGATTCCCGCGCCGTGATGCGCGCGGCCTCCCGCACCGCGTCCAGGCCGAGCGCCGCCAGGGCCATGAGCGGCGGCAGCTGGGTGAGCCCCTTCACCTGCTGGCCCGCCCCGCGCTCCAGGTCGCTCGCGATCAGCAGCGGATGCGCCGCGGCGCTCCGGAGCTCCGCCGTGAGCGCGCGCGTCGCCTCGCGCTCGCCGCCGAACAGGATGAACCCGCCGACGCCCGCGGCCAGCGCGCGCTCGATGGCGGGCCGCTCACCCTCATACCCGCGCTCCGGGTTCCACCGTATCGCCGGCAACACGACCTCGGCGACGTTAGGCCGACCGTTAGGCAGACCGTCAGGCATTACGCGGGCGTGATCGAGCCGAGCACGCGCGGCCCCGCAGCGCCGGTAGCGCCCGGCTCGTTGCCGGGCCGCCCGGTGAAGGTGAGGTAACCGAGGAATGCGAAGGCGGCCGCTTCCTTGGCGTCGCCGTCGAAGAACAGGTCGTCGAAGGAGCGGTGCTCCACGCCCGGCCACGTGCGCTGCAGCGCCGCAACGAGCGTCGGGTTCCGCGCGCCGCCGCCCGAGCGGACCACGTCGCGCGGCTTGAGCGAGGCGGGGATGAACCGCGTCGCACGGCCGATCGCGCGGGCGGTGAGCTCCGTCGCCGTAGCGATCGCGTCCGCCGGCTGGTCGCTCAGCGTCCGGCACCGCGCGAGGAGCGCGTCGGCGAACGTGGCGCCGAACCGCTCGCGGCCGGTGCTCCTGGGCGGCGGCCCGGCAAAGAACGGATCGGCGAGCAACTCCTTCAGCACCGGATCGAGCGCGCGTCCCGAGGCCGCGATCCTCCCGCCCTCGTCGTAGCGCAGTCCGTTGAACAAGCGCTGCGTGCACGCGTCGATCACCATCACGCCCGGCCCGGTGTCGAATGCGAGCAGCGGCGAGTCGTCGCCGCGCTTCGGCACCAGCGTGATGTTCGCGATGCCGCCGATGTTGAGCAGCGCGCGCGGCCCCTCCCGGCCCGCGAACAGCAGGCGGTCGGCGCGCGGCACGAGCGGCGCCCCTTCCCCGCCCGCCGCGACGTCGCGCGAGCGGAAGTCGGCGATCACGGCGATGCCGGTGCGCTCGGCGATGACGGCCGGATTTCCCAGCTGGAGCGAGGCTTTCCGGGGTTCGTGCCAGATCGTCTGGCCGTGCGAGGCGATGAACGCGACCGAGGCCGGCGCGACGCCCGCGTCGTCGAGCAGCGTTTCCACGCATTCGGCGAGCCACTCGCCGAGGTCGGCATGGAGGAGCGCGATCTCGCGCGCCGTTCCCCCGGCGATCGCGGACGCGATGCGCCGCTCGCGCTCCTGGCCGTAGGGAATCGTGCGGCGGGCCTGCAGCGTTAGGCGGAAGTCACCCTCGGCGGGCTCCTCGATGCGGACCAGCGCGCCGGTCACGCCATCGAGCGACGTTCCCGACATCAGCCCGACGGCGAGGACCGGAGCGCGCTCAGTCACGCGGGTCCAGAGGGAACGCGCCCGAGTTCCCGACCGGCGGCGGCGGCGCGCCGATCGCCTTGCGCGCCAGGCCGCCGGCCTCGGCCAGTAACCGCTCGGCGCCAGCGAGGTCGACGCCGCGCTTCAGCATCACGATCGCGGTCTTCACGTGACTGTGCGCCGCGGCGATCGCCGCTTGCGCGGCCTGGCGGTCCACGCCGCAGACCTCCATGACGATCCGCTCACCGCGATCATGCAGTTTCGCCGAGAGTGCGCGCAGGTCCACCATGAGGTTGCCGTACGCCTTGCCCGAGCGGATCATCGCGCCGGTCGTCACCGTGTTCAGCACGAGCTTGGTGGCCGTGCCGGCCTTGAGGCGCGTCGAGCCGGTGAGCGCCTCGGGCCCGACCTTGGGCAGGATCGCCACGTCCACGTTCGTCAGCAGGTCCTTCGGCGGATCGGTGCACGAGAGCAGGATCGTCTTGGCGCCGCGCGCGCCGGCGCGGGCGATCGCGCCCTTCACGTACGGCGTCGAGCCGCTGGCCGCGATCCCGAACACCACGTCGTGCGCGCCGGCATCCGCGGCGTCAACGGCCGCGGCGCCGGCGTCGAAGTCGTCTTCCGCCCCTTCCTTGCTCTTGACCAGCGCCTGGAAGCCGCCCGCGATGATGCCCACGACGAGGGCCGGATCGGTGCCGAAGGTCGGTGGGCACTCGGACGCGTCCAGCACGCCGAGCCGGCCGCTCGTGCCGGCGCCGACGTAGAGCAGCCGGCCGCCGGCGCGGAACGCGGCTTCGACCAGCTCGATGGCGTGCGCGATCTCGTGGCGCACTTCGTGAACCGCCTCGGGCACGAGCCGGTCCTGTGCGTTCATCATCTCCACGATTTCGAGGGGGGAAGCGAGGTCGATCTCCGCCGTAGCGGGATTGCGCTGTTCGGTGAGGCGCGGATCGAGCGGCGGCGCGGGCTGGGTCATCCCCGGGGCAATTTAGGGGGCGACGCCCGGCGGTCAACGCAGGCGCGGGTTAGTAGACGGGTTCGCCTAGGACTTCCGCCCCCCCTCCCCCCTATGTCGTGTCAGGTGAAGCTGAAACGTCGATCGTCGACGTCAGCGACGTCGAGCCGTCAGCGCCCGTCGGCATAGCAGGTTAGCCGTTGACGC
>JBIOIA010000224.1:0-3040 GCA_044449445.1 Gemmatimonadales bacterium
GCCCGCCCCCTCGCGCAGCGCGCGCACTACCAGGGACTCGCGTGGCACAACGATCCCGACGCGCTGCTCGTGCGCGCCCCGCTCTCGCTGGAGGAGGCGCGCGCGTGGACCTCCATCGTGGCGCTCAGCGGCGGCGTGACCATGGCTTCCGATCACCTGCCGCGTCTCACCGCCGAGCGCATCGAGCTGCTCCAGCGCGCCATGCCGGTCGCGAACGTCGCGGGCCGGGCGCTCGACCTCCTCAGGACCGAGCCGGCGCTCGCACCGGCGCTCGTCCAGGGCGGACGCGTCCTGGTGCCCCTCCCCGGCCGGTGGCGTTTCCAGGAAGGCGACGCGCCGTCGGGATCGGCGGTGGACATCGACGACGGCACGTGGAGCGAGATCGACGTCGGCGTGAACTGGGAGCGCGCCGGCCACGAGGGCCTCGACGGCTTCGCCTGGTACCGCAAGCGCTTCACCGCGCCGCGGCGCCCGGCCGCCGCCGCCGGCCCGATCGCCCTCGAGCTCGGCAGGATCGACGACGCCGACGAGACGTTCATCAACGGCGTCAGGATCGGCGCGACCGGAACGATGCCGCCAAGCTACGAAAGTGCGTGGGACAGCTGGCGCCGCTACGCGGTGCCCGACGACGTCCTGCGCTGGGGCAAGCAGAACACCATCGCCATACGGGTCTACGACGGCGGCGGCCCCGGCGGCTACTGGTCGCTCACGAAGGATCGCCCGCCGTCGCAGGTGCTCGCGCGCTCGGGCGAGGGGCGCTGGATGCTGGCGCTGGTGAACTGGGACGACGAGCCGCGCCGGGAGAGCGTGGACCTCGCGGCGCACGGCGCGGCAGGACCGTTCGCCGCGTACGACGTGTGGCGGGAGGAGCGCGCCGGCGACGTGCGGGATCGCTTGAGCGTGACCATCCAGCCGCATTCCGCGATCGTGCTCGGCCTGGTGCGCCCGCGTGGGGCGCCGTTCGTTCTGGGCTCGAGCCGGCACGTCGTCCAGGGCGCGATCGACATCGCCCGGGAGCATTGGGATGCCCGCGCCCGCCGGTTGTCGGGACGCTCCACGAACCTGGACGGACGGCCCTACGCCATCACCGTCGCGCTGCCGCGGGGCTTCACGCCGAAGGGCTGCGCCGGCGGCAGCGCGTGCACGCTGGCGCGGCAGGCCTACGGCGCCGTGCGCGTGGAGTTCGCGCCGGGCAAGGACGACATCGAGTGGTCGGTGGAGTTCTAGGCGGAACCGCGCGGACCCGTGCCGCGTTGGAGCGCACATGAGCGCTCTCGCCGTTGCGCCGGCCGACCGGCACGCCGAACTTTGGACGATGAACGTGCGGCGCGACGACCGGGCCGAATTCGAGCGGGAGCTCGCGCCCCACCTGGCGCGCGCCTACGCGACCGCGATGCGCCTGACGCGCAACCCCGCCGACGCCGAGGACCTCGTCCAGGACGCCGCGCTGCTCGCCTACCGCGGGTTCAAGACCTACGAGCGCGGCACGAATTTCGGCGCCTGGTTCCTGCGCATCCTGATGAACTCGTTCCTGTCGGCCAGGCGGAAGCACCGCGCCGAGGACCACGCCGTCGCGCTCGACGACGTGCCTAACGCTTACATCCAGCGCCGTGCGCACGAGCTCGTGACCGCCGCCCCGGAAGCCGCGCTGACCAGCGGCGACGTGGTGCGCGGCGTGATCGCAAAGCTCGAGACCGAGCAGGTCGAGGCCGCCATCGACGCCCTGCCCGACGAGTTCCGCGCGGTCGCGACGCTCTACTTCCTCCAGGACCTGCCGTACAAGGAGATCGCCGAGCTGCTCCGGATCCCCGTGGGCACCGTGCGTTCGCGGCTGCACCGCGGGCGGGCCCTCCTCCAGCGACGGCTGTGGGAGATCGCGATGGACGAAGGCCTCGTGCCTGCAGCGGGAAAGCGGCCATGAACAAGCGCGCAAAGGGCTGCGCCGAGACGCTCAAGCACCTCGACGACTACCTCGATCGCGAGCTGTCGCCGAAGGAGATCGCCGAAGTGGAAGCGCACCTGGCCGAATGCAGCGATTGCCACGACGAGTTCAGCGTGGAGCGGGAGCTGCTCGACTGCGTGCGTGAGAAGCTCCGGCACCTGCGGGTGCCGGCGGACCTCATGAAGCGGATCGCCGCCCGGATCGCGGAGGAGTAGCCCGGGACCGCGCGGAGCGCCGCGCAGCTCGCCGCGGAGGCGCCACCAGCGGCCGGCTCGGCTGCTCGGCAGTGAAGGCAAGGCTCACGATCCTCCACTCGTCGCCGTCCCTGTACAGATGAAAGGCGGCGATGCCGCGCGTCGTCTTCAGCGAGTCGCGCGTCCTTCCCGAGCGTCCTTCATAGATCACCCACGCGTCGGCGAGATCCCCGTAGCCGGTGACGTGCGAGTGGACCATCCGCTCCGAGAACACCGCCATGCGGCCCGGGCCTTCCGGCTCGCGCCGCACGAACTCGTCCGCCGTCTGGACCCACACCCGCGGCTGCCGCTCGCCCGGCGGCGTCCAGCGCGTCGTGATCGTGCCGCCGGCCCAGAAGCTCGCGCGAACCGCGCGCCAGTCGCGCGCGCTGAGACGTTGATAGTAGGTGCGGAGCGCCGCCTCGACGTCCGCGCGCACCGACGAGTCCTGCTCCGCGCCCAGCAGCGAGTCGGCGTCGCTCGTCGTCCCGGCCGGCCGGCCGGTGCTCGAGTGTTCGATTCGGCAGGCGAGGACGAGCACGAGCGGAAGGATCGCGAGACGACGCATGGGTAGCACAAGATAGCACCCCGACGCATATTCGCCGTCAACCGCCACACGGACATTCGTCATGCCGAGCCGCCGCCAGTTCATCGGTACTTCGCTCGCCGCCGCCCTCGCGGGTACGGCCCGGAGCGCCGCCGCCCGCACCGTCGCCGAGGCGCCCCGCGGCCGCTGGCCGCTCCCCGCCCCGGCCCAGGACGACGAGGCCTACTGGCGTACGCTGCGCCGCGAGTTTTCGATCCCGGCCGACGAAGCGTTCTTCAATACCTGCACGCTCGGCAGCTCGCCGCGCGTGGTGCAGGA
>JBIOIA010000225.1:0-3031 GCA_044449445.1 Gemmatimonadales bacterium
GCATGGGCGGCGGTGGCATGGGGGGCGGCCAGCGCCCGGGCATGCGGCAGAGCCGTGCCTTCTTCTCCGGCTCGTACATCGTGTTCCTGCTGCGCCACGGCGAGCCGGTCCCCGCGAAGATCCGCGTGGGCGTCACCGACATGGACTACAGCGAGGTGACGTCCGGTCTCACCGATCGCGACACCGTGCTGCTCCTGCCCTCGGCGTCGCTGGTGCAGGCGCAGCAGGACATGAAGGACCGCTTCACGCGCATGACCGGCGGCGGCCTGCCGGGCATGAAGCAGGCGGCGCCGGCGCCTGCCGCGGGCGCGGCCAAGGGCGGCGGGAGATAGGCCGTGCTGTTCCTCGAAATCTGGAAGGTCGCGCTGCAGGCGATCCGGGCGAACAAGCTGCGCTCGTTCCTGACGATGCTCGGCATCATCATCGGCGTCGGCGCGGTCATCACGATGATCGCGCTGGGCAGCGGCGCGCAGAAGGCGGTCCAGGACCAGATCAGCGCCCTGGGCACGAATCTCCTGACGGTCCAGCCCGGGCAGTCGTTCATGCGCGGTGTCGCGTCCGACGTCCGCGTCAGTCTCACCGTCGCGGACGCCGACACGCTGCGCAACGCCGGCACGCTGCACATCCAGGCCGTCATGCCCGAGATCTCCCGCTCGCTCCAGGTCAAGCGCGGAGGCCAGAACGTCAACGTCGCGATCACGGCGGTCGTGCCGGAGTACTTCCCGAACCACAACTACGTCGTCACCGCGGGGCAGCTGTTCACCGCGGGCGACGATCAGTCGCGCAAGCGCGTGGCCCTGCTGGGCTCGGCCGTGCCCGACATGTTCCAGGCGAATCCGATCGCGATGATCGGCCAGCAGATCCTGATCCGCGGCATTCCATTCGACATCGTCGGCGTGCTGGGGGCGAAGGGCTCGCAGGGCTCGTTCATGAACCCCGACGAGCAGATCTTCATCCCGCTCCAGACCGGGCGCTATCGCGTTCACGGCACGGACCGCGTGCGAGCCATCGGCCTCAAGGTGGACGAGGCGCAGTACATGAACCTCGCCATGATCGAGGCCGAGCGGGCGCTGCGGCGGACCCACAAGATCCGGCCCGGCATGGATGACGACTTCCAGATCCGCAACCAGGCGGACCTGATGGCGACGCTCGGTCAGACCACGGCGACGTTCGGCCTGCTGCTGGCGGGCATCGCCGCCGTGTCGCTGCTGGTGGGCGGCATCGGCATCATGAACATCATGCTCGTCTCGGTCACCGAACGGACGCGCGAGATCGGCGTGCGCAAGGCGCTGGGCGCCACGAAGGGCGCGATCCTGCTCCAGTTCCTGGTCGAGGCGCTGGTGCTCTGCCTGGTGGGCGGCTCCATCGGCGTGCTCGGCGGCTCCGTCGGCGCGATCGCGATGTCCAGGCTCGCACACTGGAACACTCTGATCTCGCCGCTCTCGATCGCCCTCGCGTTCATCTTCAGCTTCACCGTGGGATTGTTCTTCGGGATCTGGCCCGCGCGGCGGGCGAGCATGATGGATCCCATCGTCGCGCTCCGGTACGAATAGCGGGATGACGGGCGGCATCGGGCGGCAGTGCACCAGGCCCTGCCGCCAGACTAGATTTGTGCCCGCATGCTGCTCCCCTTGATCGCCGCTCTGGTGCTTCAGGATCCCGGCCCCGTCTACAACGGGCGCTTGCACCAGCTCGACGTCCGGCCGCCGCGCATCGACACCCAGATCACGATCGACGGCGTCCTCGACGAGCCGGTGTGGCGGCGCGCGGCGCGGCTCACCGGCTTCTCGCAGTACCAGCCGGTGGATTCGCGTCCTGCCGACGACGAAACCGAGGTCCTGATCTGGTACGGGCCCGACGCGATCTACTTCGGGATCCGCGCGCACGAGGCGCACGGCGACGTGGTCCGCGCCACCAGCGCCAACCGCGACAACATCGGCAGCGAAGACCAGGTCCAGATCCTGCTCGACACCTTCAACGACCACCGCGCCGCGTTCCTGTTCGGCGTCAATCCGCTCGGCGTGCAGCAGGACGGCATCCGCAGCGACCAGTTCAACGGCGGCGCCGGCGGCAGCTCGGCGGCGGGCGGCGGCGTGGGCGTGAATTTCCTGGACGGCAACGTGGACCTCAACCCGGACTTCGTGTTCGAGTCCAAGGGCCGGCTGGTACCCGGCGGCTACGAGGTCGAAGTTCGCATTCCGTTTAAGAGCCTGCGCTACCGGGACGGGGACGTGCAGACGTGGGGGCTCAACATCCTGCGCCGCACGCAGCACAGCGGGTTCCAGGATTCATGGACGCCGGCGGTGCGCGCCAATGCGAGCTTCCTCATCCAGTCGGGCACGCTGTCGGGCCTGCACGACCTGCACCGCGGCCTGGTGCTCGAGCTGACGCCGACCACCACCGCTCACGCCGACGGCGCCGCCGACTCCACGACCGGCCGCTGGGGATACGCAAGCAGCGCCGACATCGGCGGCGACGTGCGGTGGGGCGTTTCGCAGAGTCTCACGTTCAACGGCACGGTGAACCCGGACTTCTCGCAGGTCGAGGCCGACGTCGGGCAGGTGCTGCTGAACGAGCGGTTTGCCCTGTTCTATCCGGAGAAGCGGCCCTTCTTTCTCGAGGGGCTCGAGCGCTTCGACACTCCCAACCAGCTGATCTACACGCGGCGCATCGTGGACCCGGACGGCGGCATCAAGCTCGCCGGAAAGGCCGGCGGGACCGACATCGCGGCGCTCGCGGCGCAGGACGGACGAGACCAGTCCGCGACGCTGTCGCACCCGCTCATCGGCGCGCTGCGGCTGCGGCACGACCTCGGGCCGAATTCGAACATCGGGCTGGTCGGCACCGATCGCGAGGATGGAAGTGATTACGGTCGCCTGCTCGGCGTGGACGCGCACATCGTTCACACGCAGATCTACTTCGTCGAGCTCCAGGCGGTGCAATCGTGGACCCGCGACTCCGCCGGCGCGCGGAGCGGACCGCTGCTCGAGGCCGTGTGGGACCGCACCGGCCGCAACTGGGGGTTCCACTA
>JBIOIA010000226.1:0-3026 GCA_044449445.1 Gemmatimonadales bacterium
GTACAGCGGCTCCTGGCTGCGGCCGCTGGCGTTGAGCGACGTGGGGCCACGCAGGATGATCGCCGGGGCGTCGCCGGGCCGGCCACTGGCCGACACGACGCTGGCGCCCGGCACGCGGCCTGCGAGCATGCGCAGCGGGTCGGTCGGCGGCACCGGCACGTCGGAGGCGTCCACCGTACTCACGGTGAACGGCAGCCGCGCCTTCTCGGTGCCTTCCATCACGCCCGTCACGACGATCTCGTCGAGGCGGTTCACGTCCGCCGCGAGCGAGAAGTCGGCCGCCTGTTCGCCGACGCTGATGGTGACCGGACGGCTGCTCGGCCGATAGCCGATCGCGCGCACGCGCAACTGCAGCTGCTGGCCGCGCACCCGGTCGCCCGGGATCGTCATGAGGAAGCGGCCGGCCTCGTTCGTCGCAGCCTGCGTCGAGAGCTCGAGGATGTACACGTTCGCCCCGACCACGGCTTCGCCGTTGTCGGCACGCACCGTGCCGCGGATGACCGCGTTCTGTGCGTGCGCCGAGCCCGGCGCGGCGACGATCGCCGCGAAAGCCAGACCGGCGGCGGTGCACAGCATGCCCAACGTCGAACGTCTCATCGCATGCCCCCCTCTCAAGGGAACGAGATGTAGCCTCTGCCTAACGTTTCGTAAAAGCTCATCGCCCGGGCGCAGCGACACGACCGCGGGCGAACGGCTTTCGGTGACCGGATGCAGACTTCAGCACTCGTTAATGGTCGGGTATTTCGCAGGGGACGCGTCGCAGCCGGTCCCCAACCCGGCATCTAGACTGTGCTTTGGATCGGGATTGCGCAAGACCCCGGGGACCTCTCTCGGGATTCTGAAGGAAACGCCTTCCGGACCGGCGTTTGCATTGCCCGCGCGCTGACGTAGAATTGGCCGTATCACCCGGAGCGCAGCTGTTCCATGTCGAGACACCCGCACTGCAACAGGAAGCCTGGCGCGCCGGCCCGTACTTTCTCCGCGGCCGGACGCACGGCTTGGGCAGTGCTCTGCGGCCTCGCCGTGGCGGTCTTCACGGTTCCTCTGGCCGCCCAGACCGCCACGGTCGGCGGATCGTTGGTGAATCGGGAGTCCAAGACTCCCGTTGAGGGGGCGCGCATCTCGATCATCGGTACCAGCCTCGGGGCGAGCAGCGATGCCGAGGGGCGCTTCCAGGTCACGGGCGTACCCGCCGGCGTGCGCGTGATGCAGGTCCACGCCATCGGGTTCGCGGTGGGCTCCTGGGTGGTACAGCTCGACGAGGGGCAGGCTTTCCACCAGACCTTCGAGCTCGCTCCCCGCGCGCTCGAGGTCGAGGGCGTGACGGTGGCGGGCCGCGAGGACGACACGTGGCGCTCCGAGCGTGGCTTCGAGGAGCGCCGCCAGCGCGGTCTGGGATTCTTCGTGACGCGCGAGCAGATCCTCCAGCGCAACGCGCCGACCGTCGCCGAGCTGCTGCGGACGGTGCCGAGCGTGATGAACATCTGCAACTCGCGCGGCTGCCAGACGCGGCTTCCCAGCTCCAAGGGGCCCTGCTCGCCGGAGTTCTTTCTCGACGGTTACCCCGCCACGTTCTCTTCCGGCCCGAACTTCCCGCTGTCGCAGATCCGGGGCGTCGAGGTGTATCGCGACCAGTTCTCCGTTCCCTCGGAGTTCCAGCGCCCCAACATGACGTGCGGAGTGATCGCGATCTGGACGGTTGAGCCCGGCACGCCTCTTGGTCGCCACTAGCCGCCGGCGCTCCGCTGCTGCGCCGCTGCTCGGCGCCATGCTGCTGGCCCTGGCGTGCGGCACGGCGGAGGGCACCGCGCAGGACGACCTGCGCGCCGCGCGCACCCGGGGCAGCGCGAACGCTCCCGTCACGATCTACGAGATGTCCGACTTCCAGTGCCCCTACTGCGCGCAGTTCGTGCGCCAGACGCTCCCCGCCCTCGAGCGCGAATACGTCGCCACCGGCAAGGTGAAGCTCGTGTTCGTGAACTTCCCGCTCCCGATGCACCCGAATGCCGAACCTGCCGCGGAGCTGGCGATGTGCGCCGCGCAGCAGGGGCGGTTCTGGCAGATGCACGATCTGCTGTTCCGTCACCAGGAGGATTGGGAAGACCTGAGCGAGCCGGCGACGTACTTCATGGCTCTGGGCGACTCGGCCGGCGCCGACCGCGAGGCGCTGGTGCAGTGCCTGCGCTCCGGCGCGACGCGCGAGCTGGTGCGCGCCGACGCCGAGGGCTCGAGCCGCTCCGGCGCGACGGGCACGCCGAGCTTCTACATCGAGGGCGGGCTGATGCGGGGCGTGATACCGATGCCGTTGCTCCGGCAGGTGCTGGACTCGATTCTCCGGGTAAAGTCCGGCTCCCGGTGACCACAGCCGAAAGTTGAAAGCTGAAAGTTGAAGGCTCAAAGCACTTTCGACTTTCAGCTTTCAGCTTTCAACTCTGTATCAGCGTGATCCCGATGTCGTACAGCGCGTGCGTCCAGGCCGTGATTCCCAGACCCCTCGTCACATAGAGCCCGCTGAAGGCCAGGCCCGCGATGGCCCGGAACGTGAAGCTCTGGATGGTGAACGCGTCGCCCAGCGACCCTACATAGTGAAAGGCGGAGAAGATCACCGCCGACAGCACGACGGCCAGCGGTGCCGCGGCACCGCGGCGCACTCCGAAGGCTCCGTGCAGCAGCGCCAACAGTCCCCCCGTCAGGATGACGCGGAACAGCAGCTCCTCGTAGATGCCGGCGCCGAGTGAGGTGACGAGCCGCGTCGGCAGGTCGAGGCTCGCCGCGCCGGCGTCGAGCATCCGCGGCACGCCGAGGACCAGCGACGTCAGCGAGCCCACCACCACGCCGAACACCGCCGCGTACAGCGCGCTCTCGAGCCCCATGAGCGCGAACGTCCTGCCCTCGAGCCCCCCGTGCGCACGCCGCATGTCGCGCCACACCAGCACGGCGCCCGTCCCGAGGAGCAGGCCGTCGAAGACGAGGAGGCCGTTCCGGCCTCCGAGCCCGACGAACAGCGCCTTGAGCATCACGGGAAA
>JBIOIA010000227.1:0-3020 GCA_044449445.1 Gemmatimonadales bacterium
ATCGGGCGTGAGATGACCCTTCCGCACCGGCTCGTTCTGGAGCAGCGCGGTGCTCAGGTACTTCTTGTTGTCGTCCGCGAACACGGTCACGACGACCGCATCCTTGCCGAGCTGGTCCTGCGCGATCAGAGCGGCGAGGAAATTCATCCCGGAGCTGATGCCGACGCCCAGGCCCGCGTGCGCGGCGAGCGACTGGGCCATGAGGATCGCGTCGCCGTCCGAGACGGCGATCACCGCGTTGAGTTCCTGGAGATTGACGATCGCCGGCACGAACTCGTCGGAGATACCCTGGATGCGGTGCTGGCCGATCTTGTGGCCCGCCGTGAGGGTCGGCGACTCGACGGGCTCGACCGGGTGGATGCGCACGTGCGGGGTGCGCTCGCGCAGGCAGCGGCCCACGCCCATCACGGTGCCGCCCGTGCCCACGCCGGCCACGAACGCGTCGGCGACCAGGTTCTGGCCGCGCAGCTGCGTCCAGATCTCGGGGCCGGTGGTGCGCTCGTGCGCGCGGGTGTTCGCCTCGTTGGCGAACTGGCGCGGCAGGAACACGTGCTCGTCGCCGGCCCCGCGCTCTTCCGTCATCCGGATCGCGCCGAGGAATCCGCCGTCCTGCCTGCTCACCGGCACGACCTCGGCGCCGAAGCCCCGGATCAGGTCCATGCGCTCGCGGCTCATCCAGTCGGGCATGAAGATCGTGACCGGATGGCCGAGCGCGCGGCCCAGGGCCGCGAAGGAGATGCCGGCGTTGCCGCTGGATGCCTCGACGATCCGGTCGCCCGGCTTGAGGCGCCCCTCCTGCGCGGCGCTCTCGAGCACGTGAAACGCCATCCGGTCCTTGATGCTGCCGGTCATGTTCAGCTGCTCGGACTTGGCGTAGATCGTCCGCCGCTGGCCGCGGAACCGGCAGTGAATCTGGAGCATCGGCGTGTTGCCGATGGCGCGCGCCAAACTGCGGTAGCGCGCCACGGTGGCGACCCCCGTCTCGATCATGATGCCCATACGGGAGTAGTATTCTCGCACCCCGATGAAGCGATCGTGAAGGCGGCGTGAAGGCCCGAATCGTGGTTCTGGAAGCGCCGACCCTGGCGGCGGAGCTCGCTTCGTGGCTGGCCCGGGCGACCGGGGCGGCCATCACGGCGCGCGGGCGCTGCGCGCTCGCGTTGCCCGGCGGGACGAGCCCGAGGGCGGCCCTGACCGCGCTCGGCTCCGGCGTGCCGGACTCACCCGTGGACTGGTCGCGCGTGGACGTCTACTTCGGTGACGAGCGGGCCGTTCCGCCCGATGACCCCGACAGCAACTACCGGATGGTGAAGGAGTCGCTGCTCGATCGCCTTCGCATGTCGCCCAGCACCCATCGCATGGAGGCCGACCGGCCGGACCTGGAGCGCGCCGCCGCCGACTACGCCCGGCTGCTGCCCGAGCGGCTGGACGTGCTGCTCCTGGGTATGGGTCCCGACGGTCACACCGCGTCGCTGTTTCCAGGCTCGGCGGCGCTGGACGAGCAGCGCCGCGTGGTGAACGTCATCGCGCCCAAGCCGCCGCCGGTGCGGCTCACCATCACGCCGCCGGTGATCGCCGCCGCGCGCGAAGTGGCGGTGCTGGCGAGCGGCGCGGAGAAGGCCGACATGGTCCGGCGCGCGCTCGAGGGACCGCGCGCGGTGCGCGAGGTCCCTGTGCAGCTTGCGGCGCGCGGGGTATGGTTCCTCGATCCGGCCGCGGCCTCGCGCCTCGAGCGGCGTTCATGACCTTCACTCACCTGTTCTTCGACATCGGCGGCGTGCTGGGTACGAACGCCTGGGACCGCGAGCAGCGGGACCTCGCGGTGCGGAAGTTCGGTCTCGACGAGGCGGCGTTCGCCGAGCGGCACGAGGAGGCGGTGGGAACGTGGGAATCGGGCGGCATGTCGCTCGAGGAATACCTGCGGTGCACGGTGTTCTACCGGCCGCGCGCGTTCACGCCGGAGGACTTCGCCGCGTTCATGCGCTCGCAGAGCGCGCCGTATCCCGGGGTGATCGCGCTGGCCCGCGCGCTGGGGCGCACGGGACGGTGGCGGCTCAGCACGCTGAACAACGAATCCGCCGAGCTGAACGAGTACCGGCTGCGCCAATTCGCGCTGACGGATATCTTCGGCGCCTTCTTCAGCTCGTGCTGGCTCGGCGCGCTGAAGCCGGCGCGCCGAATATTCGAGCTGGCGCTCGCGTTGTCGCAGGCCGATCCCGCCGCGTCGCTGTTCGTCGATGACCGGGAGCGCAACCTCGACACGGCGCGCGCGCTCGGCATGACGGCGGTGCTCTACACGGACGCGGAACGACTCCGCGCCGACCTGGCCGCGCTCGGCGTGGCCGCTTGAGGAGCGTACGATGCGACTGGCGATGATCGGGCTCGGGAAGATGGGCGGCAACATGGTGCAGCGACTGCTCGAGGGCGGGCACCAGGTGGTCGTCTACGACCGCAGCGCGGACGCGGTGGCGGCCAGCGTGAAGAAGGGCGCGAGCGCCGCGAAGGGCCTGGCCGACCTCGCGAAGCAGCTCGCGACGCCGCGGGTCATCTGGATGATGGTGCCGGCCGGCGAGCCGGTCGAAGAGACGATCGGCCAGCTGCTGCCCACGCTCGCCAAGGGCGACATCCTGATCGACGGCGGCAACTCGAATTTCCACGACACGATGCGCCGCGCCGAAGCGCTGGAGAAGAAGGGCATCGACTTCGTGGACGCGGGCACGAGCGGCGGCATCTGGGGCCTCACCGTGGGCTACTGCATGATGGTGGGCGCCGCGCCGGGCGCGTTCGCGACCTGCGAGCCCATCTTCAGGACGCTGGCGCCGAAGGACGGCTACGCGCACGTCGGCCCGCCCGGCTCGGGGCACTACGTCAAGATGGTCCACAACGGCATCGAGTACGGGCTGCTCCAGGCGTACGCCGAGGGTTACGAGATCCTCCACGCCTCGAAGCATTTCGAGCTCGACCTCGCGCAGATCTCGAAGCTGTGGAACCAGGGCAGCGGGGGGGGGGGGGGGGGGGGG
>JBIOIA010000228.1:0-2934 GCA_044449445.1 Gemmatimonadales bacterium
GACGTCGATCGGCGCCGTCGGAGCATCCTGGCGTGCGACGACGATCGTGCCGGCGAAGGCGGTGCCACGGAGCGCCGCCTTCATCGTCTCGAGCGCCAGCGCTTCGCGGTTGCACAGCTCCGAGAGGTGGGCGAGGACCACGACGCCGAGCCCGGCGTGGGCCGCGGCCTGGGCGACCGCCGCGGCCTGCGTGTTCGAGAGGTGTCCCGCGCGCCCGGCGATGCGCGCGCGGACCGACGCGGGGTAGCTGCTCGAGCGCAGCATCACCTCGTCGTGGTTCGACTCGATCACCAGCGCGTCGAGCCCGCGGCAGGCGTGCTGGAGCGCCGACGTCGGCGAGCCCACGTCGTAGGCGACGCCGAGCCGCCGGCCTAGGGCGTCCTCGACGATCAGCACGATCGGCTCGCGCGCGTCGTGCGCCGTGGGAAAGGCCGTGAGATGGAAGCCGCCGACGGCCACCGGCCGCGATGGCGGGAGGCGCACGGTGGTTGCGCCGTTCATCCGCGGCGCTGCCGCGGCGAGCGTTCCGGCGCTCGCCGCGACCGGCACGTTCCACGCGGCCGCGGCGCGGCCCGCGCCGCGGCTGTGGTCGCCATGCTCGTGGGTGAGCGCGATCGCCCGGACGCGCGCCGGATCGCCGCCCGCCGCCCTGATGCGGTGCGCCAGATCCTTGAGCGAGAAGCCGGCGTCCACCAGCAGGGCGTCGCCGCCCGATTCCACCAGGATCGCGTTGCCGCGACTCCCCGAGCCCAGTACCGTCAGTCGCACGTTTTCCCCGTGCCGTGCTCCCACACCGCCGTGAGGTACGCGCGCATCGCCTCGTCGAAGGCGACGTCGCGCCGTTGCATCATCCGCTCCGCCGTCTGCAAGAACATGCGGCACGCGACGACGCGCCCCGGCTCGTCGGTGCCCCACGCGAACGGCGGCACCAGTGATTCGGGACGCTTCGTGCCGAACAGGTTCGCACCGGTGCCGATCACGCAGCCGGTCGGCAGCATCGTGCCGATCGCGGTCTTCACGTGATCGCCGATGAGCGCGCCCATGAACGTCATCCCGGTCTCGATCCGCTCCGCGCCGAGATTCAGGCGCACTGGGCCATACGTGTTCTTGAGATTCGAGTTGGTCGTGCCGGCGCCCAGGTTGACCCAGCTGCCGACGACGCTGTGCCCGAGGAAGCCGTCGTGCGCCTTGTTGGCGTAGCCGAGGAACACGCAGTTCGACACTTCGCCGTGCACGACGCACATGGGGCCGATGCTCGATTCACGGATGTGCCCGCCGACGATGCGCGTGCCTCCGCCGACCACCAGCGGCCCGCCGAGCCGGCAGAAAGCGCGGATCTCCGCCCCCTGCTGGATCCAGATCGGGCCGCCCCGGGTGTCGAACACGACGTGCGGCTCGACGATGGCGCCCTCGTCGATCAGCAGGGTCGCCGGGTCGCCCAGGACTGTGCAGCCCTTCGGCACGCGGCCGTCCTCGCGCTCGCCCTGCTCCAGCTCGAGGTCGGCGCGCAGGGCGGGGACGAGGTCGGCGATGATCTGCCACACGCCGTCCAGGCACTTGCCCGTGAGGGCCGCGCCCCTGGCCAGGTCCACCACGGTCGTGGAGCGCAGGAGCTTCGCGTCGCCGGCGGGAGCCGCGCTGACCGGTGGCGCACCCGGCTCGCGGAAGTGCGCGAGGTACGGCGCCGCGACGTGGCCGGCCACCGTGGCAAACGGCGCGACCCGCTCGCGCAGCAGGCAGGCTCCATAACGCAGCTCGCCGATGGGCCGCGATTCGGTGAACGGCAGAAACCGGGGCACGTCCGCCGGGTTGTCGTAGAGGTAGACACTCGCCTTCTCGCGTCGCTTCATGCGCCGCGCTCCCCGGCGAGGTCGGGCGGCAGGCGGTCGAGCAGCCGCTTGAGCTCCGGCGCCCTCGCGGCGCTCGTCACCAGCGTGATGCCGCGCGTCTTCACCACCACGGCATCCGACATCCCGTACATCACGACCGTTCCGTCCTCGCTCCAGGCCACGCAATTGCGCGAGTCCACGACCTCGGCCCCGCCGACCGTCACGTTGCCGTTCTTGTCCTTCGGGCGCACCCGGCGCAGCGCGGCCCACGAGCCGATGTCGTCCCACCCGAACGCGGCGCTGATCACCGCCCCGCGCCTGGTGCGCTCGAACACGCCGACGTCGATGCTCACCGGCTTCAGCGCCGCGTACGCGCGATCGGCATCACCCGCGTCGAACAGCGCCATCGCCCCGGCGATTTCCGTCGTGTGCGCCGCCACTTCGGCGCGGAAGCGCGACGCCGTCCAGGCGAACATGCCGGTGTTCCACAGGGCGCGTTGCTTGAGGAGCGCCTTGACGCGCGCGAGCGTCGGCTTCTCGACGAACTTCGCGATCGCTCGCGCCCGCTTGCCGAGCGGCTTGCCGGGCACGATGTAGCCGTAGCCCGTCTCGGGCCTGGTCGGTTTCGCCCCGACGGTGACCAGCACGTCCTCCTTCTCGGCAAGCTCGAGGGCCGCGGCGGCGGCGGCGCGGAAGCCCGCGGCGTCGCCCACGGCCCAGTCGGCGTGCAGCGACAGCACGGTGGCGGCGGCATCCTGCCGCGAGGCGTGCGCCGTTGCCCAGGCCAGCGCCGGTGCGGTCGAAGCGGCCCTCGGCTCGGCGAGCACGTTGTCTTCAGGGACGGCCGGCACGGCGCGACTGACGGCGCCTTTGAGGGCGCGCGAGGTGACGATGAGGATCCGATCGGCGGGAATGAGGGGGACGATGCGGGCGATGGTCTGCGCGAGCAGCGAGTCGTTGCCCGCGAGGTTCAGCAGCTGCTTGGGCCGCCGTGCCGTGGACACCGGCCAGAACCGGGTCCCGGCGCCGCCGGCAAGTACGACGGCCCAGCGCACTTTACAGCAGCCCGGCGATCTCCGCCCGGTGACGCGTCAGGTCGTAGAGC
>JBIOIA010000229.1:0-2868 GCA_044449445.1 Gemmatimonadales bacterium
ACCATGGACCTGGAGCGCGAGCGCGGCATCACAATCAAGCTGAACGCCGTCCGCATGAAGCACACGGCGAAGGACGGCCAGGAGTACGAGCTCAACCTGATCGACACGCCTGGCCACGTGGACTTCACCTACGAGGTCAGCCGTTCGCTCGCCGCGTGCGAAGGCGCGATCCTGGTGGTGGACGCCTCGCAGGGCATCCAGGCCCAGACGCTCTCGAACCTGTTCCTCGCGATGGACGCGGGGCTCGAGATCATTCCGGTCCTCAACAAGATCGACCTGCCCTCGGCCGAGCCCGAGAAGCGCAAGGCCGAGCTGCACGACCTGATCGGCGCCGAGGCGGACGACATCCTGCTGGTCTCGGCGAAGGAAGGCCGCGGCGTGCCCGAGCTGCTCGAGACCATCGTGCAGAACGTGCCCGCTCCGAGCGGCAAGCCCGACGCGCCGCTGCGCGCACTGATCTTCGACAGCTACTACGACCGCTACCGCGGCGCGATCCCCTCGATCCGCGTGATGGACGGCGAGATCAAGGCGGGGATGAAGATCGCGATGGGCTCGCACGAGGGCACGTACGACGTCCTCGAGGTGGGCTACCTCCAGCTCGGCCACCAGCCCTCCGACAGGCTGACGGCGGGCGAGGTCGGCTACGTGGTCGCGAGCTTCCGCGACGTGAAGGACACGCGCTCGGGCGACACGATTCTCGACGCCGACAACCGCGCGACGGAAATGCTGCCCGGTTACCGCGACGCCAAGTCCATGGTGTTCGCGGGGCTCTACCCGACGGCGACCGAGCAGTACGAGGAGCTGCGCGACGCGCTGGCGAAGCTCCAGCTCAACGACGGCGCCCTGCACTACGAGCCCGAGACGTCGATCGCGCTGGGCTTCGGCTTCCGGTGCGGGTTCCTCGGCCTGCTGCACATGGAGATCGTCCAGGAGCGGCTGGAGCGTGAATTCGGGCTGAACCTCGTCACGACGGTGCCGAACGTGGAGTACGACGTCTACCTGACGGACTCCACGAAAGTGGTCGTCGAGAACCCTTCGAAGATGCCGACCGGCTCCCAGGTGGACCGCATCGAGGAGCCGTTCGTGAAGGCGCGCGTCTGGTCGCCCGCCGAGTACATCGGCGGCCTGATGAAGCTGGCCAGGACCGTCGCGGCGTGTACGGCGGCATGAAGTACCTCGATCCCACGCGCGTCGAGCTGGACTGGGAGTTTCCGCTCGCCGAGATCATCCTGGATTTCTACGACAAGCTGAAGACGATCTCGCGCGGCTACGCGACGCTCGACTACGAATTCGACGGCTACCGCGCGAGCGACCTGGTCAAGCTCGACATGCTGATCAACGGCGAGGCCGTGGACGCCTTCAGCGTGATCATCCACAAGGACAAGGCGTACGACTGGGGCAAGAAGCTCGCCGAGAAGCTGCGCGAGCTGATCCCGCGGCAGCTGTTCGAGGTGATCATCCAGGCGGCGATCGGCAGCAAGATCATCGCGCGCGAGACGGTGCGTCCGCTGCGCAAGAACGTGACGGCGAAGTGCTACGGCGGCGACGTCACGCGCAAGCGCAAGCTGCTCGAGAAACAGAAGGAAGGAAAGAAGCGGATGAAGCAGGTCGGCACCGTGGAGATCCCGCAGGAGGCGTTCCTCGCGGTGCTGAAGGTCGAATGAGCGGTCCGCCGCCCCGGGAGCCGCCGCCGATCCCGCTCTCGGAGGAGCTGCTGCGGGCGACCGCCGAGCTCGAGCGCGCGACGGGCCCGGAGCCGGACCCGGTGGAGACGCTGGCCAAGGAGCGCGAGGCGCGCATCAGCCAGGTGCGCGCGGCGAATCGCGGCCTGGTGATCCAGACCGCGTTCCCGGGCGACGTCATCCTCAGCACGCCGCTGATCCGCCGCGCCGCCGAGCGGCTCGGTGCGCCGGTGGACGTGATCGTCGTCCCGGTCGCTGCGAACGTGCTCCAGCACAACCCGTGGATCCGCGACGTCATCGTGTTCGACAAGAAGGGCGCCGACGGCGGCATCACCGGTTTCTGGCGCCTCGTCCGCAAACTGCGCCTGCGCCGCTACCACACGGCGTACATCGCCCAGTCCAGCCCCCGCTCGGCCCTGCTCGCGGTGTTCGCGCGGATCCCGCGGCGCATCGGCTTCCGCAACGCCAAGGGCGCCTTCTTCTATACACACGCCGTAACGACGCGCGGCGAGGTGCACCAGCTCGAGCGCCTGCTCGCGCTGGCCGACGGCGCGCCCGACCGCCGCGAGCCCGAGATCTATCCGTCCGCGAAGGACCAGGAGGCGGTGGACGCGCTGCTCGCCGAGGCGGGCATCATGGGCGACTTCATCGCGATGGCGCCCGGCTCGCAGTGGGCCACCAAGCGCTGGCCGTTCTTCCCCGAGCTGGCGCGCGCGATGGGCGACCTCAGGATCGCGATCGTGGGCGGGCCCGACGATCGGGCCGACGCGCGGGCGATCCGCCAGGCGATCGGCGGCACGCCGGTCGCCGACGGGGTCGGGCGGCTCACCATGCTGCAGAGCGGCGAGCTGATCCGCCGCGCCGGCCTGCTGATCTCGAACGACTCGGCGCCGGTCCACCTGGCCGGCGCGGTCGGCACCCCGGTGATCGAGATCTACGGACCGACCGTGCCGCAGTTCGGCTTTGCCGCGCGCCCCGAGCTCTCGCGCATCGTCGAGCCCGACCCGATGCCGTGCCGGCCGTGCCATCCGCACGGCCCCGTGATTTGCCCCCTGGGCCACCACAAGTGCATGCGCAGCCAGTCCATCGCCACGGTGCTGGCCGAGGTGCGCACGGTGCTCCAGATTGTGCGCGTGCGCGCCAAGTACAAGAAGTAGATGCGCCATATCCTGGGCGTGGACATCGG
>JBIOIA010000230.1:0-2866 GCA_044449445.1 Gemmatimonadales bacterium
CGCTTGAGGTACAGCTCGTCGGCGATCCGCAGGTAGAAATCGTGGTCGAGCGCCTGGTAGTGCGTCACGAACGGACGCGCGAACGCTCCGCCGTAGAGCGGCTGGAGCACCGGCGTTTCGACTTCGAGGAAGCCCAGGCCGTCCAGGTGGGTGCGGATGGCGCGCACCACCGCCGCGCGGCGGTGGAACACGTCGCGCCGGGCCGCGTGCACGGCGAGGTCGGCGTAGCGCTGCCGGTAGCGCAGCTCCGGGTCGGCGAAATCGGAGTGCCGCTCCTCGGTGCCGTCTTCCTTCACCGTGACCTTGCCGAGCGGCAGCGGCCGGAGCGCCTTGGTGAGCAGCTGGATTTCGCGCGCCTGCACCGTGATCTCGCCGGTGCGCGTCTTCATGATCGTGCCGCGCACGCCCACGTGGTCGCCCAGGTCGAGCAGCCGCACCAGCTCGAAGGCCTCCTCGCCGATCACGTCTTTCTTCAGGTACAGCTGGATCTTCCCGGAGGCGTCCTCGAGGTGCGCGAAGTAGCTCTTGCCGTGATCGCGCAGCGACACCAGCCGGCCCGCGACGGCGACCGACGGCCCCTCGGCGCCGTCCTTGAACAGCGCGTGCGCCTGGGCCGCCGTATGGGTGCGGTCGAACCGGTAGGCGAACGGCGCGACGCCCAGCGCCTTGAGCGCCTCGAGCTTCTCGCGCCGCGCCTGCTCGACCTGCGGCCGTTCGACGGTGCCGCTCATTTGCCTGCCGCCTGCCGCCCGCCACCCACTGCCGCCTGCCGCCTGCCGCCTGCCGCCTGGGTCTTCAGGAACGCCTCGATGAACGCGTCGAGGTCACCGTCCATGACCTTCTGCACGTCGGTCAGCTTGAGGCCGGTGCGCTCGTCCTTCACCATCGTGTACGGCTGGAAGACATACGAGCGGATCTGGTTGCCCCACGAGTTGTCGGTCTTCGTGGCCTCGATCGCATCGCGCTTCTTCTGCTGCTCGTCGAGCGCGCGCTGGTACAGCGCGGCCTTCAGCATCTTCATCGCGGTGTTCTTGTTCTTGCCCTGCGAGCGCTCCTGCTGGCACGCGACCACGATGCCGGTCGGCTCATGCGTCAGACGCACGGCGGACGACGTCTTGTTGACGTGCTGGCCGCCGGCGCCCGAGGCGCGATAGACGTCCATCCGGATGTCCTCGTCGCGCAGCTCGATCTCGATCGTGTCATCCACCAGCGGATAGACGAACACCGAGGCGAACGACGTGTGGCGCCGCGCCTGGCTGTCGAACGGCGAGATGCGGACCAGCCGGTGCACACCCTTCTCCGACTTGAGCCAACCGCACGCGTAGTCGCCGCGGAACTCCAGCGTCACCGACTTGATGCCGGCTTCTTCGCCCGGCATCAGGTCCAGCACCTCGACGGGATACCCGTGACGCTCGCCCCAGCGGTGGTACATGCGCATCAACATCTCGGCCCAGTCCTGCGACTCGGTGCCGCCGGCGCCCGGGTGGATCGTCACGATCGCGCCGAGGTGGTCTTCGGGCTCGTGCATCAGCGCTTTGACCGAGAGCTCCTCGAGCTGGCGGTCGATCTCCGCGCCCTCCTGGGCCAGCTCCTTCTCCATGCCGGCGTCGTCCTCACCGGCAAGCAGATCGGCCAGCTCGAGTGCGTGATCGAGCCGGCGGCGCAGGTCCTGCCAGGGCTGGGTCCAGCCCTTGAGCGTCTTGATTTCCTCGACGGTGCGACGCGCCTGGTCCGGCTTGTCCCAGAAGCCGGGCTGCGCCATCGCCGCTTCGAGCTGCGTTAGGCGCGCTGCGCGGGTATCGACGTCAAAGATAGCCTCGGAGTTCGGCGAGGCGGCGATCGGCGTCGTCGAGGCGGCTTCTGAGTCCTGAATCGATCATGAGGTTCTGCCCCGATGAGCCGAAAGTTGAAAGCCGAAAGTTGAAGGTTGAAAGCATTCGACTTTCAACTTTCAACTTTTAACTATGTGTAGTTTAAGGACTTAGGCCTCGGCGCGCCAGTAGTGCTTGGCCTCCTGCCCCCGCAGCAGCCGTTTCAGGGACCCCCGCTGTCGCTCCAGCACCATGATACACGCCGGCAGCACGGCGAGTCCCAGCGGCCAGCCGGTGGCGAGACCGAGCAGTACGGGCAGGAGCGCCGTGCCGACCAGGCGCGCGAGCGAGAAGTAGCCGGAGCTGACGAATCCGATACCCCAGCCCAGGCCCCAGACCACGAGCGTGACGGGCGTCAGGGCCGTCATGGCCGCGATGCACACGACGAGACCGGATCGCCCGGTCTGGCGGCCGAAGACGGGCCACTGGTCTCCCGCGACCACGGCGGCGACCGTGAGCGCCTGCCCGACCGAGCCGACGGGCGCGAACAGCAGGGTCGCCAGCACGCCCTTGAGCGCGTCGGCGGCCAGAGATGCCCAGGGCGCCCACGGGCGCCCCTGCGTGACGTGATTCGTTAGGCGGGCCAGCGGGACGCACCCCACGAGGTACGCCGCCACGGCCCCGGAGACGATTCCCATTAGAACATCTTCTGACCGCCGGCGAGGATCTCGTTGAGCGCGTCGGTGAAGTGGGTCGTGCTCTTCGCGATCGCTTCGCCGACCTGCATCACGTACTCCTCGTAGCTCTTCTTGATCTCCTCCTCGAAGCCCTGCTTCAGCGTACCGTCCTTCAGCCCCTGGGCGCGCTTGGCGGGGTGATAAGAGATCATGTCCGAGATCAGGGCGCGAGCGAGCCGGCGCGCCTTGACCTGCGGGTCCTGAACCAGGAACGGGTTGAGGACCCGGCCCGGCGTACCCGGCACGGTGGTGCGCGGCGGAGCCGGGATCCTGATTGCCGGGGTCGGCACGGTCGGCGAGATGTGGTCCACCGGAGGC
>JBIOIA010000231.1:0-2846 GCA_044449445.1 Gemmatimonadales bacterium
CCTCGTTACGGATCGCGCCCTGGTCCATGGCCTCCGCCGGCCGCGCCTTCGGCACCGCGCCGGCGAAGCGCTCGGCCAGCAGGGCAGCTCCCGCGTCGGCCCGACGGGCGGCGGCCGCAAGGTCGTCGCCGTGCCGCCGGGCCTCGTCCATCAGCGCTTCGACTTCGGCGCCCAGGTCCGACGGATAACCGTCGGTGCCGAGCGCGACCCGGCCGCTGGCGCGCAGCGCGCCGGCGTAGCCCACGCGGTTGCCGCGGTTGGAGCGCGGGTTCTGCACCAGCCAGCAGCCGATCCGCTCAACTTCGCGCACCTGGTCCGGCGTGAGGTGCACACCGTGGGCGAGGATCGAACCCGGCGGCAGGGCGTCGAGCGCGATCAGCCGCTCGAGCGGACCGGGCCAGCCGCGCCGCCGCGCATCGTCCACGTCCGCGACGTCCTCGGCCAGGTGCACGTGCAGCACGGTGCCCAGCTCGCGGCACGCCGCGCCCGCCGCGCGGATGGTGTCGTCGGAGACGGTGAACGATGCGTGCAGCCCCACGACGCCACGCACCAGCGGCCGGTCGCTGCTACTGATGAAGCGGCGGCACTCGGCCAGTCCGGCGCGCGCCTCGTCCGGGCCGCCGTTGCGCTCGGTGGCGCCGAAGCACAGCACGGCGGGCATGCCGAGTTCCTGGCAGGCGTCGGCGAGCACGTCGAGCGAGCCCGCGATGAAGTTGGGCGACTCGTGATGGTCCACCAGCGCGACCGTGCCGAGTCGCAGCGCCTCGGCGACGTACCAGCGCGCGGACGCGCGCAGCGCGCGCGCATCGAGCGCGCGGTCCAGCCGCCACCAGACGCGCTCCAGGATCTGGACGAAGTTGTCCGGCGCGCGCGCCGGCGCCGGCATGCCGAGGGGCACGAGGCCCGAGTAGATGTGGGTGTGTGCGTTGACGAATCCGGTCGCGGCCACTCAGCCGGTCCGGATCCGGCCGACCGTCATGGCCTTCGCGGCGGGAGAGTCCTTCATCGGCAGCACCTGGCGGCGCACGCCGTCGAAGGCCTCGAGCGCGGCCGCGACGGCGGCGGCCGTCGGCACCAGGCCGATCTCGCCCACGCCCTTGGCGCCGAGCGGGCCCTCGGGCTCCGGGTCTTCGACCAGGATTACCTCGACGACCGGCATGTCCCGCGCTCTCAGCACGCCCAGCTCGCGAAGCTTGAACGTCGCCGGCATTCCATCGGGGCAGGGCAGCTCTTCGGTGAGTGCGTAGCCCAGGCCCATGTGGATCGCGCCCTCGATCTGTCCCTCGCACAGCGCCGGGTTCACGGCGCGTCCCACGTCGTGCGCGGCGACCACGCGCGCCACCCGTCCCTGCTCGTCGAGGATCACCACCTGGGTCGCATAGCCGAAGGCGGTGTGCGTCTTGATCTTCAGGGCCGGCGCGCCTAACGCCGTCGTGTCCCGCGTGACGACGTCGGCCGAGTAAACCCGGCCCGCGAGGTCCGCGAGCGTGCGGCCGGCGCCCAAGTCCGCCTTGAGCTTCGCCGCGGCCTCCATGACGGCGCGCCCGCCGAACATCGTGGCGCGCGATCCCGTCGTCTGGCCGCACTGCATGTCGAAGCTGGAGTCGATCCGGGGCACGAAGACCGCCGCGGGCAGCCCGGTGACCTCGACCGCGAACTGGATCAGCACGGTGAGCAGGCCCTGGCCCATCTCCGTGTATCCATTGTACAGCGACACGGTGCCGTCCGGCTCGACGACCAGCCGCGCCTTGCCCCACTCCTCGGCGCCGTTGCCGATGCCGCTGTTCTTGAGCCCGCAGGCGATGCCGACCGCCCGGCCCGAGCGTCTGGCCTCGAAGTAGGAGTCCTTCACGGCGGCGAGCGTCTTCTTGATGCCGACCGACTTCTCGAGGATCTGCCCGGTGGTGCACGGGTCACCCACTTCGAGCGCGTTGCGCCAGCGGATCTCCCAGCCGTCGAGCCCCGTCTTCGCGGCCAGCAAGTCCATGCAGCCTTCGATCGCGAAGTGCGCCTGGTTGGCGCCGAAGCCCCGCATCGCGCCGCACGGCGGGTTGTTGGTGTAGGCGGCGACGGACTCTACGTCAACGTTAGGCACTCGGTAGGGGCCGCAGGCGTGGCCGGCGGCGCGCTCGAGCACCTTGCCGCCCACCGACGCGTACGCGCCCGAATCGCCCACCATCCGGGCGCGGACCGCCGTGAGCCGGCCCTCGGCGTCGCAGCCCACGGTGTAGTCCATGGTGATGGGATGGCGCTTGGGGTGCAGGCGGATGGACTCCTCGCGGCTGAGCGTCAGCTTCACCGGCCGGCCTGTGAGCTGCGCCAGCAGGGCGGTCTGCGCCTGGACCGACATGTCCTCCTTGCCGCCGAACGCGCCACCGTTAGGCACCATCTCGACGAAGATGCGGTCCTCGCCGATGCCGAGGAACTGCGCGACCTGCCGGCGGTCGTCGAACACGCCCTGGCCCTGCGAGCACAGCCGCAGCCGGCCGTCCGGGAGCGGCTGCGCCAGCGCGCTCTCCGGTTCCAGGAACAGGTGCTCGATCCGCTGCGTGGACCAGGTGCCGCTGACGACGTGCGCGCTGGTTGCGAGCGCGGCCGCGGCGTCCCCACGCCGGATGACCGAGCGCGACAGGCGGTTCTCGTGCTTCGGGTTGACGCGCGGCGCGCCAGGCTCGAGCGCCGCGGCGGGATCGAGCACCGCCGGGAGCGGCTCGTATTCGACGTCCACGAGCCGGGCGGCTTCGCGCGCGGTGTGGCGGTCCACTGCGGCGACTGCGGCCACGACGTCGCCGACACAGCGCACCTCTTCCCCTTCGGCGACGAAGCCAGGCCAGTCGGGGTAGATC
>JBIOIA010000232.1:0-2808 GCA_044449445.1 Gemmatimonadales bacterium
GAGCAGGCGGTGTTCGGCGGCCAGCCGAGCCTCACGTGGCATCACGCGATGCCGTGGCCCGCGCTGTCGTGGATCCTGCACGCGTGCTACGGCGGCTACTACCTGGTGCTGCTGGCGGCGCCGCTGTTCCTGTACCTGCGGCGCCCGCAGGAGGTCTTCGAGCGCGGCGTCTTCATCATGACGCTCGGCCTGTACGGGTGCTTCGCGGTCTTCGTGCTGTTTCCGGTGGCGGGACCGCGCTACTTCTGGGGCAATGCGACGGGCGCCGCGGCGTCGGTGCTGCCGGCGCGACTGATCACGAACCTGCTCGAGGGTGGTTCCGCGATGGGCACCGCGTTTCCCAGCTCGCACGTGGCGGCGACGTGGTGCGCGGTGTACTCGGTGTGGCGCGATGCGCGGCCGCTGGCGCTGCTGCTGGCCCCGATCGCCGTCGGGTTGGCGCTCGGAACCGTGTACGGCCAGTTCCACTACGCGGTGGACGCGCTGGCGGGCGCCGGGGCCGCGATCCTCGCGTGCGCGCTCGCCGATCCCCTCAGCCGGGTCGCTGCATCTCGCCGGTCGCCTTGAGCGCGCCGTAGGCGATCCCGCCGAACTTCCCGCGGACCACGCCCACGGCCTCCGGGCCGCCCATCACGATGAGCGTCGTGCCCTGCTCCACCCTGAGGTCGTCGGCCGGCTTGAAATGCGTGGCCGCGTCGTTCGGCTCGACCAGCGCGAGCAGCAGCAGCCCCGGCGTTGCACTGATGCCGAGCGAGCCCACCTTCTTCCCGATCGCGGGCGAGCCCGGCCCGACCTGGATCTCGTCGATGCGCATGGTGTGGACGCGATCGCGCAGCATCATGTCGAGGAACGTGACGACCTTGGGGCGGATCATCTCCGAGGCGAGCCGCAGCCCGCCGATGAGCGGCGGGCTCACCACCGAGTCGGCGCCGGCGCGACGCAGCTTGGTCTCGTTGCGCGGCTCGACCTGCATCGCGACGATCCGCATGATCGGGTTCGTCTGCCTGGCGGTCAGGGTCACGAGCACGTTCTCGCGGTCCGACTCCATGGCGGCCACGACGCCCGCGGCGCGCATGACGCCCGCTTCCCGCAGCACGTCCTCGTCGGACGGGTCGCCCTCGACATAGAGCAGGTCGCCTTCGGTCTGGAGCGGGTGCATCGTGCTCCCCGTGGGGACCACCGCCACGACCGGGCGCTGCACGCGCCGCAGCTCGTCGATGACGTGGGCCGCGACGATGCGGTCGCCGCAGACGATGAAGTGCTCGTTGAGTTCGTCGATCGCCTTCTTCATGCGCCGTCTCCAGAACACCTGCTCGAGGTTGCCCTCGACGAGGAAGGTGGTGATCGCGCCCAGGAAGTACAGCAGGGTGCCCATCCCGGCGATGAGCAGCACCATCGTGAAGACCCGGCCCCACGGGTGCGTGTCGAGCGGGATGATTTCGGAAAAGCCGACCGTGGTGAGCGTGATCACGGTCATGTACAGCACGTCGATGAAGGAGTGGTGCCCGCCGTCGATGATGCGGTAGCCCACGACGCCGACGACGAAGACCGCCAGCGACGCCAGCGCGGCGTTGGTGAGGCGGCGCCGATTCTCGTCCAGCTGCTGGTCTGCGTGTCTCGGCATGCTCTTCCCCGGGGGTCGGGCAGAAGCTAACGGTTGACGACCGACGCGCCAGATGTGACCTTCTGAAGCCGTTTCTCGCGCCTGACCCCAGCGGAGCCGCCATGACCCTCGCCGACCTGCCCGTTCTCAATCCATCCACGCCCGCCCGTGAGGCCAAGCGCGCGGCCGTCGTCGCGGTGTTGTTCGCCGTGTTCGGCGTGCTGTATGCCCTGGCCCGCGCCGCCGCGGTCGCGCCGTCCGCGCCGTCCGCGACCGATCCGATCTTCGGGTTCGTCTATCCCAAGGGCTGGGGCGTCGTGCCTGGGGGCTGGACGGGGGCCGCCACGTGGCCCACCCGGCTCGCGGCGGCGGACATGGGCAACATGCTGCTCGTGATCGCCATCATCGTGCTCGCCGTCGCGCTCGTGGTCATCATGCACCCGGACATCCTGTCGCGGCAGGGCCCGCAGTACGTCTCGCCCGCCCGGCGCATCCTGACCGTCACGATCGCCCTGCTGTTGTCGTTCGTCGCCGTGCTCGGGGTCAACCGCATCGAGGAGATCTTCGGCTCGCAGATGGCGAGCGATCCGGACCGCGCGCGCCGCCAGCTCATCGGCTACGCGGCCCTCGCGCTCATCCTGTTCGGCGGCATCTGGTCGTTCATCGGGCCCAAGGACTTCGGCCGGCGGATCCCGCTGCGCATCCAGCACGGCGCGATGGGCGGCGTCGCGGTGTGGGGCGCGATCGTGTTCGCCACGATGCTCTCGAGCGCGCCGCGGAGCTTCCTGACCAGCGGCCTCGACACCTACTACACGCTGTTCACCATCGACGCGGCGGGCGGCAACCCCGGCGCGACGATGGCCTGGGCGATCACCACCGACGCCTTGACCGCGGCCGTCGCGATGGCCGCCGCCGGAGCGCTGCTCGTCGTCACGGCGCCGCAGTCGCTCGGTCCCGGCAACCGCCGCGGCTCGGCCCTCGTGGTCGGCATCCTCGCCGCGTTCCTCACGCTCGTCTCGCTCACGACCTACGGCCAGACGAAGGAGCGCGCGCGCGCCGTCAACTTCAACGTCACCGAGCAGCTCGGGCTCGACCGCGAGCTGCCGATGCGCGTCCTGTTCCTGCTCTCGGGCGGCCGCGAGACCTCGCGCAACGTCTACCGGCAGCCGGTCTCGCCGTCGTCGGTCACCGGCGCGGCGGAAGAC
>JBIOIA010000233.1:0-2628 GCA_044449445.1 Gemmatimonadales bacterium
CCCAACCCCCAGGCGAAGGACGTCCCCCACCACCCCTTCACCGTGAGCGTCACGACGCTGGACCAATTCTGCCTCGAGCACCATGTGATTCCCGATTGGCTGGTGATGGACATCGAAGGCTACGAGGTGGCTGCGCTCGAGGGCGCGCGCGATGTGATCCGCGCCGGTCGGGGGCGGCTCGGGTTGGTGGTCGAGATGCATCCGTCGTTGTGGGAGATCTCCGGAACGTCGCGGGGCGCACTGGAGCGCCTGCTGGATGAGCTGGGTCTGCATCCTGTCGCCCTGACCGGCCAGCGCGACCCCCTCGCTGACTACGGAATCGTCCGACTCGACTATACGTGAGTGCGGTCGCTCACTGCGAAACCCGCTTCAACACGTCGGCCACCTCGCGGGCGAACCGGTCCGCGCTGAACCGCGACTCGGCAACCTCGCGTGCCGCGCGGCGCACCGCGCCGGTGTCCGAGTGGAGCGCGTCCACCATCCGGCGGCTCAGGGCCGCGACGTCGCCCGGCTCGATCAGCCAGCCCGTCACGCCGTCCTGGACGATCTCGGCGGGCCCGCCGGCGTGCGCGGCGACCACCGGGACGCCGCACGCCATCGCCTCGACCACGACGCGGCCGAACGGCTCGGCACGGGTCGAGAAGTGGACCACCAGATCGAACTCCGGATAGAGCCGCCACGGCTCGCTCTGGAATTTCACGAAGTGGATGCGGTCGGTGAGCGACTTCGCGGCCTGTTCCGTACCGCCTAACGACGCGCGCCCCACGCGCCGGACAAGCTCCTCGGCGTAGCCGCGCTCGGCGGCCGTGTCGTAGATGGGACCGCCCACGAGCACCAGGTGCGCATCCGGGATCTCGGCCGCCACGCGCTCGAACGCCTCGATCACGAGCAGGTGGCCCTTCCAGCGCGCGAACACCGCGGGCATGCCGATCAGCCTCGCGTCCTTCGGCAGGTCGAGCAGCTCGTGAATCCATCGTGTCGCCGGCGCGGGGGCGAAGCGCTGCGTGTCCACGCCGTTCAGGACCACCGCGGGAGGCGGGAAGTGCGCGATCCGCCATGCGTCGGCCACGGACCGCGAGTTCGCGATCGCCGCATCCGGCAACGCGCCGGCGAGCAGGCGCCAGGCCGGCCCCACCCGATCGGGCGGAAACTCGTGCAGGTGCCAGACGTGTCGGCGGCCCCGCAACAGGGCGCACGCCAGGTGCGCCTTGAAGCCGTTCGAATACAGGATCGCCCGCCCGGGCAGCGCCGACTCGGCGTGCTCGAGCGCCTGGGCGATCTCCCGCGACCACCGCGCGAGGCCCCACGCGAAGTACGCCAGCCCCGACGCCGAGAGGGTTGCGCGCTGTGACAGCTCGAGGAAGTCCGGCGCCGCGGGCGCAATGCGCACCTGCGCGCCGCTTTCCTTGAGCACGTCCACCAGCGGTCCGGTCTTGGGCAGGATGACGATCGGCTCGATGCCGAGCCCGCGGGCCCGGCTCGCGAAGTCGAGCAGCACGCGCTCGGACCCGCCGAGCGCCGCGCTGACCGACACGCAGGCGACGGGGAGGTCAGCCAAGGAGAGTTTCGAGTCGCGGGATGTAGCACCGCCGGAATGCGTCGAGCGTGAGTTGCCGGGCCGTGTCCCTGGCCGCGAGCCCCATGGCCCGGCGCTGCGACGGATCCGCCGACAGCGTGGCCAGCCGCTCGCGCAACGCGGCTACGTCGCGGACGGGCACAATATAGCCGTTGCGCCCGTCCTCGATGAGGTCCGCGGCGCCGGTCCGGTCGGTCACGATCACGGGCACGCCGCTGGCCATCGCCTCGACCGCCGCGAGGCCGATTCCATCGGAGAGCGACGGCAGAACCACGACGCTCGCGCCGCCGTAGGCTTCCGTGAGGAAGGCGGCGCGATTCTCGATCGTTCTCACGCTGATGCGCGGATCCCTGGCCCGGTGCTCAGCCAGGTAGCGGCTCACGGGCCGCGAGCCCGGCCCGCCCCACAGCACCAGCTCCGCATCGGCGCGAGCGAGGCCGTGAAACGCCTCGATCAGGTAATGGAAGCCCTTCCACGGCTCGAGCAGCCCGACGAAGCTCACGCGGAATCTGGCGTCGTCGAACTGCGGCTCCGGGAAGTGCTCGACCATGAGCGGCGGCCGGACGACCACGATCCGGCCTTTGACGAACCCGCGCTCCAGAAACGTGCGCGCCGCAACCTCGGATATGACACGAATCAGATCGGCGGCCCCATACTCGGCGCGCATCGAGTCCTGATGGCTGCGGCTGATGGGCGGCCGGATGCCGAACAGCGCGCACTCCCGCTCCAGCTCGCCGCCGAACACGTCGATGTGCAAGGTGACCACGTCGAGGACCGTTCGCGCGCCCAGCGTGCGGGCCCGTGCCAGGCTCGCCCTGCACTGGCCGGCGGCGCCGTGAAAGATCGCGGCCGAGCTCATGCGCCGCGCCACCGCGCGATCGAAGTGCGTCTCGTCGAGCGCGACGTGGATGTCGCGGCGGGCACCACCCCGGAATTCCCCGCCCACGGGGTACCACCATACCGTCTGGCACGCGCGCAGCGCACCAACCCGGTGCAGCGCCGCCGCCGCCACATACACCTCGCGCTCGACGAGACGCACTTACATCGCGCCG
>JBIOIA010000234.1:0-2520 GCA_044449445.1 Gemmatimonadales bacterium
CAGCAGGGTGAGCGGCGCCAGGCGCGGCGTCATCGTGCCGTACTTGAGCGCGAAGATGAACCCGGGCAGCTCGCCGATGTGGTCCGGATGGAAGTGAGTCAGCGCGACGTGCGTGACGTCGTCCCACGGCAGGCCCTGCCGCGCGAGGCTGTGGCACGTGCCGGCGCCGCAGTCCATCAGCAGTCGGATGGGAGACTTCCCATCGATCTCCACCCAGTGCGCCGGGCCCGAGCGTGCCGGGTGCGGCGCGACCGTCCCGGTCCCCACGGTCACGAGAGTGATCACGGTCCGAGGAAGACGATGCGGCGCGTGTCGTGGAATCCCGGCGCGGTGAGCCGGTACACGTACACGCCGGCGCGCACGTAGTTGTTCTGCTCGTCGCGGCCGTCCCACTCGAAGCGTGAGTCGCACGTGCCGGGCGCGTCGCCGGCCGGCCGGCCGTAGCGGCCCGCAGGGAGTTGCGCCGGCACCGCGGCGCTCGGCGCGAGCCGCCTGACGAGCCGGCCGCGCAGGTCGAAGATCTCGAGCCGCACGTCGCCGGTGTTTGCGACGTCGAACCAGATGCACGTGGACGAGAGCCCGACCGCCGCGTTGGGGAACGGGTTCGGGAAATTCTGGAACAGCAGTGTCGTCACGGGCGCCGACTGGTCGGCGACGAGGAACGTGCCGGGGCTCGTGACGATCTCGCTGTCGGAACCCAGGTGCGCCACGACGCGCCAGCGGTAGGGCAGGTTCTTCTCGAGCGGCGAGCCCGGCCGGAACGTGGTGTCGCTGATGCCGCGCGCGAACGCCACGGCCTGGGCCGGCGTGCGCGAGGCGGGATAGATGGCGACGTCGTACGTGAACGGCCCCGCGGCCCCCGATTGCGGCGACTGCCACACGAACGTCGGCATGGTGTCCTTGATCGTCGCGCCCTGCGGCGCCGCGAGCGTCAGCTGCGTCGCCCATGGGGGCACGAGGGACGGCCCGCGGACGGCCGTGGATTCGGCCACGCCGAGGCTGGACGTCGCGACCACGAGCCAGAACAGGCGCAGGCCGCCGTGGATGCCGACGGGGAATGGATACTGGTTCCACGCGATGGTGGTGTCGAGCAGCGAGTGCTGGAACGTCGAGTCGATCCAGACGTGCAGGCGGTACGTGTTGGGCGTGGTGCCCGGCGGGCTGATGCCCGCGTCCCACGCGAGCGTCGGCGCGACGGTCGGGAGCGGCCCGGGCGGCGGGCCGGTGAGCACGACGCCGGTGGGGAAGGCGTACAGCTTGAGCGCGTCGGGGATGCCCCAGCCCGACGTGTCGTTGGGCGCGAACGGATGGCTGGACGCCATGAGCAGGCCGCGCCGCAGATCGACGGCGGGCAACGCCCCGCGCACCGACTGCGCGAGCGCGGCGATGCCGGCGATGAGCGGCGTGGAGAACGAGGTTCCGGAGTTGCGCACCAGGCCGGTGTCGATCGCGGCCATCGTGACGCTCACGCCGGGGCCCGACACCTCCGGCTTGATGCGGCCGTCGGCGGTCGGGCCGTGCGAGCTGAAGGCCGCCTCGTGGCCCAGCGAATCCACCGCGCCGACCGAGACCACGGAATCGGCGTCGGCGGGGGTGTCCATCGAGCTCGGGACGAAGCGCCCGCTGGCGTCGGCGCCGGAGTTGCCGACGGCGACCACCACCAGCACGCCGCGCGCCGCGGCGCTGTCGGCCGCGATGGTCGTGACGGCGAAGTCGCCGTTCAGCTGGGACGGCGTGTAGGTGAAGCCGTTGTCGAAGCTCAGGTAGCCCAGGCTCGAGGACACGATCTGCGCGCCGTTGGTGATCGCCCACTCGATCCCGGCGACCCAATGGTCCTCTTCGATGCGCGTCTCGGTCGGCGTGTACTCGGTCTTGGCGAGCAGGAAGTCGGCGAGCGGCGCGGCGCCGTACAGCTGCCCGGGCGCCTGCGCGGCGATCAGCGACCACGTGCCGGTGCCGTGGGCCATCTCGCCCTGCGTCTCGCCCGGCTGGTCTTTCACGATCGAGTCGCCGTAGACGAAGTCGCGCTGGCCGATGACGTGCGCCGCGGCCATCAGCGGCTGGTCGGTGTTGAAGCCCGCGTCGAGCATTGCGATCTTCACCCCGGCGCCCTTCACGCCTAACTGATGGACCGCGGGGATGTTGAGCAGGCGGAACGCCCAGCCGCCGGGCCCATAGGTCGTGTCGGCGGCCGGCCCGAGGCGGACTTGCGCACCGGGCGGCACGCGGACGGGCGTCTCGAGCGAGTCCGCCCGCCGCCCCGATCGCGGACGCGGCCGGCGGAAGTACGTGCCGACCATTTGCACGCGCCTGACGTCGGGCAGGCCCGCGAGCTCCCGCAACGAGCTGCCCGGGACCATGGCCGAGACGGCATTGAGGAAGAGGCTGGTGTGGCGGATGTGCCCGCCGCGCTGCGCGACGGCACGGGCGAGCGCTTCGAGATCGGTGAGGGGTCGCGCGATGACCCAGACGGCAATCGCGGTGTCGGCGCGCGCCATGAGCGGTGCGAGGCGCGGCGAG
>JBIOIA010000235.1:0-2506 GCA_044449445.1 Gemmatimonadales bacterium
AACCAGGGCAGCGTGGTGCGCTCGTGGCTCAACGAGCTCGCGGCGAGCGCGTTCGCGAAGGACGCGGGGCTCGGGGCCATCCAGGGTTACGTCGCCGACTCGGGCGAGGGGCGCTGGACGGTGCAGGAGGCGGTGGACCTCGACGTGCCGGCCCCGGTCATCACGCTCTCGCTGCTGGCGCGGTTCCGCTCGCGCCAGGAGGAGAGCTTCGGCGCCAAGGTGATCGCGGCGCTGCGCAACGAATTCGGCGGCCACGCGGTGAAGCAGGCGTGAGCGCCCGCGCGTCGGTCGCGATGCGCGTCGCCCAGGTGATGGAGGCCTCGGCGGGCGCGCTGCGGCGCGCCGAGCCGTGCGTGCTCGTCATCTTCGGCGCCGGCGGCGACCTGACGCACCGCAAGCTGATGCCGTCGCTGTTCCACCTCATGTGCGACAAGCTGCTCGCCGAGTTCGCGATCGTCGGCGTGGATCGCGTCGCGCAGGACGACGCGACGTTCCGCGCGGCCATCCGCCGGGGGATCGAGGAGTTCGGCCAGGACAAGCCCGTCAATGAAGAGGCGTGGGCGCGCTTCAGCGCGGCTCTGACGTACGTGGCCGGCGATTTCGCGGACCCGAAGACGTACGAGAAGGTGGGGCAGAAGCTCGACGATGCCTGCGAGGCGATGCCCGCGGCGTGCGGGCGGCTGTTCTACCTCGCGATTCCGCCTAGCCTGTACGCCGAGGTCATCGGCCAGCTCACGCAATCCGGCGTCGCCCCGCGCGTCTCCGAGGCGCAGGCGCGGCCGTGGACGCGGGTCATCATCGAGAAGCCGTTCGGGCGCAGCCTGGGGAGCGCTCAGGCGCTGAACGCGGTCGTGCGCAAGGCGTTCGCCGAGCACCAGGTGTACCGCATCGATCACTACCTGGGGAAGGAGACGGTCCAGAACCTGCTCGTGCTGCGGTTCGCCAACTCGATCTTCGAGCCGGTGTGGAATCGCCAGCACATCCACCACGTGCAGATCACGGCCGCCGAGAGCGTGGGCGTGGAGCACCGCGCGCGCTACTACGAGGAGGCGGGCGTGGTGCGCGACATGTTCCAGAACCACCTGCTCCAGTTGCTGACGCTGACGGCGATGGAGCCGCCGGTCGCGTTCAACGCGGACGCGGTGCGCGACGAGAAGGTGAAGGTGCTGCGCGCGCTGCGGCCGTTCACCCCGGATGAGGCGCACGACGTCGCGGTGCGCGGGCAGTACGGGCCGGGCCGGATTGCGGGGCAGGACGTTCCCGGCTATCGCGAGGAGCCGGGCGTCGCGAAGGACTCGGGCACGCCGACCTACGCGGCCGTGCGCCTGCTGGTGAACAACTGGCGCTGGCAGGGCGTGCCGTTCTTCCTCCGCTCGGCGAAGCGGATGCCGAGGCGCGCGACCGAGATCGCGATCCAGTTCCGGGAGCCTCCGCACCTGATGTTCCCGCTCCCCAAGGGGCAGGGCTTCGAGCCTAACGTACTCGCGATGCGGATCCAGCCGCAGGAAGGCATCGCGTTGCGCTTCGAGGTGAAGGTGCCGGGCGCGCAGGTGCGCATGGTCTCGGTGGACATGGACTTCGAGTACGACGAGGCGTTCGGCAAGGACCACCACGACGCGTACGAGACGCTGCTCCTCGACTGCATGCTCGGCGAGGCCACGCTGTTCACCAGGAGCGACGAGGTCGAGGCCGCGTGGACCGCCGTGGACCCCCTGATCACCCACTGGGACCACGCGCCGCCGGCCCACTTCCCCAACTACGCCGCCGGGAGCTGGGGCCCGGCGGTAGCCGACGAGTTCATTGCCCGCATCGGCGCGAGGTGGCGCGAGCCCCGGGGCTGAGCGCAGGGGGTTGGCGCCCGTCAGGGCCGGCTCCACATTTCGGCATGGTCGTACGTACTACATACGTGAACCGAACCATCCTCATTACGATCCTGGCGGCCGCCGGAGCGTCCGCGTGCGCGCAGCGCGCGGCCCCGCCGCCGGCCAAGGTGCCGGTCAGCGTGGTCCGCGCCGAACGCCGCGACGTGCCCTTCACCGTCACGGCGACGGGCACGGTCGAGCCGGCGCGCACCGTCAGCGTCACGGCGCAGATCGGAGGTCTCCTCCGGCGCGTGCACTTCGCGGAAGGCGACGAGGTCCGGGAAGGGCAGATCCTGTTCGAGATCGATCCGCGGCCCTACGAGGCGGCGCTGCAACAGGCCGACGCGAACCTGGGCCGCGACGTCGCACAGTACGCCAACGCCGTGCGCGAGTCCGAGCGGGCCCGCACGCTGGCGGCCGGCGGGCTCGGCACGACGGAGGACGCGCAGGCCAAACAGGCGACCGAGGACGCGCTCGCCGCGACCGTGCGCGCCGACTCGGCGGCGCTGTTGTCGGCCCGGCTGAACCTCGAGTACGCGACCGTACGCGCGCCGATCTCGGGCCGCACCGGGAGCCTGCTGGTGAAGGAAGGCAACCTGGTCGTCATCAGCACGCCGCAGAATCTGGTCACCATCAACCAGATC
>JBIOIA010000236.1:0-2480 GCA_044449445.1 Gemmatimonadales bacterium
GTGCGCAGCGCCTCGCGCTGCGTCTCCTTGAGGTAGCGCACGGCGGGAAATTCGATCACCGGGGGCTCGCGTCGCTGAAACAGGTGCAGCAGCGGCGGCACCAGCGCGGCCGCGAGTGCGAACAGCGCCAGCGGCGTCAGGAACGTCACCTGCCGACTCGCTCCTTCGCCCCACTGCCGCCTGCCGCCGCACGCCTGAGTGCGTGACCGAACGGCGTGTCGGTCGGCACGTAGTGGTAGGCGATCCCGCTGGTGCGGCAGGCGCGGCGCCACGCGGCCACCACGCCGCCCACCGTCGCGCGGTATGCGCTGCGCAGGTCGGCCGCGCTCGCGACCACGCTGTCGCCGGTCTCGGGATCCACGTAGCGCGCTTCCGCGGGCCCGGGCAGCTCCGCCTCTTGGGGATCCATCACGTGGAACACGGTGACCTGGTGCCCGCGGTGGCGCAGGTACCGCATCGCGTGCAACGAGCGCTCGCGATCCACCAGCAGGTCGGAGACGAGCAGCACCATGCCGCGCCGCTTGAGCAGGTCCACCACGCGCGGCAGCGCGCGCTCGGCCGCCGTGCGGCCCGACGGCGTGAGCGCGTTCAGCTCGGAGACGAGCAGCGGCCACTGGCCTTTGCGCGCGCGCGGCGGGACCACCGCGCGCACGTCCGCGTCGTAGGCGATCAGCCCGGTCGCGTCGCGCTGCCGGACCAGAATCAGCGCAAGCGCGGCGGCCAGCCGCGTCGCGTAGTCGAACTTGGTGAGGGTCTTCTCGGCGTCCCCGGTCCAGCCCATCGAGCGCGACACGTCGAGCACCACGGTCGCGCGCAGGTTGGTCTCCTCCTCGTACTGCTTCACGTACAGCCGGTCGCGCTTGCCCAGCACCTTCCAGTCCAGGTAGCGCAGCTCGTCACCCGGCTGGTACGGACGGTGCTCGGCGAACTCGACCGAGAAGCCGCGAAACGGCGAGCGGTGCAGGCCCGCCAGAAAGCCCTCGACCACACCGCGCGCAACGACCTCGATCCCCCCGAGGCTCGCCACCTCGCGGGGATTCAGCAGATCGATGCGGTCATGCAGTGCGGCCATTCGCTGTCACCCAAACAGGACAGAAGGAAGCTATCAGGGCTGGCCAAGGCCGGCCAAGTGCTTGCAAAATCTCGATTTGGCACCAGGGCGGCGATGGCACGGTCCATGCCCCTTGAGGGGCTGGAGTAACTTGTCCACGGGAGGCCGAATGACGCTGCTCCATCTCGCAGTCCTGGCCGCGCTGAGTGCCGCTTCGGGCACCGCGCCGGCGGGAGCGCGTCCCCTGCCTCCGAAGTACGCGATTCCGCGGCTGCTCCATGCGGGGGATCCGGGCGATCGCTCGCCCGGCATCCGCGTCTGGGTTTCGGGCGGCGACCTATTTCATCGCGGCGACCGCGTGCGCGTCTACTACCGGACCGAGCGCGACGCCTACGTCACGATCTTCCGCGTGGACACCGACGGCCGCGTGCAGGTGCTCTTCCCGCGCACGCCCGACGATGAAAACCTCGGCTACGGCGGCGCGGCCTACGAGGTCTCGACGTTCGATCGCGGCGACGCGTTCTACGTGGACGACGATCCCGGCATCGGCTACATCTTCGGCGTCGCGTCCGCGGATCCGTTCGACTACAGCGCCGTCCTCTCCGGCGGCCGCTGGGACGTGAGGCCCATCGCCGACGGGCGCATTCACGGCGATCCGCGCGCGGCCCTCGAGGACCTCTCGGTCCAGCTGATGGCTCAGGGCTACACCGACTACGACACGCACCTCGTGCCGTACTACGTCGAGCAGCACTACGACTATCCGCGGTTCATGTGCTACGACTGTCATGCGTACACGCCGTACAGCGCGTGGGATCCGTACAGCTCCTGGTGCCCGCGCTTCACGCTGGTGCTGTACAACGATCCATTCTACTACTACCCCAGCTACTGGTATCCGACGCGGTACTATCAGGGCACGCGCGTCGTGTTCAGGGCCGGCTTCAGCCCGCGCTTCGTGTTCTCGGCGCGCGCCGCCGCCGCGCCGGGGATCGCGTACCGTGACCGCCGGGTGAACGACGTGCCGGCGGCGGGCCGTGCGCCCGAGCGCGGCGCGCGCGGGATGGACGTCGGCGGCGTGGGCAGCATCCCGGCGCCGCGCGGATTGGGCCGGCGCACGGCGGCGACCTTCGGCGATGGCGCGGCCGGCGCTGTGGACCAGCCGCGCGCCGGCGGCGCGGTCTTCACCGACAAGGTCCGGGAGCCCGGCCCGCCTCCGGGCGAGCCCACCGGGCGGCGCGAGTCGCCGGGCATCGAGATCGTGCCGAGGGCAGTGGAGAAGGCCGAGCCTACGCAGAGTCCGGTCAAGGCGCGCAACCAGCCGCGCCCCGCCGACAGCTGGTACAGCCGCCGGCAGCCCGACGACGCGCGCCCCGCGCCGCCGGACCAGGCGCGGCCGCAGGCTCGCGAGGCGCCGCAGGCCCGCGCTCCCGAA
>JBIOIA010000237.1:0-2421 GCA_044449445.1 Gemmatimonadales bacterium
CCAGTACGCGCACCAGCACGGCATCGTGCACCGGGACATCAAGCCGGAGAACATCCTGCTGCACGGCGGCCACGCCATGGTGGCCGACTTCGGCATCGCCTTGGCGGCGGCGAGGTCCGAGGGCGGGACGCGGATGACCGAGACCGGGATGTCGTTAGGCACGCCGCACTACATGGCCCCCGAGCAGGCGATGGGGGAGCGGGAGATCACGCCCAAGGCCGACATCTACGCGTTAGGCTGCGTGCTGTACGAGATGCTCACCGGCGACCCGCCGTTCACCGGGTCCACGGCGCAGGCGATCGTGGCGCGGGTGCTCACCGAGACGCCGCGCGCGCTGACCGCCCAGCGCCACACGATTCCGCCGCACGTCGAAGCGATCGTGCTCAAGGCCCTCGAAAAGCTGCCGGCGGACCGGTTCGCGAAGGCGGCGGAGTTCGCCGAGGCGCTGGAGAAGGGCGCGAGCGGATGGACGGCCGCGGTGCCCGCGACGCGCGCGATGGGTGCGGCGCCGCGCAGCGGGCGGCGGGCGCGCGCACTGCAGGCGGCGCCGTGGGTGGCGGTGGTGGTGCTCGCGGCCGCGCTCGGCTGGTCGGTCGTCGGACGACGCAGCGTGCCTGGCGTGCTCACCCGCTACCTCGCGCCGCTGCCGGTGTGGGCGCAGTACGCCGACCCCGGCGGGCGCCCCATCGCCGTCGCGCCCGACGGTGGGAGCTTCGTCTACAACGGCGTCGACAGCGTGGCGCGCCTCCAGCTGTTCATGCGCACCGCGGACCGGCTCGACCCCGTGGCGCTCCCGGGCACGCTCGGCGGGGTGAGTCCCACCTATTCGCCGGACGGCCGCTGGCTCAGCTTCATCAACTCGGGGCGGATCTACCGCGCCCCGGTTTCGGGCGGCGCGCCGGCGCTGGTGTGCGACTGCCGCGCCTCGTCGATCTCGTGGGGATCGCGCGACCGGATCGCGTTCGAGAGTGGCGGCTTGCTGGGCACGGTGCCCGCGACGGGCGGCGCGCCCACGCCGGTCGGGCCGGATTCCGGCCGCGGCCTGGCGTTGCCCTCGTTCCTCCCGGACGGCAAGCACCTCATCGCTACGCAGGGCGCCGGCAGCCCGACGTCGCGGCTGGTCGCGGTGGACATCAACTCCGGCAGGCGCACCGATCTGGGTCTGGTCGGGACCGACAGCCGCTACGTCGAGCCGGGATTCATCGTGTACGGGACGTTCGACCTGCGCGTGTTCGCGGCACCGTTCAACGCGCGCCGGCTCAAAGTCACGGGCGCGTCGCGCCCGATCATCGAGACCGTGCCGGTCGGGAGTGGCGGCGCGATGAAGATCGGTGTCGGCGCGAGCGGGGCGATCGTGTACCCGCCCGCGACGACCACGTCGTCCACTGACCTCGTGCTGGTGGAGCGCGGCCGTCCTCCACAGATGCTGCCGACCCCCGGCCGCGAGTTCATCGGGCCCAGGTTTTCGCCGGACGGGAAGCGGATTGCCGTCGTGGTGGTGCGCTCCAACGGCGATCGCGGCGACGCGTGGATCTACGACCTCGCCGCCAAGACGCTGTCGCGGCTCAGCTTCGATTCGACCGTGCAGCATCCCGAGTGGACACCCGACGGCCGGCGGCTGCTCTACGCAATCACCGACTCGCAGACGCTGGTGGCGGCGGACGCGGACTTCAGCGGCCGCAAGGAAGTGCTGATCGGGCGCACGGCGGCCTCGCCGCTCGAGGCGGCTCTGGCCCCGGACGGCCGCACGCTCGTGTACCGGGTGTTCGGCCAGGGGTTGAGCCGGGATATCTGGGTCCGGCGGCTCGATTCGGCGGGCAGCGATCATCCGCTGGTCGCGACGCCGTTCGACGAGCGCGCGATCGCGCTGTCGCCGCGGGGGCTGCTCGCGTACGTCTCCAACGAGACCGGGCGTGACGAGGTCTACGTGCGTCCGCTGGAGCCTAACGGAGGGCGGTGGCAGGTCTCCGACGCCGGCGGCACCGAGCCGCGGTGGGACCGGCGCGGCACGATCCTCTACTACCGCTCGCCCGACTCGCTGATTGCGGCCCGCCTGACGCCCGGCATGCCGACGGTGCAGCGGCGCGAGGCGCTGTTCGCGACGCGGCAGTACTCCAGCGACCTGTTCGCCGCCGACTACGATGTCTCGCCCAACGGCCGGCAGTTCGTGTTCATCCGCCGGCCCGAGAGCGGCCGCGGGCAGCAGTCGTTCCTGTACGTGCTCCTCAATGGTGTGGCGCAATGACCGATGTCATCGCCAGGCTCACCACCGCGCTGTCGGACCGCTACGCGATCGAGCGCGAGCTGGGCGCGGGCGGCATGGCCACGGATGGGACCGGTGAATGAGGGTCCGCTCCGCATCGTCCGGAGCAGCGTCGCGCGCGCCGATCTGGCGAAGCTCGCCGAGCGTCAGTTCGGCGA
>JBIOIA010000238.1:0-2415 GCA_044449445.1 Gemmatimonadales bacterium
AGTTCGTGCTGCGCGGTGGACCGGAATCGGCGACGGAGAGTGTCGGAGCGTCGGCGTGGAAGGCTCTGACCGCGGTCCGGCACGCCGCATTCCTTGGCGCACTGGCCGCCGCCCATTTCGTCGCGATTCCCGAACGACCTGAGACTGGGTTGCGAAGGCTACCGAGGGCAAGAAGCGCGCGCTCGGCGAAAGACGCGTCCTGAAGGACGCAGCCCTTCAGGGCTTGCTTCACGCCGAGCGCGGACTTTAGTCCGCGTTCTGCAACGCTTCTCGATACATAGCCAGGTATCTCTCTCCCATCAGTGCCGCCGAGTACTCGGCGGCCTGAACGGCGCGCGCTGCATCCCCCATCTTCTTGCGCAGCGCCGCATCGTTGAGCAGCGAGGACAACGCCTCCCGCAGTGCTCCCACCTTGCCGGGCGGCACCGCCAGCCCCGTCACGCCATCGCGATTGATTGCCGATACGCCGGTAGGAAGGCTCGTCGTGACGAGCGGCCGGCCGCACGCCATCGCCTCGAGCAGCACGACGCCGAACGCCTCGGCGATCGTCACCGACGGCAGGCAGAACACGTCGCACGCGTGGTAGTGCGCGACCAGGTCGCCGTCACTGACCCGGCCCGCGAACACCGTGTGCGGCCCCGCGAGCGCGCGCAGCCGAGCCTCCTCGGGCCCACGGCCCACGATGACCACCGTCGCGTCCAGCCCGACGGCCGCCCGCAGCAGGACGTCGAACCCCTTGTAGCCGACCAGTCGGCCGACCGCGAGCACAACCGGGCGCGCTCCCCACGCAGCCCGCAACGCAGCCACCCGCTGTTGGACGACCGGCGTCATGGCGAACGGAGCTGCGTCGATGCCGTACGGGATCACCCGGGTCTTCGCCTCGAAGCCGCGCAATTCGAAAGACGTCGTCAGCTGCTGCTCGGAGGCGACGGCCACGGCGCGTGCCCGGGCAAACGCGCGGCGCAGCAGCGGACCGTAGAGCGGCCGCAGCACACGCTGCCGGACGATGTCGCTTTCCTGGGTGATGACGAGCGGGCGCTTGTCGCGCAAGACCGCCCAATCGCCTAACGGATTGGGATGGTGAAGATTTAGAAGGTCACCCGTGGCGTCTCGCACTGCGCGCGCATATCCGGGAGCCAGCGGCTGCGAGAACACCGCACCGAGAGTCCCGGCGCGCACGACCTCCACGCCGCGCCAAGTGTCACGCCGGGTACCGCCCTTGACCGCCGCGACCACCGTGGTAACCGCAACGCCGCGGCGTACCAGCTCGTCGTTGATCGACACGACGACCGACTCCAGCCCGCCGTGGTACTCGGGCGGGTAGAACTTCCCGACCTGCACGATGTGCACGAAGGGTCAGCCGGCGGGCGGCGGCGCGACGCGGCTCGCGGCCGCGTTCAGCGCCGGGCGCAGGATTTCGACCAGCAGATTGACGTCGGTGAGCAGCGGGCGCCGCGCGAGGCGCCGGAACACGGCCAGCTCGCCCTGCATCGTGCCGCCCGGCCCGAGCTGGAACGGGATGTGGACGCCCCACTCATCGGCCAGGACGCTGTGACCGCCGGTCTGACGCGCCTGCCCCGCCTCGAGCAGGTACTCGCGCACCGCTTCCCTGCCGGGCGCGGGCCTGACGCGCAGCCGCACCGCGTCGAACTCGCTGGCGTCGAACAGCGCGGCGAGCTGGCTGACGATCTCGTCCCAGCTCCGCGCCGATTCCAAGCCGTCGGCCGCGCGCCGCACATCCACGTTGAAGCGAATCGCGCGGGTCTGGGTCAAACCGCGCTGCGCGATCCGGGCCAGCTCGAAGAACTCGTGCAGGCGCAGGTGCCGCACGGCCAGCCACACCACCAGGCCGACCATCGTCAGCGCCACCGCCATGCCGCGGACGTTCGGATTCAGGAGCAGCATGCTCGCCAGCGCGAAGGCGCCGCACACCACGTACAGCGTCGCCGCGGCCTGCGCCGGCGTGAGCCCGACGTCGATCAGCCGGTGATGGAGGTGCCCGCGGTCGCCCTGGAACACTGGAGCGCCGCGGGCGGCGCGACGCACGATCGCGATCAGCGTGTCCAGCACCGGCACCGCGAACGCGACGATCGGGATCGCGATCGACACCAGCGCCGGCCCTTTCGATGCCCCCTCGATCGCCAGCGTCGCGAGCATGAAGCCCAGCAGCAGGCTCCCCGCGTCGCCCAGGTACACCCTTGCCGGCGGGAAATTCTTCGGCAGGAATCCGAGGGTGGCGCCGGCAAGCGCCACGGTGATGAACGCCACCAGCGTCTTGTCGAGCGAGACCGCGACGGCGAACATCGCGAGCAGCGCGAACACCGCGGCGCCCGCGGCGGCGCCGTCGATCCCGTCCAGCAGGTTGAAGGCGTTGGTGATGCCGACGATCCACACCACGGTGAACGCGAGCCCCAG
>JBIOIA010000239.1:0-2334 GCA_044449445.1 Gemmatimonadales bacterium
ACAAGGGGGCGGGGCTGGGCGACGGGCGCTCGATCGGGCTCAACATCGAGCTGCCCTTCGAGCAAGGGACCAACGAGTACGTCGAGACCTCGATTCACTTCCGCTACTTCTTCGTGCGCAAGATGATGTTCGTGAAATACTCGGTAGGGTTCGTGGTTTTCCCCGGCGGCTTCGGCACGATGGACGAGCTGTTCGAGGCACTCACGCTCATCCAGACCGGCAAGATCAAGCACTTCCCGGTCGTCCTGTTTGGCTCGCGCTACTGGCAGGGGCTGCTCGGCTGGATGAGGGACACCATGGCCGCGGAGCGAAAGATCGACCCGAGAGACCTCGAGCTGTTCTCGATCACCGATGATCCGGTGGTCGCCGTACAGGCGCTGACGACGGCCCGGGAGCAGCTGGTGGCGACGGCGGCCGAGGGCGGCGCGCACGGAAGCTACGGCAACTTCTAGCCCCCGGGTTTCGGGGCCCGTCATCCCACCGCCGAGCCGGCGCTACGCACGGTACGCGCTCGCGTTGCTGGCGATCGGGAATCTGCTCAGCTATCTCGATCGCAATATCATCTTCGCGCTGTTCGAGCCGCTCAAACACGACCTCCACGTCACGGACGCGCAGCTGGGCTGGCTGGGCTCGGCCTTTGCCATCGTGTTCGCGCTTGGCGCACTGTTCTCGGGCGTTCTGTCGGACATCCTGTCGCGCCGCACCGTCCTGGCGCGCAGCCTCGCGCTGTGGTCCACCTTCACGGCCATGGGAGCGGTTGCGGGCTCCTACGTCCCGTTGTTCGTGACGCGCTCATTCGTCGGAGTCGGCCAGTCCTCGTTCCTGCCCGCCGCGCAGGCGTTGCTCGCGGACTACTTCCCGTCCAAAGGACGGGCGCAGGCGATGGGAATATTCTGGGTCGGTCTCGCGCTGGGCGGCGTACTCGCCGTGTACCTGGGCGGCGTGCTCGGAACCTTGATCGGCTGGAGGCTCACGCTGGTTGTGGTCGGCCTGCCCGGACTGATCTTCGCGCTGCTGATGGGAAGGCTGCACGATCCGGCGAGCGAGCGCGGTCCCATCGTCCGCCACCCACGGCCCAAGTTCACGTTTTCGCGCCGCGCCGTGGTGCGCGCCGCGATGCCGCTGCTCGTGAGCCTGGTGCTCGCGATGTCGGTGTTCGGATTCCTCGGCCTGTTCGAGGGGCTGCCGCCGAATCTCGACATCGCGACGTTCGGCGTGATCGCGGGCCTCGGCCTCGTGTGGTCGGTGTTCCTGTGGGCGAGGATGGTGCTGCGCCACAGGCACCTGTTTCCGATCAGCGCGCCCGCGGACCTCGTGGACGAAATGCTCGACGCCGCGGGTCTCGTGCTTCGTACGCCGACGCTGATCTGGCTGTTCGTCGGCGGCGCGCTCACGTCCGCGGCCATGAACTCGCTGGTCGCGTGGTCCACGGTCTACCTCAAGCGCGAGCTGCACCTCACGCTGATCGAGGCCGGTCAGCAGATCGGCCCGATCGGCCTGCTGGCCGGCGTGCTGGGCTCGTGGCTCGGCGGACGGCTGGGTGACAAGCTGATGGAGCGCCTGCCCGGCGGCCGCGTGCTGGCGGCCTCACTCGGATTCCTGATTGGTGCGCCGCTGTGCGCGTGGATGCTGCTGGTGGACTCGAAGCTGCTCTTCGGAGCACTGTTCTTCGTGGTCGTCTTCTTCTACACGTGGTACAACGGGCCGGTCGCGGCGGCGCTGTTCGACGTCGTGCCGCGCGGCATCGCGGCGACGGTGATGGGCGCTTACGTCTTCTTCATCCACCTGGCCGGCGACGCGATCGCGCTGCCCGTCGTCGGAGCGCTGTCGGACCGTTTCGGCATCCGGCCCGCGCTGCTCTCGCTTCCCCTGATCGGGCTGCTCGGCGGCGTCGTGCTGCTGTTCGCGATGTTCACGGTCAAGCGCGACATGCAGCGCGTCAGGTCGGCTCCGGCCGCCTGAAGGCGCTTCGCATCCGCTCAACCTCCTCGGCATAGAAGCGCTGCGACGAGGCGATGGTCGCCTCGCTCCAGCCGAGCTCCTTCGCGAGCAGCTGCGCCACCGCCGGCGCGGCGGGCAGTCCCTGGTCGGGGCGCATGTGGAAGATGTGCGTGCGCCGCATCATGACGTCGGCCACCGTCATCGCCATTTCGCGCCGCGCCTGGTGGACGACCTCGGCCTTGAGCCACGGGGCGCCGGCTACGAGCGGCGCGCCGAGCGCGCGGTCCTTCGAAATCAGGTTCGCGACGGCGCTCGCCTCGGTGCCATAGGTTGCGACGAGATGACGCGCGTCGTTCGTCGCGGTGCCCTCCTTCACCAGCTCGCCGACCAGGG
>JBIOIA010000240.1:0-2298 GCA_044449445.1 Gemmatimonadales bacterium
CTCGCGGCGGACACGGCGTCCGACGCGGCCGCGGAGGTCCGCGCCGCGGCCACCAGCCTGCTCGCCCGCATCGACACGGTGGCGGGCAACGCGACGCCGCGCCCGGGACCGGGCGGGTTCGCCGGCCGCCGCGGCGGCGCCGCCGCGCCGCCCAACTTCGTCCTTATCAACGGCAACCTCGGCCGGCAGCTGAACGGGCAGGACCTGGCGGACCAGGCGCCCACCGAGGCGACGCTGGCCGCGTTCGCGGGCGCCTGCGAGGACTTGAGGACGGCGGTGACGAGCTGGAACGCGATCCGGGAGCAGGGCCTCGCCGGATTCAACGCGGCGGGCGCGACCCACAACATGGCCGAGCTTACGGCCTCGGGCTCGGCGCTTCCTGCGCCGCAGTGCGCCGCTCGGAGCTTGGGAGGTTCGCGAGGTCCGCGAGGTAATCGCGGTCGGTGACGTCGACCCTTGGCCACGCGCGCGGATTGTCGGGCGCGAAGATGCCGGCCATCATCCCCATCATCCCGGTGAGCGTGGCGCCGGTCGGGTTGTCGTAGACGACGACCAGCCGGTAGCGGCGGCCGGCCTCCAGGCGCTTGCCGTCGGTCCACAGCGCCAGCAGCGCGCGCGACATGCCGATCACCCTGCCGGTGCTGTCGGTCCGCGCCTCGACCGTGACGACCTCCCTGCCACTCGCCGCCTCCTCGAGGCGCACGGTGCGTCCGTGCTCGTGGAGGTGCCCGCTGGCGGCGAGCAGGTGTCCGCTCAGGGGCAGCGTGAATTCGCAGCTGATGGTGCGCCCGCCCGGCGGGATGGAGAGCGTGTCGAAGCCGCCCGCGACCATGTGCACGTCCACGAAGAACGGCAGGACGGTGAGCGGCGGCGGGTACTGGTTTCTCGGGTTGAGCTTGAAGGTCAGCCGCACGAACGCGTCGTCGATGTCGCGGCCGGTCTCGTTGTCCCACATGACGACGACGCCGAGGCGCTGGCCGCGCAGGAGGGGCATGCCGATGGACGCGGGCACCGACATGTCCTCGGTCTCCTGGCCGAACGCGAAGCTGCGCTCGACGATCGGATAGACGAGCTGACGGCGGGCGAAGTTCATGACGTTCATGTGGTGCAGCAGCCGGCGCGGCAGCTGCGCGCCGCGGCCGTCCACGACCTCGAGCTTCGCGCCGTGGAACCACGCGGACACCGGGAACTCGAACGTGCCGACGACGGTGTCCTGCTGGGACATCATCATCATCATTGCTTCGTCGCTCATCGCCATGGCGCGCGGGACGTGGAACGGCCCCACGGTGATGACGACCTCGCGGTAGCCGGAGTCCAGCGCGACGGTGGTGCGCGCGGGGTGGGGAATCGTGTCGCGGGCGGCCGGCCCGGCGGCGGATGGCGAACGTGGTGCGAGCGCCGCGATGGTGGCGGCGACGAGCAGGCTCGAGACCAGCACGAAATCTCCAGGGTCGTGGTCGAGGTTCTGGAGAACCCCGTGTGATCGTGCAAACGCGAGTGTGGGAAGACGTCCGCCCGGATGGCGCGGGAGATTGCGGCAGCCAATGTACCACCAAACCGGCGCTTCGGCGCGTGCGGACTTGTGCGGATCTGTCAGGCGCTGGCGCGCGTCCAACTCGGCCCTTATCGTGAGTAAAACCACTGGCCAGCGCGGCCATTGCGCCGGCCCGCATCTTGAACCCGTCGCGTTAGCCGGCGAGACAACGCGTTCGCGGAGGCGTTACTGGCTCACGAGCTCCAATTCGCGCCAATCAGCAGTCAGCCCTCTTCGCTACTCCGAGTGGTGTCCATCTGGCTCGGCATCAACGGCGGCTTTGTGCTGGTCGCGCTTACGGGCGCCCTCATCGGCGCGCTCTTTGGTAGCGCCACACTTCGGGCGGCAATTGCTGAGCACCCGGTAAGAGTTGTTGTCGCCGGAGGGGTGGGGCTCACACTATGCCTGGCCGCCCGAGATCTCAGTCACCAGCTCCGCCGTGGCGCCTACAGCGCGTTGCTGGCATTCGGGCTGCCCCTGGTCGGCGCCGTGGGAGGGGCGCCGGTTTCCGCGGAAACGCTGGTCATCAGCGTGCTGGGTCTCGCTGCCGTTGCGTCCGTGTGGAGCCAACTCGAGTAGTCACACCGAAGACGCCAGTACTCCCACGCCTCCGGCCGGTTCGCTAAGTTCTTGTCCTGATTGACCCGACCCGGTAGCTCAGCTGGTAGAGCAGCGGACTTTTAATCCGCAGGTCGTGGGTTCGATGCCCACCCGGGTCACCTCTCCCTGGATTCGCCCTGCCGAAAGCGAGAGGGGGGGGGGCC
>JBIOIA010000241.1:0-2295 GCA_044449445.1 Gemmatimonadales bacterium
GGCCAGACCACGTTCAAGAAGATGGCGACGGTCTCCATCTTCACGTGGCCCGTGACGCTGCTGCAGCTGGTCGTGACGTGGTTCGTGCTCAACAGCCGCGGCGTGGGCGCGATCAACGGCCCGCAGGACTTGTTCGTGTCGCTGGGCGCCGATCTGCTCCTGCCGACCGATATGCAGATCGGCACGTTCGCGCGTCTGGCGCTCGCCGGGATCGGGCCGCTGCCGATCTGGAAGCTCGCGATCACGGCCGTCGGCCTGATGGTGATGGGGAAGCTCGGCAAGAGCCAGGGCTGGTCGGCCGCCCTCATCATCTATGTGCTCGCGGTGCTCGTCGCCGCCACCATCGGCGCGCTCAGCATGAGGATGATGGGCGGCTAGACCGTCGAGGCGGTGCGATCCTCCAGGCCGCGCTCCCGCAGCGCGGCCTGCGCGGCCGCGAGCCGCGCGATCGGAACTCGGAACGGCGAACACGATACGTAGGACATGCCGACGTCGTGGCAGAAGCCCACGCTGGACGGCTCGCCACCATGCTCGCCGCAGATGCCCACCTTGAGGTCCTTGCGCACGCCGCGGCCCAGCTCGATACCGATGCGGATGAGCTTGCCGACGCCGACCTGGTCGAGAACCTGGAACGGGTCGCTCGGCAGCAGGCCGTGCTCGACGTAGTAGGGCAGGAACCGCCCGGCGTCGTCGCGTGAGAGGCCGAAGGTCGTCTGCGTGAGGTCGTTGGTGCCGTACGAGAAGAACTCGGCTTCCGCCGCGATCGCGTCGGCCGTGAGCGCCGCGCGCGGCAGCTCGATCATCGTCCCGACCGTGTAGCTCACCTGGACGCCCGCCTTCGCGAACACCTCCGATGCCACGCGCCGGATGATCTTCGCCTGGTTCTTGAACTCGGTCACGTCCGCGACCAGCGGAATCATGACCTCGGGAACCGGCTTCTTGCCCTTCTTCGCGAGGGCGAGCGCGGCCTCGAAGATCGCGCGCGCCTGCATCTCGGTGATCTCCGGGTGGCTGATGCCGAGCCGGCAGCCGCGGTGCCCCAGCATCGGGTTTGCCTCGCGCAGTGACTCGACCATCGTCGTGAGACGCTCGGCCGTCACGCCCATGTCCCTGGCCAGCGCGGCGATCGCCTCGGGCTCGTGGGGCAGGAACTCGTGCAGCGGCGGGTCGAGCAGGCGGATGGTGACCGGCAGTCCGTCCATCGCCTCGAGGATGCCCTCGAAGTCCGAGCGCTGCATCGGCAGCAGCTTCGAGAGCGCGCGGCGCCGGCCCGCGCCGTCCTTCGCGAGGATCATCTTGCGGATCCACTCGATCCGGTCGGCTTCGAAGAACATGTGCTCGGTGCGGCACAGGCCGATGCCCTCGGCGCCGAAGCTCCGCGCCCGCGCGGCGTCGGCGGGCGTGTCGGCGTTGGCCCGCACGCGCAGCCGGCGGTAGCGGTCGGCCCAGCGCATGAACTTCTCGAACCGCTCGTCCATCCGCGGCGTCACCAGCGCCACCCGTCCGGCCAGCACGCGGCCGGTGGTGCCGTCCAGCGTGATCCAGTCGCCGCGCGCGAGCGACGTGCCGTTCGTGTGCATCGTGCCGGCGGCCGGATCTATCTCCACGCCGGCGGCGCCCGCGACGCAGCACTTGCCCATGCCGCGGGCGACGACCGCCGCGTGCGACGTCATGCCGCCGCGCGCGGTGAGGATGCCCTTGGCCGCCGCCATGCCGCGGATGTCCTCGGGGCTGGTCTCGGCGCGCACCAGGATCACCGCCTTGCCCTCGGCCGCCCAGGAGAATGCTTCCTGCGCGTCGAAGACGACCTGTCCCGCCGCGGCGCCCGGGGAGGCCGGCAGTCCGGTGGCGAGCACCTTGCAGTCGGCATCCGGGTCCACGGTCGGGTGGAGCATCTGCTCCACCGCGTCGGGGCTGACGCGCTGGAGCGCCTCCTCTTCGCTGATGAGACCCTCGTCCACCATGTCCACCGCGATGCGGACCGCCGCCGCGCCCGCCCGCTTGCCGGTCCGGGTCTGCAGCAGATAGAGCTTGCCGCGCTCGACCGTGAACTCGAGGTCCTGCATGTCGCGCAGGTGGTTCTCGAGCAGGTCCTGCACGCGAATCAACGCCTGGAACGCCTGCGGCAGCCGGGCCTGCATCTCGGCGATCGGGAGCGGCGTGCGCGTCCCAGCCACCACGTCCTCTCCCTGCGCGTTGACCAGGAACTCGCCGTAAAACCGGCGCTCTCCCGTGGACGGGTTCCGCGTGAACGCGACACCCGTGCCCGAATCGTCGCCAAGGTTGCCGAACACC
>JBIOIA010000242.1:0-2289 GCA_044449445.1 Gemmatimonadales bacterium
ATCCTGCGGAAGCCGATGAAATCGTAGTTGGCGTTGGCGAACAGTCGGATCATCTAGATGCTCAGCGTCTGGAGCTGCTGTTTACGCGCGAGGTACACCATGAAGAAGGTGCGCGTGACGAAGATGGCCGTGACCATCGAGGCGAGAATGCCGAGGATCAGGGTCACCGCGAAGCCCTTGACCGGGCCGGTGCCGAACTGGAACAGGAACGCCGCCGTGAGCATCGTGGACACGTTCGAGTCCACGATGGCGTTCATCGCCATCCTGAACCCGGCGTCGATCGCGAGGCGCACCGACTTGCCGTGCACCAGCTCCTCGCGGATGCGCTCGAAGATGAGCACGTTGGCGTCCACCGCGATGCCGATCGAGAGCACGAAGCCCGCCATCCCCGGCAGCGTGAGCGTCGCGCCCAGCGCGGCGAGCCCGCCCGCGGTGAACAGGACGTAGAGACCCAGCGCCATGATCGAGAGAATGCCGGCGAGCCGGTAGTAGCCGATCATGATGATCACGACCATCGCCACGCCGACCACGCCCGCCACCAGCGACTTGTGGATCGAGTCGGCGCCGAGGCTCGGCCCGACCGTGCGCTCCTCGACGATCTGGAGCGGCGCCGGCAGCGCGCCGGCCTTGAGCACCAGCGCGAGGTCCTGCGCTTCCTGGAGCGACGCGCTGCCCAGCTCGATCTGGCCGCGCTGGCCGATCTGGCCCTTGATCACCGGAGGCTGGCTCTGGACCCTCTTGTCCAGCACGATCGCCATGTACTTGCCCACGTGCTGGCCCGTCCAGTTCTCGAACACGCGGCCCGCGCGGCGCGACAGCTGGAACTCGACCACCGCCTGGTTGTAGACCGGGTCGAGACGCGCCTGCGCGTCCACCAGGCCCTCGCCCGTCATGATGTCGCGCTCCTGGAGCGCGTAGAGCGGATAGAAGTTGCGCGCGCCGCGCGAGATCCGCTCGGCGCCGAGGCGCCAGATGATGCCGCGCGGCATCGCGCGCTGCGCCGCCGGATGGTTCAGCAACGCGGTGACGATGCGGACCTTCTCCTCGGCGACCATGAAGGAGCCCGGCATGCTGCCACCGGAATAGAGCAGCGTGCTGAGCGGGCCGGTGAGCTGGTTGCCCGTGGTATCGGGGCGCGCGGGGACTTTCGCGGCGGCCTTCGTCGTGTCCGCCGGGCGGCCGCCGCTCAGGAGGTCCTGCACCGCCGTAGCCGGGGCCGCCTGCTGCTGCGCCGCGCGCGTCGCCGCGCCGGTGCTCTCGGCGATCTGCCGGCCCACCGACGCCTCGGTCACGCCCGCCGCGAGCAGCGCCCGGTCGATCGCGGGCAGCGCGGCGCGGAACAGGCCGTCCTCATCGGTCATCTGGAACTCGAGGAACGCGGACTTCTTGACGATGTCCTTGGCGCGCTGCGGATCGTCGAGGCCGGCCAGCTCGACCACGATGCGGCTGCTGCCCTCGCGCTGGATCAGCGGCTCGGCGACGCCGAACTCGTCGATGCGCGTCCGGATGACCTTGAGCGCCCGGTCGATCGCGTCCGACTTGTTGGGGACCGGCCCGCCGCTCTCGTCGAGCTCGAGCGCGAGATGGATCCCGCCCTGGAGGTCGAGGCCGAGCTTGGGCTGCTGCTCGCGCCAGACCGTGTCGATGGTCGTACCGTCGGGCAGCTGCTTGCGCGCCGTCACCTCGCGGGGCCACAGCGAGGCGATGGAGACGACGATCAGGATGCCGATCGTCACGAAGCGAGTTATAAGGCTATCGAACATGTTGATTTCGTTGAAGTTGACGAGCCTTACAAAGTAACCGGTCTCCCCCACATCCTCAACGCGGCAAGCGCGGCTTCCTGGTCCCGCGCCAGCTGGGCCTTGAGCGCTTCCACGGTCTCGAACCGGACCACGTCCCTGATCCGCCGCACGAACTCGACGGTGACCCGTTCGCCGTAGAGGTCGCCGGAATGGCCGAACAGATGGGCTTCCAGCGACCGCACGGCCTCGCCGAAGGTCGGCCGGCCGCCGAGGTTGGCCATCGCGCCGTTGTAGCCGCCGGCGTGCCGCACCGCGCAGGCATAGACCCCGTCGGGCGGCAGCAGCTCGGCGGCGCCCAAGCGCCTCAAGGCGGTGGCTCCGTTTGCGACTGAACGTCGCAGCTCCGGCTGAAGCCGGCCGAGGGCCCCGATTCAAGCCTTGCCACACGCTCAAAGCCCGCTGCGAGCGAGAGCGAGCAGATCGCCGAGAGCCTCAAAGAGGACCTCGCGACACCTCCGGGGCGCCGGGCATGTGGTGACGTCCTCGC
>JBIOIA010000243.1:0-2226 GCA_044449445.1 Gemmatimonadales bacterium
CTACGACCTCGCGGCCGTCGCCGCGTACGCGCACCAGAAGGGCGTGCGGCTCATCGTGCACAACGAGACCTCGGGCGGGATCCAGAACTACGAGCGCCAGCTGGACAGTGCCTACACCCTGTACCGCTCGCTCGGCCTCGACGCGATCAAGACCGGGTACGTCACCGACGGCACCACCGAGGGGCACTCCCACTACTCGCAGTTCATGGTGCAGCACTACCGCCACGTGATCGAGACGGCGGCACGCTACGGCATCATGCTGGACGTCCACGAGCCGATGCACGACACCGGCGAGCGCCGTACGCACCCGAACATGATGAGCCGCGAGGGAGCGCGGGGACAGGAGTACAACGCGTGGAGCGGCGACGGCGGCAACCCGCCGGAGCACGAGACCATCCTGTTCTTCACGCGCATGCTGGAAGGGCCCATGGACTTCACGCCGGGAATCTTCGACATCCTGGAGCGAAGCTCGGGGCACGCCCACCAGCCGTGGGAGCCGCGGGTGCGGACCACGCTGGCCAAGCAGCTGGCGCTGTACGTGGTGCTCTATTCGCCGCTCCAGATGGCGGCCGATCTTCCCGAGAACTACGCGCACCAGCCCGCGTTCCAGTTCATCAAGGGCGTGGCGGTGGACTGGGACACCACGCGCGTGATCGACGGCCGGATCGGCGACTACGTGATGGTCGCGCGGCGCGAGCGCGGCGGCCAGACCTGGTTCGTGGGCGCCATCACCGACGAGCAGGCGCGCACGCTGGACCTGCCGCTCACCTTCCTGACACCCGGGCGACGCTATATGGCCGAGATCTATGCCGACGGCCCGCAGGCAAACTGGCTGACCAATCCGCTGCCGGTCACGATTTCGCGCCGCGCCGTGACGTCGGCGACGCGGCTGCGCGTCGTGCTGGCCCCCGGCGGCGGCCAGGCCATCCGGATCCGGCCGGCGCCATGACGACGCGTCTGCCCGTGGTCCTGCTCGGCGCCCTGGCGCTGTCGCTCGCGACGACACCGGCCCTCGCCCAGCGGCAGCGCCTGTCCATGGACCCCGGCTGGCGCTTCTCGTTAGGCGACTCAACCGGCGTCGAGCGGCCGGACTTCGACGACCGCGCGTGGCGCCGGCTCGACCTCCCGCACGACTGGAGCATCGAAGGGACGATGCGCCAGGACGCGCCGGGCGGCGGGCGGATGGGCTTCTACCCGGGCGGGATCGGCTGGTATCGCAAGGCATTCCGGCTGCCCGCGGGCCCGAGCGACCGGCGCGCCTGGCTGGAATTCGACGGCGTCTACATGAACAGCGATGTGTGGATCAACGGCGTCCACCTCGGACACCGGCCCTACGGCTACATCAGCTTCGCCTACGACATCACCGCGCACGTCGTCCCCGGCGTCAACGTGGTCGCCGTGCGCGTGGACAACTCCGCGATGCCCAACTCGCGTTGGTACTCGGGCAGCGGCATCTACCGCCACGTGTGGCTTACGCTCACCAATCCACTGCACGTCGACCACTGGGGCACGACCGTCACGACCCCGCGCGCGGACTCGGCGAGCGCGGACGTCGTCATCGTGACGCACATCACGAACGGCACCCTCGCGGGGCGCATCGTCGCGTATCGCTCGATCGTGCTGGACGGGGAGGACCGGGAGGTCGCGCGCGCGGAGTCGAAGTTCGGGCTCGATGAAGGGCACACCGGTGAGGACCAGCAACGCCTGTCTTTGACCCTGCCCCACCTGTGGTCGGAACGGACGCCGTACCTCTACATGCTGCGCACGGAGGTGTTGGACGGCAGCCGAGTGACTGACGTCGTCACGACGCCCTTCGGCATCCGCACCATCGCGTTCGACGCGGACCGCGGCTTCCTGCTGAACGGGCGCCGCGTCAAGCTGAACGGCGTGAACCTGCACCACGACGCGGGCGGGCTCGGCGCGGCGGTGCCGGAACAGGTGTGGGAGCGGCGGCTCGCCCTGCTCAAGGCGATGGGCGTGAACGCGATCCGCACCTCGCACAACCCGCCGGCGCCCGAGTTCCTCGACCTGTGCGACCGCATGGGCTTCCTGGTCATGGCGGAGGCGTTCGACGAATGGACCTTCGGCAAGGTGCCGGAGGGCTATCACCGCTACTTCGCCGAGTGGTCGGAGCGCGACGTCACCGACTTCGTGCACCAGGGCCGCAACCACCCCTCGATCGTGCTGTGGAGCGCCGGGAACGAGATCGGCGAGCAGAGCTCGCCC
>JBIOIA010000244.1:0-2204 GCA_044449445.1 Gemmatimonadales bacterium
CACCGGTCCGACGTTGACGTCAACGTTCACGTCGAAATTCATGTCGAAATCGAAGTCGAAGTTCCCGAACCGGCGCCGGCCAAACGCGCCGAGCGCCTCCGCGGCGGAGGCGCGCACGGTGGCAGCCGGATCATGTAGCGTCGCGATCAGCCGCTCGGGGGCGCGACGGTCCCTCTGGCGCCCGAGCGAGCGCGCCGCGCCGGCGCGGACGGTGCTGTCCTGGTCGCCCAGGGCGGCGAGCAGCGCGTCATACGAGGAGGCGAAGTGCGTCTTGGCGAGCATCCGGCCGGACAAGGCCCGCACGCAGGGATCCGCGTCGCGCAGCCCCGCCGAGAGCACGGCCACCGCGCCCGGTGTCTGCATCGAGCTCAGCGCCCACAGCGCGGCGGGATCCGTCGGGACCTCGTCGCCCTGGATGGCCATGACCACCGGCGAGCGGCCGAATTGCTGGTTGCGCACCGCCTGGACCACCAGTTGGCACACCGGCTCGCTCACGCCGCGCACCGCGGCGAGGAGCCGGGTGGCGCTGGCGGCATCATCGGCCTCCGGATTGGCGCGGCCGAAGGACCGGAGCGTCGGGCGGACGGCGGCGGCGGACAGCAAGAGGGCCAGCGCCGGAAGCAGGAATCGGGCGTTTCGGGACATGTTCGGCCTCGGGAAGTCGTGGGCTGCCTTGCTACGACGGCGGCATCGAGCGGAAGGTTGGCCGCCTACTCGCTTCTCAGGGCAACCATCGGGTCCACCCGCGTGGCACGGCGCGCGGGCACCCAGCTGGCGACCAGTGCGACGGTGCCGAGCAGCAGCGCGACGCCGCCGATGGTGACGGGATCCGACGCATCGGTGCCGGCCAGGATGGCCCGCATGCCGCGCCCCATCGCGAGCGCGCCGACGACGCCGAGCGCCAGCCCGACGCCGGCGAGGGCCAGGCCCTGGGAGATCACGAGACGCAGGATCGCGGAAGGCGTCGCGCCGAGGGCGACGCGCACGCCGATTTCCTGGGTGCGTTGGGCGACCGCGTAGGCCATAACGCCGTAGGTGCCGGCGGCCGCCATGAACAGCGCGATGACGGCGGCGGCCGCGAGCATCCCCGCGGTCGCACTCTGCGGCGAGAGCGCGCTCAGGACGACGCGCCGCATCGGCGACACGTCGCCGGCGGCGAGCCGCGAGTCGAGCGCCGAGATTTCGCGCTGGACCTGCGAAGCCAGTGCGGCCGGATCGCCGGCTGTGCGCGCGACCACGATCATGGATCGCACCGGCACCTGGAGATACGGCATGTACGCCACCTGGCGAGGATCGTCCGCGACCAGCACGTTGCCGCGCACGTCGCTCACGACGCCGACGACCTGAGTCCAGTCCCCGCCCCGTTCCTTCAACCGCTTGCCGAGCGGATTCTCTCCGGGCCACAGCATGCGCGCGGCCGCCTCGCTCACGAGCGCCACGCGCGGTGCGCCGGCGTTGTCCTGCGGCGCGAAGCCACGTCCCTTCCGGAGCGCGACGCCCAGCGCGGCGAGGTAGCCCGGCGACACGTCTCTGATGCCGACGTGGGGGGCGTCCTCGGGCCGCCGGGGCGGCCGACCCTCCACCTCGACGGCCGTGCGCTCCTCGCTCCACGACATCGGCAGCACGGTGGTCATGCCCGCGGCCTCGACGCCGGGCAGCGCGAGGACGCGCTCCTCGAGCGCGCGGTAGAAGGCCGTGATGGTCGAGTCCTGCGGGTAGTCCCTCGCGGGCAGTGTGACGCCAAGCGTGAGCACGCCGGCGCTCCGGAAGCCGGGGTCCGTCAGCGCGAGCCGGCGGAACGTCGAGATCATCAGCGTCGCGCCGACCAGCAGCACCAGCGCGAGCGCGACCTCGGCCACGACGAGCGCGCTGCGCAGCCGCCGCACCCGCCCGCCCGGAACCTCGCCGCGGGCGCCGTCCTTGAGCGACTGCTGCACGTCGGTGCGGGCCGCCGCGAGCGCCGGTGCCAGTCCGAACAGGAGACCGGACCCGACGGCCGCGAGCACCGCGACGCCAAGCGCACCGGAATCGAGGTGCATCATGCCGAACCCGGGGATGAACACCCGCACTTCCGTCGGCACGCTGGCCGCGGTGGCGTCGAGGCCCCAAACCGCTATCAGCACACCGAGCACGGCGCCGGCGAGCGCGATCATCACGCTTTCGGTGAGCAACTGCCGGACGATGCGAGCGCGCGAGGCGCCGAG
>JBIOIA010000245.1:0-2200 GCA_044449445.1 Gemmatimonadales bacterium
GCCGCGGCTGGCCGGGCGCACGTCGATTGCGGTCGCGATGCACAGCAACGCGCAGCGGGTTTTCCTGATCGGCAATTTCGGGCTGTACCGTTCCGATGACGGCGGGACGACGTGGCGGCAGATGGATCCCGACGACCGGCGCATCGCGAACGGCCAGGGAGGCTACAACTGCGGGGTCTACGTGAGCTCGCGGAATCCCGAGGTCGTGTACACGATCAACACCTCGAGCTACGTGTCGAGCGACGGCGGGGCCTCCTTCACCGGGTTCAAGGGCGCGCCGGGCGGCGACGATCCGCAGCAGCTCTGGATCGACCCGACCGACGGCCAGCGGATGCTGCTCGGCATGGATCAGGGCGCGACCGTGACGCTGGACGGCGGGCGCACGTGGAGCCTGTGGTACAACCAGTCCACGGAGCAGGTCTATCACATTTCCGTGGACAGCTCCTTCCCCTATTGGATCTATGCGAGCCAGCAGGACGCCGGGGCGATCCGCACGCGCAGCCGCGGGAACTACGGCGAGATCACGCCGATGGACTGGAGTCCCGTGGGCACGTGGGAGTGGGGCACCGTGGTGGCCGATCCGCGCGATCCCAGCGTCGTGTACGGATCGGGCTCGGGGATCCTGAAGGTCACCTGGCCGAGCGAGCAGATCATCAACGTCAGCCCAGCGCTCGATCCCAAGCTCACGCTGAGGACGACGCGCTCGCAGCCGCTCATCTGGGCGCCGTGGAACCCGCGCGAGCTGATCGCCGGCTTCCAGAACGTGATGGCGACCGTGGACGGCGGCGCGCACTGGACGCGGCTGAGCGGCGACCTCGGCTATCCGAAGGGCGTGACGCCGCCGCCGGACAGCATGGCCAACCGCCCACCTCTGCCTAACGCTCCGCGCGGCGGCGCGATCGAGGCCCTCGCCGCGTCCACCGTGCGTCGCGGCGTGATCTGGGCCGGGACCAACAACGGCCTCATCAAGGTCACGAGGGACGAGGGCCGGACGTGGCAGGACGCCGCGATTCCGGACCTGCCCGACTCGAGCCAGTCCGACATCTCCATGATCTCGGCGTCGCACCACGATGCGGCCGAGGCGTACGTGGCGGTGGACGCGCACACCGCGGGTGACTACGCGCCGCTGATCTACCGGACGCGCGATTACGGCGCGACGTGGACGAAGATCGTCACCGGCCTTCCGACCGGCGAGGCGAGCGGCAGCTTTGCGCGCATGATTCTCGAGGACACACGGAAGGCCGGGCTGCTGTTCGCGGGCACCGAGAGCGGCATGTTCGTGTCGTTCGACGACGGCGAGCGCTGGCAGTCGCTCCAGCTCAACCTGCCGAACACGTCGTACCGCGACGCCGCGGTCGTGGGCAACGATCTGGTGGTCGGCACGTACGGACGCGGGATCTGGATCCTGGACGACGTCTCGCCGCTCAGGCAGATGACGCCGGAGATCGCCGCGGAGAGCGTGCACCTGTTCGCGCCTGGCGGCGCGGTGCGCGTGCGCCGGAACGTCAACCAGGACACCCCGTTTCCTCCCGAGGTCCCGCACGCGCTCAATCCACCCGAGGGCGCGATCGTCTACTACTCGCTCGGCGCGAGGCCCGCGGGCGAGGTGACGCTCGAGGTGCTGGATGCCGCGGGGTCGGTGGTGCGCCGTCTCTCGAGCGTGCCGGTCCGGCCCGTGGCCGAGGCGGCCAGGCCGCCGGAGCCGAACTTCTGGATCGCGACGCCGCGAGCGCTGCCCACCGCCGTCGGCATCAACCGCGCGAACTGGGATCTGCGCTACGATCCGCCGCCGGCGTTTTCGCACAGCTTCGAGATCAACGCGAACCCCGGCCTGACCCCCGCATCGCCGGAAGGTCCGGTGGCGCGGCCCGGCGCGTACACGGTCCGGCTGACCGTGGAGGGGAAGGCGTACACCAGCACCCTCACGGTCGTGAACGATCCCCGCTCGCGCGCGTCCGCGGCGGACATCGCGGCGCAGTCCGACCTCGTGCTCAAGATCGACCGCGGCATGAACGAGGCATGGGAGGGATACCAGCAGGCGACCGCGTTGCGCACCGCGCTCGCGGCGGACACGGCGTCCGACGCGGCCGCGGAGGTCCGCGCCGCGGCCACCAGCCTGCTCGCCCGCATCGACACGGTGGCGGGCAACGCGACGCCGCGCCCGGGACCGGGCGGGTTCGCCGGCCGCCGCGGCGGCGCC
>JBIOIA010000246.1:0-2084 GCA_044449445.1 Gemmatimonadales bacterium
CCCGCCCATCGAATGCCCGACCAGCACCGCGCGGTGCACGCCGAGCGCCGTGAGCGCGCCGAGCAGGTCCGCGGCGAGTGAATCAGTGGCATAGCCGCTCGGCGGCTTGGAGCTGAGCCCGAAGCCGGGAAGATCGAGCGCGATGACGTCGGCGTGTCCGGCGAGCTGGTCGAAGACCGCACGCCAGGAGATGAGAGACTCGCCGAATCCGTGAACCAGCACGACCGTCGGGCCGCTGCCCGCGCGCACGTAGCGTAGCGTGAGCGGGCCGGTGGTTACGTAGCCGGCGCGGTGGGCCGGCGCGCGCAAGACCCTCGTGGATGTTGCGAGCGCGACGACCAACGCCGCAGCGAGCACGGCCACGGCGACGCGCGCGGCCGTGCGCGCCTTCATCGCGGCCCGAGCCCTGCGATGCGGTAGCGCGAGATGATCGCGTGGCCGGTCGTCCCGCGCTCCGACGTCATCACGATCCGGTCCGGGCCGTCGAAGCTGACCCCTTCGCCCTGGGACTCGATCACCGGAATGCCCACGCCGGTCTCGCGCACCAAGGGCGTGCAGGCGGAGTCGAGCGCGAAGGCGTGGATGCTCACATAGGTCCGCGCGAGCAACCAGCGCTGGTCCGGGCTGATCGCGATGCCGGTGACGAGACGTCCTCGGATCGGGTTGATTGCGATCTGGAGCGTACACACCACGTCGAGCGTCACCGGGCTGGTACCATGGCCTGCGAGCGGCGTGCTGAACAGCCGCGCGCGGGCGGAGAGGTCCTTCGTGACGACGAGCAGCCGGCCGTCCGCGGTGACGGCGAGGCCCTCCGCGTCGTGCGGGTGGTCCGGATAGCGCAAGCGGATCGAATCGATCGCAAGGGCGTGTCGGGTCGTGTCGGAGGGTCCGGCTGGCGGGTCGGGCTCCGGCACGACATACACGATCACGTAATTGCGCTGGGCCAAGTTGTCGCCGATGTCGCCGATGTAAAGGCACGTCCCCGACGGCACGGGGCACGGCCCGCGCGCGATGTCTTCCCAGTCCACGTTGGTCGCGCCGTCGATGCGGATCGCCCCAAGGTCGCGCCCGGTCGAGTCTGTGGCGTAGAGGAACGGGCCATCGCCCGAGTCGTTGTGCGTCCAGTACACGCCCGGCCTGCGGCTGGGCGCGACGCCGGAGCTCTCGCCCAAGCGCGGCGCCGAGAGCACCGCGGTGTCGATCAAGGTGAGGCGAAGCGGAGCCTGCGCGAAAAGGGCCGCCGGAACAAGCAGGGCGGAGGGCACGAACTGGACGGCGCGCGGTACTCGCATGGGGGAGCGCAGCTTACGCGCGGCGCACCCGGGCCGCAATGCTTGCCGCTGCCTCGGGGCGCTGGCATCTTTCGGCATCATGCCGAGCAGCCTGCTGAACCGGCGCGTCGAGCGCCGCCCGAGCGAGGTCCGCCTCACGGGAAGGATCCTCTACCTGGCCGACGATGCCGCCGTCGTGGCCCGTCAGCTAGCCGGCGAAGATCTCGCCTGGACACCGGCCATCCCGCTGCGCGACAACATCTCGACCGACGAAATCACGCCCGCTTACATCTGCTACTACTTCGACGAGACGCTCGGCGAATTCCCGTACCTCGGCTTCAAGGCGGGCGACAAGTTCCCGATCACGCGCGGTCTCGTGAAGAAGGGCGGTTTCGTCGCTTCGGTCGCCGGCAAGCGGCGCGGCAAGGGCAGCTCGCGCGAGCAGTCGCCGTACGCTGAGATGTGCGCCGGCATCAAGCTGGTCGTGGGCGAGAGCATCGAGCGGATCTACCGGGAGAACTGCCAGAACCTCGGCATCCTCGCGACGACGGACTTCAAGGTCCTGGAGAGCGTGAAGCAGGGCCGCCCGATCCCGCTCTCCGCTTTCACCGGGGGCGAGGGGCAGATCACGAAGGACATCATCGAATTCGGCGGGTTGTTCAACTACAACGTCGCGCGGATCCAGGGGAAGGTGAAGGTGCCGGCGACGGCGACGCCGAAGCGGCCAATGACCATCGCCGAGAAGATCTTCGCGCGGCATTGGGTGGTGGACGCTTCCGCGGGCAAGGCCGGCGTCCCGGCCGTGAAGCCCGG
>JBIOIA010000247.1:0-2071 GCA_044449445.1 Gemmatimonadales bacterium
CACATGCTACCTCATGCTCATCGTGGTGGCGAAGACGTTCATCGGCCACGACATCCCGTTCGATCTCAGGATTCTGTCGCCCCTCGTGCTGTGCGCGGCACTCGCGCTCGTGGTCGCGCTTCGAAAGGGCTTCGCCCGCTGGCCGATGTCCGTACGCGCGCTCGCGGCGCTCGCCATCACCGGCTGGCTCACGGGCGCGGTGCTGTCGGCGAGAGAGCTGGTGGACGACATCGGCGTGAACGGCTACGACTTCGCGGAACGATCCTGGAGGACGTCGGAAACGCTGGCGTGGCTGAAGCGGGAGGGCGCGGCCTACGCGCTCTACACCAACCATCCGGTGCCCATCTACTACTATCTGCACCGTCCTTCGCGCGATCTGCCCGGCACGCTCGCACCGGATACGCTGCGCCGCTTCGCCGCGCGGTTCGCGGCCGCCCCGGCTGCGCTCGTGGTGTTCAGCGACACGACGTGGCTGGCCACCGTACCAGGCGCCGTGCTCGCCGGCCGCCTGAACCTGCGTGCGGCCGCCCGGCTGAGCGACGGGACGGTATGGCTTGCGTCGGCGCCGGTCAGCGGCGCGAGGTCGAGTCCCTGATTCCGCCCGCCGCCTGGACGAGGAGGCGCACCGCCGGCGCTGCCGTCACGCGAAGCAATCCCTGCGGCCCTTCCCAGCGCCGCACCGAGGTGAGCGCCGCTTCCGTCCAGTCGGCGCCGGCGCGCTGACCCGAGGCCAGGAAACGCGCCGCCTCCAGGCCAAGCTCCGCCACGGAATCCATGGCGGCGGCGGCCGGCATCGCCTGCGCCATCGCGGGCGACGTGACGCCGCGTTCCATCGCAGCCAGGGCCGCGTCGCGCGCCGCCGACAGCTCGTCCGCCACGACCCGCAAGGCGCTGGTGTCGGGCGGAGCCGCGACGAGACGCAGCGCCGCGTGCATCTCGCCCCAGCGCGCCGGCGGGTCGGGACGCGCCGCGTCCACCACCATGTCGAGCGGCGTCAGCTGGGTGGTCTTCTGGATCTCGGATCGCTGCCCGAACGTGACCGGCTGGACGAACTCCAGGAGCGTCGCGAGGACGTCGGTGTCGTCCCCGGCGATCCGCCGCAGCATCCGCTCGGTGTGCAGCTCGTGGAGAAGGCCGAGCTCCTCGAGGCGCACGCTCGTCACCCGCAGTCGGCGGTACATGTCGCCCAAGTCCACGACTTCGCGCGGCGACCACAGCCGTTCCGCCACGGCCGCGAGCCGCGGCCAGATGCGCGAGTCCACCGTTTCGGGCCCGACGTGCTCGGCCCACATGCACGCCTCGCCGCCCAGCACGCGCGACTGCTGTTCCGGCGTGAGGTCGCTGACCGCCGGCAACGGGTCCACCAGGTAGTGTTCCTCGGCGCTCGACTGGTGATCAAGGTAGAACGGCGCCGAGAGAATGCCGCTGTAGCCCTGCTTCGCGGCCCGGCCGACGTACTCGGTGCCACGCCATGACTGGATGACCGCGGTGGTGGGCAGGTCGGGACCGAGGATCTCGTCCCAGCCGACCATGCGCTTGCCGTGCAGTTGGAGGATGTGCAGCAGCCGCTGGTTGAAGTAGGCCTGGAGGGCTTCGGCGCCCGCAATGCCACGGCGGTGCATGAACGCCTGGATCGCCGGATTCGCAGCCCACTGGCGGCCGTTGACCTCATCCCCGCCGACGTGCCAGTACGCATCCGGAAACAGCGGGGCCATCTCTGCGACGAACCCGTCGATGAACCGGTAGACCTCCTCGCGGGTCGGATCGAACACCGGGTCGAACACGCCGAACTCGCGGACGATCGCGTAGGGCCCGGGCGCGGCGGCGTACTGGGGATAGCCGACGAACCACGAGGCCGAGTGGCCGGGCATGTCGAACTCGGGCACGACCCGGATGCCGCGGTCGCGCGCGTAGGCGACGATGTCACGGATCTGCTGCTGCGTGTAATACAGGCCGTCGGATCCGAGCTGCTGGAGCCTCGGGTAGCGCCGGCTCTCGACGCGGAAGCCCTGGTCCTCCGACAGGTGCCAGTGCAGCACGTTGAGCTTCACCGCGGCCATGCCGTCGAGCG
>JBIOIA010000248.1:0-2045 GCA_044449445.1 Gemmatimonadales bacterium
CGTAGGGCGAAATCCACTCGCACGCGTGAGCGTCCACGATGACCTTCGGCTCGCTCGCGCTCGCCGCGTAGCCGGCGGCGAACTGCTCGAACGACGTTTCGTCGAAGCGGGCGGGGACCTCGATCAGCGCGCTCACGCGAGCGCCGTCTGGAGTGCGCCCCTGAGGTGCTGCTGGAGCCCGGTCGCGCCGCGGTAGGTGACGTTGAGCCGCGCGGCGCGGTTGGAGGCGCGGATCGCGGCCTCGAGTGGCGCGCCCGAGAGGAGCTGCGCGACCATCGTCCCGCCGAACACGTCGCCGCATCCCGTGGGATCGCCCGCGAGCTTCCCGCCCTCGGGCGCGATGAGTGCCGTCCTGACCAGGCCGGCCCCTGCGCCGCGCGGCGGCCGCGCAGCGCCCGCCCAGCCGATCCCGGCGAAGTCGCCGGCCGCCACGTACACGGTGCCCCCCGGGCCGAGCGTCACGCACACGGCAGACGCGCCCAGCTCCAGCGCACGCGCCGCGAGCGCGAGCGGCTCCGGACCGAGCTGGTCCATCTCGCCCTCGTTCAGCTGCACGACGTCGAAGCAGGTGAGCCACGCCAGCGCCTCCTCGAGCGGGCGCAGGTAGCGCGTTCCGTCGCTCTGGATGCCGAGCGCGAGCGAGTGCAGGTCGCCGTAGATCGGCCCCTTGAACGCGTGTCGCAGCGCCTGCATCGTGGCGAGGTCGGTCTCGAATCCGGTGATGTAGTTGGCGTACACGGCGTCGAGCCCCAAGACCATCGGCCCCAGCTCCTCCCACGTCCACGGCGGCACGCCGCCGGAGAGGCCCTCGCAGCGGCGCTCGAGGTCCTCGTAGCGCAGCGTCACGCGCGGGTTCACGGCCGGCACCTCCACGAACCGTCCGCCCGGCACGACGCAGTCGACGTTCTTGAGGAACCGGGCGGCGCTGCCCGCACGGTCGCGCCCGACCTTCACCAGCGGCACGACGCGCCACTCGCCGGAGAGGGCGGCGTCGAGCGCCGCGAGCGAGTAGCCGATCCCTCCCCATTCCTCGGCGGTGCCCGGGCCGTCGCGCCCGGTGATCGTGTCCCAGATCATCGTGCCCAGGACTCCGACGCGCCTCATACCTTGCCCCATGCCTGGAGCTTGAAGGTGGCCGCCGCGCCGACTACGCCGGCCGTGCCCGGCAGCAGGCCCGGAACGATGCGGCAGTGCTCGACGGCCGGCTTGAAGGCGCGCCGCTTGACCTCTTCGCGCAGCGGCACGAACAGCCGGTCGCCCGCGGCGGTGACGCCGCCCAGCACGACCACCGTGTCGGGGTTGAAGATGTTCACCAGGTTCGCGACCCCCACGCCCAGGAACTGCGCCGTCTCGCGCACCACTCCGCGCGCGAATCCGTCGCCGTCGTTCGCCGCCTGGTACACCGTCTGCGCCGTGACCTTCGCCAGGTCACCGCCCGCGTAGTCGGCGAGCCGCGTTTCGGCGCCCGCCTCGATGCCTTCGACCGCGCGCGCGGCGATCGCCGGTCCCGACGCGTACGCCTCGAGGCACCCGTAGTTGCCGCACTTGCAGCGCCGGCCCGTGGTGTTGATGGTCGTGTGGCCGATTTCGCCCGCGGCGTCGCTGGTGCCGTGGTAGAGCTTGCCGTCCACCACGATCCCCCCGCCGATGCCCGTACCGATCGTGAGCCCGATGAGGTAGCGCGAGCCGCGGCCCGCGCCCAGCCACCACTCGCCGTACACGGCGCAGTTGGCGTCGTTGTCGAGCTGCGCGGGGAGCCCGCCGAGCTCCTCGCTCACGCGCTCGCGCAGCGGGAAGTCGCGCCAGCCGAGGTTGGGCGTGATGAGCACCATCCCCTGCTCGCGGTCCAGCGGGCCGGGCGAGCCGATGCCGACGCCGGCGATCTGCGCGGCCACGACGCCGCCCTCGCGCTCGGCCGCGGCCATGGTTTCCCGGCACAGGCGGCCGATGCGCGCGATGACGGCATCGGCACCTTCCTCCGGCCTTGTCGCATCGGATCGCACGCCGAGCACCCGCGAGCCGTCCTCGGCGACCGCGCCGACGAC
>JBIOIA010000249.1:0-2017 GCA_044449445.1 Gemmatimonadales bacterium
CTCTGGACTTCCTGTTCGTGGACGGGGATCACACCTGGAATGCGGTGAGCGCGGACTTTCGCGACTACGCGCCGCTGGTGCACGCCGGCGGAATCGTGGCGTTCCACGACATCGTCGCCGACCATCGGACGCGGTTCGGCCGTGACACGCCGAGCGCTGCCGGAGACGTGTGGCGGTTCTGGGCCGAGATCAAGCGCCGATATGGCGCGGCGGCGACGGATCTGATCGCGGACCCGGAGCAGGATGGGGCCGGCATCGGCGTGCTGCGCTGGGACGGCGCGAGCATCGCGCCGCTGATCGGCTCAGCCCGCTAGCGCGGCTGCGAGCGCGGCCGCGGTGTGGCTCGCCGCGTGACGCTCGGCGACCCACGGCGCCCCCTGCTCGAAGGCGCGCTGAGCCCAGGACGGCTCGTTGATCGCCCGATCGATCGCTTGCGCGAGCGCCGGCGCGTCGTCCGGCGGGACGGTCAGCACGCCCAGCTCCTCCCGCGCCCACTCGCCCATTCCGCCGGTCGCGCTCGCCACGACAGGCCGGCCGAGCGCCAGGGCCTCGATGCCGACGATACCGAAGGGCTCGGGCCACACCGACGGCACGACGACCACCGAGGCGCGGGTCAGTGCGTCGAGCAGCGCGGCGCGATCCACGTGGCCCAGCAGACGGATGCGGCTCCTGGCCGGGTGTCGCTGCAGCCGCTGCGCGGTCCGGCTCGCGGCGATCCCGGTCCCGGCGATGTCGAGCGCGATGTCGGACCGGATGGACTCGAAGGCGTCCAGCAGCGTGTCAACTCCTTTTTCGCGTGTCAGCCGCGAGGCGAACAGGGCACGGGGCTCCCTGGGCAGCGGCCGAACGCCCACACCGGCAAGGGAAGTCGGGGCGGGGATCACCCGGACCCTCCCGCTCCCGGTCCCGTGGCGTTCTGCCTCGCGTCCCATGAACGCGCTCAGCACGCAGACGGTGTTCGCGGCGGCGAGCGCTGTACGACCCGCGCGTGCGCGGCCCAATCCCCGGACCATGTTGCCGAGTCGCAGGCTCCCGCAGCCCAGCGCGTGATAGCGCAGCGCGCACGCCCCGGTGGATGCCTGAATCGCGCAGGGCCGCGAGACGTGGGCGTAGTAGCGGCTCCCCGACGCGCACCACCATTCGTGGCCGTGACAGAAGACAGACAACGGCAGACCGGCCGAGCTTAGCGCTGTCGTCACAGATTGGTGCGGCGGAGAGTGAAACAGACAGGCGCCGTTCAGCTCGCGAATCGCCCGGATCACGTCATCGGCGTCGGCCTCACCCTCGGCGCTCCACGCCGCGGTGCGCACCGGCCACCGCCCGGCGAACTCGCAGCGCTCTCCGGCGTGCACGACGACCGCGTGCTCGACGCCCGTCATTTCGGCGCCGAGGACGTCGGCGAGCAGTTGTTCGAGGCCGCCGACGGCGCGGCCCTGCAGGACGAAGTGGATCAGTCTCACGCGCGGGACCGCAGCTCGTCGTAGACCTTTGCGTGCTCTTCAGCGCTCCGGTTCCAGGAAAACTGACGCGCCCAGGCGCGACGGCGCTCCGCCTCGGCAACGCGCAGGTCGCTGTCCGTCGGGAGACTTTCGATGGCATCCGCGAGTCCAGCAGGCTCGGGCGGATTGACGACCATCGCCTGATCAGAGGCCGCCTCGGCCAGGCCGCCCACGCCGCTGGTCACGACCGGAAGGCCAGCGGCGAGCGCCTCGAGGGCGGGGAGGCCGAAGCCTTCGTAGTGCGACGGCAGGAGCAGCACGTTGGCGGCGTTGTAGGCGGCGATCAGTTCGGCGTCCGAGGCGACCTGTTCCTGAATCACGGAGCCCGCGAGCCCCAACTCCTCGATCTGGTGCAACTGCTGCGGAGTGAAGCGGCCGCCCACCTGGACCAGCGCCGCATTCGTGTTGCCGCGCCGCCTGAGTTCGGCGACCGTGGCGATGACGGCCTCGATGTTCTTGCGCGGCGCGCAGCTGCCGACGTGCAGGACGATCAACCGCTGCTTGCCGCTGTTCCTGCC
>JBIOIA010000250.1:0-2011 GCA_044449445.1 Gemmatimonadales bacterium
CTCCAGTACCGCGCCGGCCCCGCATCCGCGCTCGCGGGTGGGCAGTACTCGGCGGAGCGGCATGGCGCGTCGGTCCTCTACTACCTGCCGGGGGAGGAGACCCAGTTCCGTGCGTTCTCGACGTTCACATTTCCCGCGCCGTTCGCGGGGATGATGGTGTTCGGCATGATCCTGATCGGAGGAATCGCCCTGGAGCGGTCCCGCCCGCTGTTCCAGCGCTACCTGCTGGCCTCCCTGATGGCGATCCTGTTCGTGGCGATGACGCTCTCGGGCACGCGCGCCGCGCTGGTCGAGCTGTTCCTCGGCCTCGCGGTGCTCGCGTTCCTGCGCGGCTTCACGTTGATGCAGATCGCGCTTGCGATCCCGGTCGCCGTGGCGCTCCACTTCGGCGTCCTGCTGACCTCGGGGCACGCGGTCGCGCGATTCGGCTCGATCTTCACGCAGGAAGGACACCTGTGGATCTACGTGTCGGGGCCCATCATCACGGCGGGGCGGACCCTGAGCGCGCACTTCTTCGGCCTGGGGCTGGGGCGCACGGGCGTCGGCGTCCCGTTCGCGATCGCGTCGAGCATGCCGGCGGGGTATTTCGTGTTCAGCGACGGGGATATCGGCCGCGCGGCGGTGGACATGGGTGTGCTGGGCCTGATCGTCCTGGCGTTCATCGTGTTCGGCCTGATGCCGCTGACGCTCAGGGCGGCGCGGATGCTGATCGAAACCGAGGAGGAGGGCGTTGCCCTGGGCATGGGAGCACTCGTGCTTTCGGGCGGCGTGATCATCCTGATCGGCTCGCCGTTGAGCGGCGCACCGCACGGGATCATCTGGTGGTTCTTCCTGGGGGCCCTGGTGCGGCTGGCGATGCTGCGGAGTCAGGCGGACGCGCACGAAGCGAACGAGGAGGAGGTCGAAGAGGAAGAGGTCTAAATGCTCTCCTTGACCGCCTCGATCACCGTGTCCACCTCCGCGTCCGTCCGTCCCGGCCCACTCGGCAGATAGAGCCCGCGCGCGCCAAGACGCTCGGCCACGGGGCACTGCGCGGCCCCGCACAGCTGGGCGTAGGCCGGCTGGCGGTGAATGGGATGAAAGAAGTCGCGGGTTTCGATCCCGCGCGTGCCTAACGCCGCACGCAGCTGGTCGCGGGTGACCCGCGCGCTCTCCGAGACGACGAGGCCGAACACCCAGTACGCGCTGACGGCGCCGTCGGACTCGCCCTGCACCTCGAGTCCGGCCACGCCGCGAAGTCCCGCGCGATAGCGCTCCCCGACCCGCCGCGACTTGCCGACCAGCTCGAGGGCCCGCTCGGTCTGCGCCAGCCCCACGGCGGCCTGGAGGTTCGACATCCGGTAGCTGAAGCCCACCTCGCGGTGCTCGTAGCGCGACTCGTCGCCGCCGAACGCGTGATCGCGCAACGACCGGCATCGCTCGGCCAGGTCGGCACGGCTCGTGACGACCATGCCGCCCTCGCCCGTCGTGAGGATCTTGTTGGCATAGAACGAGAACGCGGCGATGTCGCCCAGCGATCCGGCGCGCCGGCCGCGCAGCGTGGCGCCGTGCGCCTCGGCGGCGTCTTCGACGATCGGGATGCCGGGGGCCGCCTGGCGGATCGCGTCCACGTCGGCTGGATGTCCGTACAGGTGCGTGACGACGATCGCCCTGGTGCGCGGCGTGAGCGCGGTCTTCACCCGCGCCGGCGACATCGTCCACACGTCCTCGAGCACGTCCACCACGACCGGCGTGGCGCCGACGTACCGGACTGGATTCACGGAGCCGATCATGGTGAGGGCCGGGACGATGACCTCGTCTCCGGGCCCGATCCTGAGGGCCGCGAGGGCCAGATGGAGCGCCGTGGTGCCGCTGGCGCAGGCAACGCCATGCGACGTGCCGCAGAATGAGGCGAATGCCTGCTCGAAGCGCGCGACGAACGGGCCGCGCGAGGAGAGCCATCCTGATGCCACCGCTTCCGCAACGCAGGCCTGCTCGCGGCTGCCCACGTCCGGGGCGGCGATGCGGATCA
>JBIOIA010000251.1:0-2008 GCA_044449445.1 Gemmatimonadales bacterium
CAGCGGATTCATGAGCTCGCGCTGAATCACCCGCTTCAGGGGCCGAGCGCCGTATACCGGGTCGTAGCCCTCCTGGGCGATGAGCCGCTTCGCCTCGGGTGTGACCTCGAGCCGGATCTTCTTCTCCGCGAGCTGCGCGTTGAGGCGCTCAAGCTGAAGGTCCACGATCGTCGCGAGATCTTCCTCCGAGAGCGGCCGGAACAGGATCGTGTCGTCCACGCGGTTCAGGAACTCGGGCCGGAAGTGGCTCCGTAACGCCTCCATCACCCGAGTCTCGACTTCTTCCCAGCGGCTGGTGCCCAGCTCGAGGATCCACTGCGAGCCGAGGTTGCTCGTCATGATGATGACGGTGTTCTTGAAATCCACCGTCCTGCCCTGCGAGTCGGTCAGCCGGCCGTCGTCGAGGATCTGGAGCAGCACGTTGAACACGTCCGGGTGCGCCTTCTCGATCTCGTCGAACAGCAGCACGGCGTAGGGCCGCCGGCGCACCGCCTCGGTGAGCTGCCCGCCCTCGTCGTAGCCGATGTAGCCGGGCGGCGCGCCGATCATCCGCGCGACCGAGTGCTTCTCCATGTACTCCGACATGTCGAGCCGCACCATCGCGCGCTCGTCGTCGAACAGGAACTCGGCAAGAGCCCGCGCCGTCTCGGTCTTCCCCACCCCGGTCGGGCCGAGGAAGATGAACGAGCCCATCGGCCGGTGCGGATCGGCGAGCCCGGCGCGCGAACGGCGCACCGCGTTCGCGACCGCGACGACCGCCTCGCGCTGACCCACCACGCGCTCGGCCAGGTGATCTTCGAGCTTCGCGAGCCGCGCCTTCTCGGATTCCATCATCCGCGTGACCGGGATGCCGGTCCACTTGGCCACGATCTCGGCCACGTCCTCGGCGTCCACCTCTTCCTTCAGGAACTTGCCGTCCTTTTGAATCCGAGCGAGCGCGGTCTCGGCTTCCTTCAGCTCCTTCAGGGTCGCCGGCGCCCTGCCGTACGTCAGCTCGGCGGCCTTCGCGAGGTCGCCCTTGCGCGTCGCCTGCTCGGCCTCGGCCTTGAGCGATTCCTGCTTCTGCTTGAGGCCCCGGATCTTCTGGATCGCGTCCTTCTCGGCCTGCCAGCGGGCCTTCATCGCGTTGGTCTTCTCGCGCGAGGTCGCCAGCTCCTTCTCGAGCGCGGCCAGCCGCTCGCGGCTGGCCTTGTCCTTTTCCTTGGCCAGCGCTGCCTTCTCGATCTCGAGCTGGACGATCCTCCGCTCCACCTCGTCGATCTCCATCGGCAGCGAGTCGATCTCGATGCGCAGCCGGCTGGCGGCCTCGTCGATCAGGTCGATGGCCTTGTCGGGCAGGAACCGGTCGCCGATGTAGCGATCGCTCAGCGTGGCAGCCGCGACAATCGCCGGATCCGTTATCCGGACGCCGTGGTGCACCTCGTAGCGCTCCTTGAGGCCGCGCAGGATCGCGATCGTGTCGGTCACCGACGGCTCGCCCACGAATACCGGCTGGAAGCGCCGCTCGAGCGCGGCGTCCTTCTCGACGTGCTTGCGGTACTCGTCCAGCGTCGTCGCGCCCACCACGTGCAGCTCGCCGCGCGCCAGCAGCGGCTTCAGCATGTTGGCCGCGTCCATCGCGCCCTCGGCCGCGCCCGCGCCGACGATCGTGTGCAGCTCGTCAATGAAGACGATGAACGTTCCCTCGGCCGCCGTGATCTCCTTGAGCACGGCCTTGAGCCGCTCCTCGAACTCGCCCCGGTACTTGGCGCCCGCGATCAGCTGGCCGACGTCGAGCGCGATCAGCCGCTTATTTCGCAACGAGTCCGGCACGTCGCCGTTGACGATGCGCTGCGCCAGGCCTTCGACGATGGCCGTCTTGCCCACACCCGGCTCGCCGATCAGCACCGGGTTATTCTTGGTGCGCCGCGACAGCACTTGGATGACGCGCCGCACTTCCTCGTCACGCCCGATCACCGGATCGAGCTTGCCCTGCCGCGCCGACTCGGTGAGGTCGCGCGTGAACTTC
>JBIOIA010000252.1:0-1995 GCA_044449445.1 Gemmatimonadales bacterium
ATCATGGACCAGATCGTCAGGCGCTCGCGGCCCACCCGGTCGGCCAGCACGCCGCCCGCTACGCATCCGATGCCACCGGCCGCGATCGCCGCGAAGCCGAACACGTCCGCGCTGCGCGGCGAGAGCCCCGCGCCCGCGGCGAGGAATACGGCGATCCAGGTCCACATCGCGTACAGCTCCCACATGTGGCCGAGGTAGCCGAAGATCGCGAGCCGCGTCTCGCGGCCGCGCCACACCGCGCCCACCAGGTCCCACGCGAAGGGCCGCCGCGCGAACGCGTGCGGGCCGTCGTGATACCACGCCAGGACCAGCACGCCGCCCGCCGCCGCCGCGAGCGACGTCGTCACCACCACGCTGGCCATCGTCAGCGAGCCCAGGCCGTGCACCAGGTAGGGCGTCGCCTTCCCCACCGTGAGCGCGCCCACGATCGTGCCGATCGCGAACCCGCGACCGTCCTTGTACCAGGTGGAGATCATCTTCATCGCGGGCGGATACACGCCGGCCAGGAAGAACCCGGTGCCGAAGCGCAGCGCGAGGGCCGGCGCGAACCCGCCCGCGCCGAGCAGCGCGGCGTTGCACGCGGCGGCGGCGAGCGCCGACAGCGCGAAGTAGCCACGCGAAGGCACGAGGTCGGCGAGGTTCAGGATCGCCGCGGCGGCCGTGCCCGCCACGAAGCCGAGCTGCACGATGGTCGTGAGCCAGCCCGCCTGCGCGGCGCTGAGCCCCCACGCGGAGCGGAGCTGCGGCCCCAGCGCGCTCGCCGAGAACCACACGGACATGCCCAACAACTCGGCGGCAGAGAGCAGCAGCAGGATGCGGGTGCGGCGTGGATCGGTGGGCACGAGCACCGTATCAGGGACCCGGCTCAACGCCCGCGCAACGTCCAGCGGCGCGTGGCCCTCGTGAACAGGTAGGTGTGCGTCACCGGCGGCTGGCACTGCTGGCCGCCGCCGCCCTCGTGGCACGTGGTCTCCACGACCACCAGGTCGGGATGGCGGTCGAGGTCCACGTCCCGCCAGCTGAGCTCGGTGGTCATCGACTCGCCCGCGGCGTCGTCGGTGCGACCGACGTCGATCGCCAGTGAGAGTCGCGGGATCGCCTCCGTGCTGATGACGAACAGGCGATGGAAATCCGTGCCGACGCCCGCTCGCACGAACGAGCCCTGGTAGTTGACCCACAGCATCACGTAGGCCCGCCGGTCGTGGGCCAGCTCCTCGACCGAGCTCGACTCCGCCGCGAAGCCGGTGCTCGCGCGCGGCGTCGGCAGCACGATGCACGAGGCATGACGCCGTCCCTCGCGGCCGGCCACGGTGCACGCGTTCAGCTCGTGCGCGTCGCTGCCCGGCGCGTTGCGGTCGGCGAAGATCGCCCACAGGTCCGGCCCCACCAGGCGCGACTCCACGACCTCCACCGCGACGTCGGTGCCGGCGCGCAGCAGCGCGTGCACGGCGGTCTGCTCGGCGTCGTTGGTGTCGGCCTGCGTCTGTGCGGCACATGGTGCCGCGAACGCGGCCAGGGCCATCACGATCGGCACTGCGTTCGGCTTCATGATCGGCGTAAGGTGGACGCGTGGCCGGAGCGCCGCAAGCACTCGCGCGCGCCTCGGAAGATGGCGTACCACATCGAGCGGGTCAGTCTTCCCGTATTGGTGTTCTGCCGGCTCGGGTGATACGAGGCGAGCAGCACCGTGCCGTCCGGGAGATGCGTCAGCGCACCGTGGGCGAAACGCGCGCGATTGTGCGTGGCAGCGAGGAACGCGTCGTGCGCGATCTTCCCCAGCGCGATCACCACGCGCACGCGGGACAGCAGCGCCAGCTCCGATTCGAGCCACGGCCTGCAATTGGCCAGCTCGCCCGGCGTCGGCCGGTTCTTCGGCGGGGCGCAGCGGGCGGCGGCCGTGACGTAGCAATCCAGGAGCCGCAGCCCGTCGCCGCGACCGACCGACGTCGGCTGATTCGCGAAACCAAACCGGTGCAGCGCCTCGTAGAGCCAGTC
>JBIOIA010000253.1:0-1979 GCA_044449445.1 Gemmatimonadales bacterium
ATCCACCATGCGGGGAGCAGCAGGTTCGCGACAGGCCCACCACTCGTCATCCAGCCGAGACGCGCGCGAGCAGAGCCTTCGGTCTTCGCGAGCCGCAACTGCGGTGGTAGGGTACGTCGCAGCACTTCCAGTTGGTGCCGTAGGATCCAGTATTTCGCGCTGGAGTGCGGCGTGCGAACGCGCCGATGTTCGGAGGGTCAGAGGGTCAGGAGGAGCGAAAAGCAGAACGACATCACCGCCCAGAAGCGCATCCATTGTCGGGCCGCAACATCAATGCCGCAACAAAGATCGGACGTAATTGGTTACCGGGTCTGACTTGTACTGACGCGCGGATTCTGGCATAACTGGCGCGTGAGCGATCACGCCGACCGAGCGCCGCGGCCCGCTCGTCCGAGCCTCGAGCAGGTTCTGGATGAGAACGAGCGGCTTCGGCGCGATCTCGAACGCACCGAGCGGGAACGCGATCGACTGCGCCGAGAGAACGAGCGGTTGCGCGATCAGTTGGAGGCGGCTCGGCGTGCTGGCTCTCGTCAAGCGGCGCCGTTCTCGAAGGGGGCTCCCCGTCAACCGGCGCGCCGGCCGGGCCGGAAGGCGGGTGCGGCCTATGGTCGGCACGGCGAACGGCCGGTCCCCGCCGTGATCGATGCCGTGCAGGACGTGCCGGTACCGACGACTTGCCCCGATTGCGGTGGCGCGGTCGATGACATGCAGGTGACGGCGCAATATCAAGAAGATCTCCCACCGGTGCGGCCCATCGTGCGCCGATTCGATGTGCATATCGGTCGCTGTCGCGGCTGCGGGCGGCGCGTGCAAGGGCGGCACCCGCTGCAGACCTCGGACGCGATCGGCGCGGCGGCCGTGCAACTCGGGCCGAGCGCCGTCGCCGTCGCGGCGAGTTTCAACAAGCAACTCGGGCTGTCGTTCAGCAAGATCGGGACGGTGTTCGCGGATCGCTTCGGTCTGACGGTGACGCGTGGCGCCCTGGTGCGCGCCGTCCATCGGGTCGCGGCGAAAGCGCAGCCCACCTACACCGCCTTGTGTGCGACGGTGAAGACGAGCGCGATGGTGGTCGCCGATGAAACGGGCTGGCGCGTCCACGCGGAGTTGCACTGGTTGTGGGTGTTCACCACGCCGGACACGACCGTCTATGCCATCCTGCCGGGTCGCGGGTTCGAGGAGGCAGCCAGCGTGCTGGGCGCCGATTTTGCCGGCATCCTCGTCCGCGATGGGTGGGCGCCCTATCGGCAATTTACGGAGGCCCTGCATCAAACGTGCGTGGCGCATCTCCTCCGCCGGTCCCGAGAACTGCAGCAGGATCATCCGCACGCCCGCATTCCCGGCGATGTCCAGGATCTCTTGCAGCGGGCGCTGGCCGTGCGCGATCGCTACGCCGCGGGTACGATCTCTGAGCACGGTGTCGCCGTGGCGCGCGGGCACCTCGAACAGCAGCTCGCTCGGGTGCTCGATCGGACGACGGTCGTCCCTGACGTGCAGCGCTTCGTCGCGCACCTCGATCGCGAGTGGGGCGCGCTCTTCGGGTTCCTTCGCGAGCCTGCGGTTGACGCCACCAACTGGCGCGCCGAGCAGGCGATCCGTCCGGCAGTGATCACTCGGAAGGTGAATGGCGGCGGCAATCGGACCGCGCACGGCGCCGCCACGCAGCAGGTAGTAGCCAGTCTCCTGCGCACGGCTCGCCAACGCGACCTCGATGGCATAGATGTCCTCACGACATTGCTCCGGGCACCACGCCCAATCGTCTCGCCGGACCTCTTCAGTCGCGCGTCACCTCATTGACCCGGTAATCAATTACGCAGAAAGATTCCATCGTCGATCAACTCGAGCAGCTGCATCAACGCATCGCCCGCCGCGCCTACGATTTGTTTCGCGGTCGCGACGGCTGGGGCGACGCCTTCGGCGACTGGTTCAGTGCCGAGCGGGAGCTCGTCTCGAAGCCAGCTGTCGAGCTGCGCGAACAGGAT
>JBIOIA010000254.1:0-1926 GCA_044449445.1 Gemmatimonadales bacterium
CCGACGCCGCGCCCCGACACGTCGGTCACCGTGGTCTTGGTGCTGAAGCCGGGCCGCGCCAGGAACCGGAACAGCTCCTCGTCCGAGAGCGCGGACTGCGCGGCGTCCACGAGTCCCTGCTCCTTCGCCTTCTCGAGTACGCGCGCGCGGTCCACGCCGCGCCCGTCGTCGCTCACCCGGATCGCCACCGTGCTCTTCTCGCGCACCGCCGAGAGGACCAGCCGGCCCGCCGCGGCCTTGCCGCGCCGCAGCCGCTCCTCGGGCGGCTCGATGCCGTGGTCCACCGCGTTGCGCAGCAGGTGCATCAGCGGGTCGCCGATCTCGTCGAGGATCGCGCGATCGAGCTCGATCTCCTTGCCCTCGACCCTGAAGTCCACCTGTCGGCCGATCTGCCTCGCCAGGTCCCGCACCATGCGCGGAAAGCGATCGAACACCTGCCAGACGGGCGTCATCCGCGCCGCGATGATCTCGCCCTGCAGCGACTGCGCGAGCCGGCCCAGCTGCTGTGCGACCTCCGAGAGACCGGGGTCCTCCAGCCGACCCACGATCGCCTGGAGCCGCCCGCGCGCGATCGTCAGCTCGCCGATCTCGTCCATCAGCGTATCGAGCCGCTTCAGGTCCACGCGGATGTGGCGCCCGCGCGCGGCCTCGACCGGCGAGGCCTCGGCCTCCGCCTCGCTCTGCACCAGCACGCTCTCGACGTCACCGGCCTCGCGCAGCGCCTGCTCCAGCTCGGCGGCCGTCACGAGCCCCTCGATCCGGAAACTGAACCGTCCGTCGAAGTCGTCCTGCTCGAGCGCCGCGGGCGCGGGCGTCACGCCGCTGAGCGTCCCGATCGCCGCCGCGCGCCGCAGGACCAGCAGCGCGCGCGCGCCCTTGAGCAGGGCCTCGGTCCGCAGGACGATGCGGACCAGGCGCCCCGCACCGATCGCGGGCATCGCGCCCGAATCGCGCGAGCGACGCGAGGGTCGCTGCGCCGCGCCGCCTGCCGCCCGGTCGAGCTCCTCGAGCACCGCCGCCGGAGGCTCGGCCGCCTGGCCCTCAACCGACGCGGCGATGCCCTTCTCCAGCGCGTCGCCCGATCGCAGCAGCAGGTCGAGCACCGCGGGGGTCGCGTCCTTCTCGCCCTTGCGCAGGATGTCGAGCAGGTTCTCGATGCGGTGCGCGAGGTCGGCGACCGCGGCGTAGCCCATCGTCGCCGCCATCCCCTTGATCGTGTGGACGGCGCGGAAGATGCCGCCGACGCTCTCGCGCGCGCCCAGGTCCTTCTCCCACTCGAGGACGAGATGGTTGTAAGCGGTGAGGTGGTCGCGGCTCTCGCTGAGGAAGAGCTCCGCGTACTGCCGGACATCCATGCGATTATCCGAGAACGCGCTGAACCGCTTCGAGGACGCGCGAGGGCTGGAACGGCTTGACCACGAAGTCCTTCGCCCCCGCCTGGATCGCCTCGACGACCAGGGCCTGCTGGCCCATCGCGCTGCACATCAGGATCTTCGCGTTCGGGTCGCCCTTGACGATCTCGCGCACGGCGTCGATGCCGCCCATGTCCGGCATCACGATGTCCATCGTCACCAGGTCGGGCTTCAGCTCCCGGTACCGCTCGATCGCCTGCACGCCGGTCTCGGCCTCGCCGACCACTTCGTAGCCGGCACTGGCCAGGATGTCGCTGATCATCGTCCGCATGAAGATCGCGTCGTCGCAGACCAGGACTCGATGGGCCACACGTTCCTCCTACGGCAGCAAGGGCTCCAGTACGGCGTCCGTGGCGAGCTGCACGAAGGCGTGGCCGCCGGCCGATCCGACGGCGCGCACGAGGTCGGGGCGGACGCCGGGCAGCGCTTTGCCCTCGTCCAGTGAAGCGGCGCTCACGCTGACCAGGTCGAGGACCTCATCCACGGCGAGCGCAACCGGACGCCCGTGCCGCTC
>JBIOIA010000255.1:0-1920 GCA_044449445.1 Gemmatimonadales bacterium
TCGCTCGACGTGCTCAAGGACCCGAACACCGGTGCCGGCGACGAGGACCTGAGGTCGCAGGCCGCCTTCGTCGCCGACATGACGGCGGACATCGACACCACGGTCGCCATGATCAACCGCGTCGAGATCCTCCGGGGGCAGCTCCAGGCGCTGCGCGCGACGACCGCCGGAGACACGAGCGTCCGCGACATCCGCTCGGCGGCCGACTCGCTCGACCAGAAGCTTCTATCGGTTGAGGAGAATCTGTTCCAGGTGCGTGTGACGGGGCGGGGACAGGACCAGCTGCGCTGGCCGATGCGGCTGGCCGAGCAGCTCCTGTATCTCGTGGAATCGGTATCGAGCTCGGACTTCGCGCCCACCGGTCCGCAGCGCGAAGTGCAGCAGCTGCTGAGCGGCCAGGTGCGTGAGAATCGAACCAGCCTGGAGCAGCTCATCGCCGGCGACGTCGCAGCGTTCCGCCAGTTTCTGCGGTCGCACAACCTTCCGAACCTGATCCTGTAGAATGGGAGCTTTCATGCGCGCCCGACCGTTCGCGGCCCTGACGCTCGCGCTCTCGCTCGCCGCTCCGGCGAGCCTGTCGGCGCAGGCGTCCGCCGCGCGCAACGCCCCGCCCACACGCGCCATCCGGCGCGACATCCCGCTCACCAACATGATCCGCCGCGCGTTCGCGGCGGGCACGCGCGATTCGACGGGTCGGCCGGGGCGCAACTACTGGCAGATCTCGACCGAGTACACGATCCAGGCGCGGCTCGACGTGGCGACCTCGACGATCACGGGCCGCGAGCGCGTCGTGATCCACAACAACTCCGACTCGGCGATGAGCAGCATCCAGATGCGGCTCGACCAGAACATCTTCGCACCTAACGTTCCGCGCGCCGAGCAGGTCACCGAGATCACCGACGGGATGAACGTGACGCGCCTCGCCGTGAACGGCGAGAACGTGGACTTGCACCCGCCGCGGTTCGTGCCGTTCCGCGGACCCAACGCGGGCCAGCGGCCCATCGTGCGGCTCGCGGTGTTCGGCATCAACCTGACCACGGCGCGCATCACGCTGCCGACGCCGATCGCGGGGCACGGCACCGCCACGCTCGAGGCGGAATGGAGTTTCCGCGTCGCACGAGCCGACAGCGTGCGCGGCATGCGCATGGGGCGCTGGGCCGACAGCCTGTACCAGGTCGCCCAGTGGTATCCGCGCGTCGCCGTGTTCGACGACCTGCGCGAGGGCGGGTGGGACACCGACCCATACCTCGGCCCGTCGGAGTTCTACAACAACTTCGGCCACTTCGACGTGACGCTCGACGTGCCCGCCGGCTGGCTGGTCGCCGCGACCGGCCTGCTCCAGAACGCCGGAGAGGTGCTCACCCAGACGGCGCGCGATCGGCTCGCGCACGTGCTCGACGATACGACGACGCGCAACATCGTGTCCGCCACGGAACGCGGGCCGGGGCAGTCAACCGCCGCGGGCGATCGGCTCCAGTGGCACTTCGCGGCGGACAGCGTGGCCGACTTCGCGTGGGCCACGAGCAGCCAGTACGTGTGGGACGCGAGCCGCGCCACGATTCCCGGCAAGGGCGACGTCCCCATCCAGATCTTCTACCTGCCGGGCCACGCCCAGGCGTACGCCGCCGCGGGGCCGACGGTGCGGCACGCACTGGAGTTCTACTCTCACCTGTGGATGCCGTACGCGTTCCCGCAGCTCACGATCGTGGACGGGCCCGAGGGCGGCATGGAGTACCCGAGCTTCATCATGTCGAGCGTGGGCGCCTCCGACCACGAGACGGGCCACCAGTGGTGGCCGATGATGGTCGGGACGAACGAGACGTGGTACGGCTTCATGGACGAGGGCTTCAACCAGTACATGAACATCCTCTCGCGCCAGGACCGCATGCATCAGCCGTTCAACCTGGACCTGCAGGGGCA
>JBIOIA010000256.1:0-1873 GCA_044449445.1 Gemmatimonadales bacterium
CCTCGCGCGCGCTGCTCCCGGAAATGACCGCGCGCGGCGAGGGCTACCTGATCAACACGGCCTCCGCCGCCGGACTGCTCACGCAGGTGTCGTCGCTGATCTACAGCGTCACAAAGCACGCCGCCGTGGCGCTGGCGGAGTGGCTGGCGATCGAGTACGGCGACGCGGGCGTGCGGGTCTCGTGCATATGCCCGCAGGGCGTGCGCACGCCGATGCTCGACCTGGCGATGCAGGAGCCGGCCGGCGCGGCGGCGCTGACGGCGGGCGGCCTGATCGAACCCGAGGACGTAGCGGACGCCGTGGTCGCCGGCATTCGCGACGAGCGATTGCTGATCCTCCCGCACGAGAACGTCGCCGGCTTTCTGGCGCTGAAGGGGTCCGATCCCGAGCGCTGGTTGAAGGGAATGCGCCGCCTCGTGCGCGAGGCTCGCCCCAGCGCCAATGGCTAGAGCGAGAGCACGTGCGCCCTGGCCGGGTCGATGCGCCCGTCGAGGAGGTCGAGGTAGACCTGCTCCACGTCCTTCGGCCCGTGGCCGTGGATGACCTTCAGCCAGCCCCCTGTCCACTCGACGTAAGGAGCCCAGGCGTCGGCGAGCCGTCGCTCCAGGCCGTCGCGCCCCCAGTCCTTCGCGCGCTTGGCGACCCGATCGGGGGCGAAGAAGAGCTCCGGCCTCGGCCCTGGGAGCGCGTCGGGGACCTCGCCCATGCGGTCGTGGTGGGTCGCGCCGACGACGGCCGAGTGGGCCAGCCGCGCGCCGTAGCGCTGATGGACGGCGCTGCGCACATCTGCGTTTCCGGCCATGTCGAGGTAGACGGCCGCCCGCTGCGGCAACGAGCCGATGTCCTCATAGGCGACGACGTCGTCATACACGCCGAGCCGGCGCGTGAACTCGACGCTTCGCGGTGAGGTCAGCCCGATGATCTCAACGCCCTCCCGGCGCGCGAGCAGGAACGCGAGCGCACTCGCGGTCTTGCTCGATGCGCTCGACAGAACGACCGTGCGGGTGCTCTCAAGGACGCCGTCCTGGAGGAAGTCGTCGATCAGATACGACGTGAAGAACAGGGGACGCAGGAGCATCTGCTGGTCCTCGTAGCGGGCGTCATACGACGGGTCGCCGTCGACGCGCACGTAGGAGTTGTAGGCAGAGGGAAGCGCCGCGCGATGCGCCGATGCATCGACGAACCCATGCTCGTCCACGCGCGCAGGGGCCACGACGAGGCTCCTCGACGGCGCCAGATAGCCATACACGCGGGTACCGGCCTGGAGAGAGTCCTCGCGGGAGCTCGTGACCTCCGCGAAACCCCAAACGGGTATCCGACCCCAGCCGTCATCGGCGGGGAAGAAACTCCAGTAGGACATCGCCTGCCCGAACATCGCGTAGGTGATGTTGTTGGCGCTCAGCCCGAACGCGCTGAGCTCGAGCAGGGCCTGGCCGGGCTCGAGATCCGGCGCGGCGGCGTCGAGGAAGCGACAGCGGTGAAGGTCGTCCTTGGCAACGAGGAAGTCCACGTCGTTCGCAGCCTACGCGTTCCAGCACGCTGCGGAGGGCAAACGGTCACGGCTGCGAAGGCAGGCCCACGGCGGCGATTTCGCAGGTTGGATCTGCGCGCTGGTCGAAGTCGGCCAGTTACAGCCGGTGATGCCGCCGTCGAGCGGGATCACGGCGCCGGTCCATCTCTAGTCGGAGGGCTCTGCGGGTCGCTTCTCCAGGAACGCGGTGACCGCCTCGGGTACCGCCTTGCCGAACGTGGCCATGATCTGCTGGCGGTCCTCGTACTCGATCGCGGCCAGCTCGGAGGGAAGCTCGAGCGCCGTCCACATTCCGCGCTTGGTCAGGCGCACGCCCCAGGGCGCGAGCGAGGCGATCTGCCC
>JBIOIA010000257.1:0-1848 GCA_044449445.1 Gemmatimonadales bacterium
CCCGACGACAGGGAGAAAGCGGTTGAACGCGCGCATGTCTAGTGCCGGAACTGCCGCACCCCGGTCATGATCATGGCGATGTCGTGCTCATCGGCAGCCTTGATGACCTCCTCGTCGCGCACCGAGCCGCCGGGCTGGATGATGGCCGTGACGCCGGCCTCGGCGGCTGCGTCCACGCCGTCCCGGAACGGGAAGAATGCGTCCGAGGCGAGCGCCGCGCCCCTGGGATCGTGCCCGGCCGCGCGCGATTTGTGCACGGCCAGCATCGAGCTGTCCACGCGGCTCATCTGGCCGGCGCCGATCCCGATCGCCGCGCCGCCCTTCACGAGCAGGATCGCGTTGGACTTGATCGAGCCCACGGCGGCCCATGCGAAGCGCAGGTCGCCGAGCTCTTCGGCGGTCGGCTTGCGCTTCGTGGCGATCTTCCAGGCATCCTCGCTCGCGATGAACCGCGCGCGCTCCTGCACCAGGAATCCGCCGCGCACCTTCTTGTAGTCGAGCGCATCGTCGCTGCGCGGTACCTCGACCAGGCGCAGGTTCTTCTTCTTCGCCAGAATCTCCACCGCGTCCTTCTGGAACCGCGGCGCGACGATCACCTCCACGAACAGGTCGGCCATCGCCGTGGCGACCTCGCCCGTGACGATCGTGTTGTAGCCGATGACGGAGCCGAACGCCGACGTCGGGTCGCACGCGAGCGCGCGACGGTACGCCTGCTCGGCGTTCGTGCCCAGCGCGATGCCGCACGGCGTGGTGTGCTTGATGATCGCGCACGCGACCTCGTGCTCGAACGGCGCGACGGCCATCAGCGCGGCGTCCACGTCGAGCAGGTTGTTGAAGCTGAGCTCCTTGCCGCCGAGCTGGGTGAGCGCCGCGAGGCCGCCCGGCTCCCCGGTCGCGTAGAACGCCGCCGCCTGGTGCGGGTTCTCGCCGTAGCGCAGGCCCTGGATCCGCTCGAGCACGAGCACCAGCGTCGGCGGCAGCTCGCCGGGCCTGCCGCCCGACATCCACGCGGCGATCGCGCCGTCGTAGGTCGCCGTGTGCGTGAACGCCTTGGCCGCGAGCTCGCGGCGCAGGGCCGGGCTCAACGCGCCACGCTTGAGCGCCTCGAGCACGCGGCGATAGTCACCCGGGTCCACGACCACGGCGACCGACATGTGGTTCTTGGCCGCCGAGCGCAGCATGGACGGCCCGCCGATGTCGATCTGCTCGATCGCCTCCTCGGCGGTGGTCTCGGGACGCGCGACCGTCTCGCGGAACGGATACAGGTTCACGGCGACCAGATCGATGGGTTGATAGCCGTGTCCCGCGAGCGCCTGCATGTCGCCCGGCACGTCACGCCGGGCGAGGATGCCGCCGTGTACGGCCGGGTGCAGGGTCTTGACGCGGCCACCCATCATCTCGGCGAAGCCCGTGACCTTCTCGATCGTCGTGACCGGCACGCCGCCCTGCTGGAGCGTCTGGGCGGTGCCGCCGGTCGAGACGATCTCCCAGCCGAGTTGCACGAGGCCGGAGGCGAACTCGACGGCGCCGCGCTTGTCGGAGAGCGAGATGAGCGCGCGGGGCATTACCAGCGCTCCGCGATGACGTCAGGCCTGAACGAGCGCATGTCCGAAGTCCGGGAAGGTGGTGGACGGCGCGAACGCGTCGGCGGAAACGGCGAGCGCGGCCGGCTCGGCGCCGGACTGCAGGCGCGCGCAGCACGCGAGCACCACGGCGGGCAGCAGCCGGTGCTCGACGGCGAGGACGCGCGCGGCGAGCGTTTCGGCCGTGTCGCCCGGACGGACGGGCACGGGCCACTGGGCGAGCACCGGTCCGTGATCGTACTGCTCGTCCACGACGTGGACCGTC
>JBIOIA010000258.1:0-1824 GCA_044449445.1 Gemmatimonadales bacterium
CGTGCCTCCTGTTCTCGGTGTGACTCGCGCGCGAGCCAGACCAGTACGACGGTCGACAACGCGAGCGCCGCGAAGTCCGCGGGGCCGAGCCAATGCGGGTGCGCGGCGCCGATGTCGGCCAGGTGGTTGATCGTGTGCAATGCGAACTGCAGCGCGACGCAGAACAGCACCGGCGTGCGCCAGCTCAGGCGCCAGTAGGCGATGAGCAGGGTGGCGCCGAATGCGGCGTTGAACGTCGCGGTGTCGCGCAGGTAGTGATCGTTCTGGGTGCCGAACGGTCCGATGTCGGCAAAGAAGGTGTGCGGCGCGAAGGTCATCAGGGCCGCGATCGTGAAGTGATAGGCGGCGAACGCGAGCAGGCCCGCGCCGACTGCCGGTTTGGACCTCGTCTGAGCCACTGCTGCGCGAGTAGCCGACATGAGCGGTACTCTAACCGAAGGGTGGACCCCAGATAGTGACCAGTCTCATACAAAAAACGGGTACCAGTTATGGCCCGGAGCTCTCGATCCAGCTGCGCGGTGGGCGGCGGCGCGCGCAGCACGAGGACCGGCTGCGCGACCTGGTCCGCGACGGCGTCCTTGCCGCCGGCAGCCGCCTGCCATCCTCGCGCGCGCTGGCGGACGATCTCGAGGTCTCGCGCCGCCTGGTCGTGGATGCGTATGCCCAGCTGCTCGCCGAGGGCTATCTCATCTCGCGCCGGGGGGCCGGCACGTACGTGGCTTCGGCCGCGGCGGCAGGCGATCAGGCGCGGTCCCGGCCGCCCGCGCGTGCGCTGCGATTCGACTTCTTCCCCGGCGCCCCCGATCTGGCCTCCTTTCCGCGCGCGCTGTGGTCGCGCGCACTGCGCGAAGTGCTGCGCTCGACACCGGCGAGCGCGTTCGCCTACCCCGACCCGCGCGGCGCCATGGAGCTGCGCAGCGCACTGGCCTCCTACCTGCGGCGCGTCCGTGGCGTCGTCGCCGAGCCGGACTCGATCGTCGTCTGCAGCGGCGCCACCCAGGGACTCGCGCTGCTGGCCCGTGCGTTCCTGCGCCTGGGCGTGGAGACGATCGCGGTCGAGGACCCATGCCTGCCGCCGCACCGTGCCGTTCTCTCCTATGCGGGCCTGACGGTCCGCGGCGTGCCGGTCGACGAGGAGGGCATCGATGTCTCCACGATTGACGCTCAGGCCGCGCTGGTCACTCCGGCGCACCAGTGCCCGACCGGCGTCGTGCTCTCACCCGGGCGCCGCGCCGCGCTGATCGAGTGGGCGCGCGGCGGGGGCCTGGTGATCGAGGACGACTACGACGCCGAGTTTCGCTATGACCGCGCCTCCCCCGGGGCGCTGCAGGGTCTGGCGCCCGACCGCGTCGTCTACCTCGGAACCGCATCCAAGACTCTCGCCCCGGGTCTACGCCTCGGCTGGCTGGTGCTGCCGGCCGCGCTGATCGACGCGGTCGTGGAGGCCAAGCTGCTGGACGATCTCGGCTCGCCCACGGTCGACCAGCTCGCGCTCGCGCGGCTGATCGACTCCGCCGCCTACGATCGCCAGCTGCGCAAGGCGCGCCGGCGCAACCGCGCCCGCCGCGACGCGCTCCTCGCCGCAGTCGGCGAAAGCCTGCCGCGCGCGCGGGTCAGCGGCATCTCGGCCGGGCTGCATGCGCTCGTGCGACTGCCTCGTCCCTTTCCCGCCCAGCGCCTGGTCGAAGCGTGCGCGGAGCGCTCGGTCGGGGTCTATCCCCTCAGCATGCACCTCCTCGCCTCGCCGGCGCAGACCGAAGCGCTGGTCATCGGCTATGCGAACCTCAGCGAGCCGGCGATCGAAGAGGGCGTTCGCGTCCTTGC
>JBIOIA010000259.1:0-1783 GCA_044449445.1 Gemmatimonadales bacterium
CGAGGTGCGGGCTCGGGCCATGAGCGTGCCTGAGCCGGCGGCGCCCCCGCGCTACGGGCGCTACGTCGGCCTGCTGGCCCTGCTGATCCTGGTGCTGATCACCGTCAACACGATCGTGACCAAGCCGAACGGCGACAAGGGCATCGAACTCGGTCACAGCCTGCCGCCGTTTGCGGTGCCGCTCGCTCTCGGCGACCTCGTCGGCGACGCCGACGTCGCGACCAGCGCCGATCAGGGGGCCCGCGGGCGCGTGCCCGCGTGTCAGGAGCGCGGTCCGCAGATCCTCAACGTGTGCCAGCTCTACGAACGCGGTCCGGTTGTGCTCGCGCTGTTCGTCGATTCGGGCTCCTGCTCCGCGATCGTGAGCGACCTGCAAGCGCTCGCTCCCTCCTTCCCGGGCGTGCAGTTCGCCGCCGTGGCGATCAAGGGGGAGCGCGCTCAGCTGCGCCGGCTGGTGCGCACCCGCGGCCTGAGCCTGCCGGTCGGCATTGACCGCGACGGCGCCTTGGCCGCGCTGTACAAGGTGGCGAGTTGCCCGCAGGTGACGTTCGCCTATCCGGGCGGACTCGTCCAGAGCCGGGCGCTCTTGAGCCGGCCGGCGCCGGCGACGCTGCGCGCGCGGGTCGCGGAGCTCGTCGCCGCGTCGCGAGCGCGAGGTTGGAGGGGGTGAGCGGGTGAGCCCGCCGGCGCCGCCATCGCCCGGGATCTCCGGATCCGCCGGAGACTTCGAGGCGAGCGCCGGCTGGTGCGCGCGCGAGGTCGAGCAGGAGCTCCCCGGGCTGCGCCTGCTCGTCACCGAGGTGCAGGTGGCGCGCGCGGACCCGCTCACCGGCGAATCGCCACGCGACATCAAGCGGCGCCTGCGCGAGCTGTCCAACCGCTATCGCGGCCCCGTGGCGGTCGGCGTGCGGCGTGAGCCGATCCCGGCTGCCTACAGGATCTTCTTCCGTCACATCGGGCTCGACCCCGACGTCGTGCGAACGCCGATCGAGGCCGCCGTGCTTGAGCGGATGCTGCGCGGCGGATTCCTCTCGGGCGGCCTGCTCGAGGACGTGCTGCTGATCGCGCTGATCGACACCGGCGTGGCCGTGTGGGCGCTCGACACAGAGTCGATCGACGGACCGCTCGGCATCCGCTCAAGCGGCGAGGGCGAGCGCCTGGGTCGCTCAAGCGGCGCGCCGGCGCTGCCGGCTGGCCGCCTGGTGGTGGCGGACGCCGCGGCGCCGCTGGCGATCCTGTTCGGCGAGCTCGCCGCGGGGCACGAGCCGCAGAGCGCAACGGCCCGGCTTGCGCTGTTCGCCGTCCAGGTGGCCGGCGTGCCGGACCTGTACGTGGAGGAGGCGCTGTGGAGCTGCCGCTCCGCGCTCGAACAGCCGTGACGGGCTCCGCTTGGGCTTCGCGCGCGCTGATCGGCTGATGCGCTTCCGGCGGGCCTGTGGCCTTGGTGGTCGTCGGCTCGCTCACCGGCGTCGTTGGCGGCGGGCGCTGGTAGACTCGTCCCTTCCGGCGCTATCAGGAGGAGTCGGGCGTGAGCCAGTCCGAGCAGCTAACCATCGATCGCGGTGCCTACGCTCCCGCCGAGGATCGCGAGCGCGCCGCGAGGAGCTCGTTGCGGGCGCAAGTCGCGCGGCTCGAGCGCGAGTCCTCAGCGATCGTCGCCGAGACGTTTCCGCACCTCTCGGCGGAGCACCCATCCGCGGCGGGCGCCGCCGTCGCTGGCGCGAGCGCTCGTTCCGCGATGGCGCCGCCCGCGGGTCCGCGCTTGCTCGGCTTGGAGCAGCTC
>JBIOIA010000260.1:0-1781 GCA_044449445.1 Gemmatimonadales bacterium
CGCGCGCCAGCGCGCGCTCGGCGATCTCCTGGAGCTCGGCGTCGAGCGTCAGCACGACGTCGGCGCCGTCGATCGGCTCGGCGGCGGGTCGGGACGGCGCCGGATAGAGCCGCCCCCGCTCGTCGCGCAGCATGGTGGCGCTCCCGGCGCGGCCCGCGAGCAGCGTGTCGAAGGAGCGCTCGATCCCGCTCGCGCCGCGCCCGCGCTGGTCGAGCCGCCCGATCAGGTGCGGGGCGAGCCCTTCGCGCGGATAAAACCGCTCGAGGCGCCGCATGAGGTGCACGCCATGCAGGTTCCGCACGGCCGCGACGGCATTCCACGTGAACGGCCCGGGCCACTCGATCCACACCGGGTCCGACGCCATGCGCGCCGCGATCTCCTCGCGCGGCCGGTCCAGGGCCTTCGCGAGCAGCGCCGCCGCCTCCGCCTCGTCGTCCAGCTCGCCCGGGGCCAGGCCGATGCCGTACGTCTCGCGGCTGATCGCCAGGGCCACGCCGTTGCGGTCGAACAGCGTGCCGCGGCGTGCCGGCAGGGCGACGCGCGTCGTCTGCTGGGCCGCCGCCTTGTCCTGCCAGCGCGCGCGCTGGAACAGCTGGAGTTGCGCGGCCCGGCCCACCACGGCGAGCGCCGAGAGGGCGAATCCGCTGCCAATGAGGGTGAGTCGAGATGGAGGCTTCAGCACCTTATCGTGGTCTGGGGTCCTGCAGGATGGTGATTTCGGAATCCTGGGGCAAGCGCAGACCCAGCTTGTCCTGGACCAAAGGGACCAGGACGGCGCGGCTTCTTGCCCGGTCGATGTCCCCGACCAGCCCCGACCTGGAGACTTCCAGGGCGCCGCGCGTGCGCCGGAGCTGTTGCAGCTCGCGCGTGGCCTCCAGTGCTGCGCTCTGGCGCCGCACCACCGTCAGGGCCACGAGCAGGAAGAACAGCAGCCACAGCGCCACCCAGTGCCGGCCTTTGAGCCGTCCCTTGCCAGCGCTCGGCGCAGGGGGTGGCGGCGCCTTGGACAGGCGGCGTTTCGCCTTCACCGGGCCTTCCGGAACGCGCGCAGCCGGGCGCTGCGGGCGCGTGGATTCTTCGCCACTTCGTCCTCGCCCGCCTCGATCGGCCGGCGCGTCAGCAGCTCGCCCAGGGGCTTGCCCCGGCACGTGCAGACGGGCTGATCGGGCGGGCAGATGCAGCCCTTCGCCCAGTCGCGGAACGCGTTCTTCACGATCCGGTCCTCGCCCGAGTGGTAGGCGATGACGGCGATGACGCCGCCGCCCTCCAGGAGCCCCTGCAGGTCGGGGAGCGCGCGCCCCAGCCGCTCCAGCTCGCCGTTGACCGCGATGCGCACGGCCTGGAACAGTCGCGCGAAATCGGGCGGGCCGCTCCTCGGGCCGAGCGCCGCGCGGATCGCGCCGACCAGGTCGTCACTGGTCGTGAACGCCTTGTGGGCGCGGCGCTGCACGACCTGCCGGGCCAGCGCGCGGGCGCGCCGTTCGTCGCCGAAATCCCGGAATGCCCCGGCCAGCTCGGATTCGGCCGCGCCGTTGAGCCAGCCCTCGGCGCTCATGCCCGAGCCGCTCATCCGCATATCGAGCGGCGCCCCGCGCCGGAACGTGAAGCCGCGCGCGACATCGTCGATCTGCGGGCTCGACACACCGAGATCGAGCAAAATGCCATCGGGACGGAACGATCGAATGGCCGGCTCGGCGGCCGCATCCTGGAAGTCGAGCAGGCGCACATCGGCCCTGCCGTGAAGCGCCTGCGAGGCGGCCTCGACCGCCGCCGGGTCGCGA
>JBIOIA010000261.1:0-1770 GCA_044449445.1 Gemmatimonadales bacterium
GTCGCCGACACTCACGCGTCCCGTGCGCGGCCGCACCAGGCCCATCAGCATTCGGGTCAGCGTCGTCTTCCCGGCCCCGTTGGGACCGAGCAGCGCGACGCACTCGCCCGGCTGCACCGCCAGCGTGACGTCGTGCAGCACGTCGCCCGCGCCGTAGTCGTGCGACACGCCCTCCCAGCGCACCATCATGCGAGCACCTCCCCCGCCGGTCCGTCGGCCACGACGCGCCCCGCCGCGATCCGGATCGCGCGGGAGGCCGCGCGCGCCGCCCGCTCGGTGTCCGGCGTCGCCACCAGGATCGCCGCACCATCGCTCGCCAGCTCGCGCAGCAAGTCGTACAACGCGTCGGCGGCCGCGGGATCCAGCTCGGCGGCCGGATCGTCGAGCAGCAGCAGGTCCGGCTCGAGCGCGAGCGCGGACGCCACGATCACCCGCTGCAGCTCCCCGCCCGACAAGGTCGCGGGATCGCGCTCCGCCAGGTGGCTCGCACCGAGGCGCTCCAGCTGCCGCGTCACGATCTCGCGAATGCGTCCCGCGGGCAGCCCGTGCGAGCACGGCCCGAACGCGACTTCCGAGAACACCGTGTGACACAGTCCGGTGAGCTGCGTCCACGGTGTCGCAAACACTATCGCCGGCGCGCGCGCCGACAGCTCGACGCCGCCCGTCAGCGTGCCGCCCACCAGCCGGGGCGCGTAGCCGCCTGCGACCAGCAGCAGCGTGGACGTCCCGCTGCCCGGCGCGCCCGTCAGCGCCACCACCTCACCGCCCGAAACCTCGAACGACAGCGCCGAGAGCGCCGGCGCTTCCGAGCCGGCATAGCGGAACGTCGCGTCCCGGAACCTCACGACCGCGCTCACAGGAGACTCACCAGCCGAGCGCGCAGCGGCTCCAGCGCCTCGAGCAGCCGCGCGCTCCACGCCGCAAACACCCAGATCACGCATAACAGTCGCAGCACCCACTCCGCCGTCGTGTCGTCGGGCGGATCGAGAGCCGTGCGTGTCGAGCCGGACGAGGCACCACGCGTGTCGAGCGCGAGCACCTGCTCGTCCACTTCCATCAGAGCACCCAGCACCAGCGGCAGCACCAGCGGACCGAGCGCCCGGACCCGCGCGACCGGCGATCCGCGCAGCCGCAGCCCGCGGCACTGCTGCGCCTCGAGGATCTGCGCCGCCCGCGCACGCAGCCGTGGCACCAGCGTCAGCGTCGAGACCAGGAGGTACATCGTGCCGAAGGGCACGCCGCGCTCCGTCATCGCCTCGACCAGCCGCGCCGGCGACACCGTCGCGAGCACGCTCAGGAACGCGAACAGGATCGCCGTGATCCTCCCGCCGAACACCAGCGCACGCGTGAGGCCGGGCGTGCTCACCGAGAACGGGCCCACCAAATGGTGCGGCGCGGGGCCGAGGAGGCCGTGCAGGACCAGGAGCAGCACCCACGTCGGCAGCGCGAGCATCAGCGCCGGCCGGGCGACGTAGCGCAGCGATCCGCCGGCGAGCGCGAGAAGGGTCGCGGCGCCTGCGAGCACGAAGACCGCGGTCGGCGATCGCGCCGCGAACACGAGGCACAGCAGCGCGGTCGCCATCGCGAGCGGCGTGTAGGGATGAGCGCGGTGCAGCAGCGAGCGGCCATCGCGGAAGCCGATCATCGGACCAGCGCCGGAAAGCGCGCCGCCAGGTGGCTCGGCAGCGTGCGCAGGATGAGGAAGACCAAGCCGAACGAAAGCGTCTTGTCGAGCAGATCGGTGCTCATGCTGCTGACGTACACGGCGAC
>JBIOIA010000262.1:0-1766 GCA_044449445.1 Gemmatimonadales bacterium
GGCCGACGCGAACCTGGGCCGCGACGTCGCACAGTACGCCAACGCCGTGCGCGAGTCCGAGCGGGCCCGCACGCTGGCGGCCGGCGGGCTCGGCACGACGGAGGACGCGCAGGCCAAGCAGGCGACCGAGGACGCGCTTGCCGCGACGGTGCGCGCCGACTCGGCGGCGCTGCTGTCGGCGCGGCTGAACCTCGAGTACGCGACGGTGCGCGCCCCGATCTCGGGCCGCACCGGCAGCCTGCTGGTCAAGGAAGGCAATCTGGTCATCGCCACCACGCCGCAGAGTCTCGTCACCATCAACCAGATCCGACCGATCCTGGTGCGATTCGCGGTTCCGGCGACCTACCTGGAGGAGCTGCAGCGGCGCGGGAACGAGACGCTGCGCGTGATCGCGCGGCAGGGCGGGCGGGACGACGCGCCGCAGATCGAGGGCGTGCTGTCGTTCTTCGACAACCACGTGGACACCACGACCGCCACGGTGCTGCTCAAGGCGCGCTATACGAACGCCGAGGGGCAGCTGTGGCCGGGTGAATTCGTGAACGTGACGCTGGTGCTGGGCGTCGAGCGCGACGCGACGGTGGTCCCGGCGCAGGCGGTGATGACCGGCCAGCAGGGCACCTACGTGTTCACGATCGAAGGAGGGACCACCGCCAAGCAGCAGCCGGTGACGGTCGCCAGGACGACGGACTCGCTCGCGGTCATCGCCTCGGGGCTCGAGCCGGGCATGACCGTGGTGACCGACGGCCAGCTGCGGCTGTCCCAGAACGCGGCCGTCGAGATCAAGGGCGCGCTCGCGGCCGACAGCGGGAGGAGCTCGCTGGGCGCGCGCGGCGCGCCGCCGACGGACTCCGCGCCGGCCAGGGGCCGGGGCCGCGCCAAGCGGGCCGATCCGTGAGTATTTCCGGTCTGTTCATCAGGCGGCCGATCGCCACCACGCTGGTCATGGCGGCGATTCTGCTGTTCGGCATCATGGGCTACCGGCTGCTGCCGGTGAGCGACCTGCCGAACGTGGACTTCCCGACCATCTCCGTGAACGCGGGCCTCCCGGGCGGCAACCCGGAGACGATGGCCTCCGCCGTGGCGACGCCGCTCGAGAAACAGTTCTCGACCATCGCCGGGCTCGACCAGATGACGAGCACGAGTACCAACGGTTCGACCTCGATCACGCTCCAGTTCAACCTGTCGCGCAACATCGACGCGGCGGCGCAGGACGTGCAGGCGATGATTTCCAAGACGCTGCGCCAGCTGCCGCAGAACATGCTGCCGCCGTCCTACCAGAAGGTGAACCCGGCCGACCAGCCGATCCTGTACCTGTCCATGAACTCGCCGACGCTGCCGCTCTCGACGCTCGACGAGTACGCGGAGACGTACCTGGCGCAGCGGATCTCGACGGTGAGCGGCGTGGCGCAGGTCCAGGTCTACGGCTCGCAGAAGTACGCGGTGCGCATCCAGGTGGACCCGCAGGCCCTGGTGTCCCGCGGCATCGGCATCGACGAGGTGACGGCGGCGGTGGATGCCGGCAACCCCAACCTGCCGACGGGGATCCTGTGGGGCCCGCACACGGCGTACACGGTGATGGCGGACGGCCAGATCGTGAGCGCGCCGGCGTTCCGGCGGGAGATCGTGACCTACCGGAACGGCGCTCCGGTCCGGCTCCAGGACGTCGCGCGGGTGCTCGACGACGTGCAGGACAACCACAACGCCAGCTGGTTCGACGGCGCCCGCTCGATCACGCTGGCGATCCAGCGCCAGCCGGGGACCAACAC
>JBIOIA010000263.1:0-1761 GCA_044449445.1 Gemmatimonadales bacterium
CGTTGTGCGAGTGGCGCCGGACCTGCTCCCAGTCGTTCAGCGCCCCGGCGGGGACCACGGCGGCGAACTCGCCCGTGTGCTCGATGCCGCGGTCCTTGTCGATCCACGCGTAGGCGTCGCCCGTCTTCACCGGGGCGGCGGGCGGCACGACGAGCAGCGGCCTCGAAGGCAGGGGCGGGAGCGCGAGCAGCCGCTCGCCGCGTTCCCAGCCCAGCGCGAGCGCGGCGCCCGTCATGAAGAACGGCACGTCGCTCCCGAGCTCGGCGCCCAGCGTCATGAGGTCGGCATCGGGCAGCGGCCGGCCGTAGAGCCGGTTCAGCGCCAGCAGCGTCGTCGCCGCGTCGGACGATCCGCCACCCAGCCCCGCAGCCCACGGAATCGTCTTGTGCAGCAGGATCGCGGCGCCGCCCTTGACCCGCGCCTCGCGCAGGAACCGCTCGGCGGCCTTCACGACCAGGTTGTCCCTGGTCGGGCCGAGGCCCTCGGGCGCTCCGGCGAGCGTGACGCCCGAGCCGGTGCGCTCGACGACCAGCTCGTCGGCGACGCTGATCAGCTGGTACAGCGTCTCGATCGCGTGATACCCCTTCGCGTCACGGCCGAACACGCGCAGCCACAGGTTGACCTTGGCGCACGCGGGGAGGGCGAGGCGCGTGGCGCTCACGCGACCGCCCTCGCCGGCGCGGCGCCGCCCCGCAGCTGGCGCAGCGTCAGGTCGCTGCGCGCCAGCACCACGAGGCCGATCACGGTGATCGGGATGAACCACCCCATGTGGATTGCGATCGCGAAACTGAAGGCGAGTGTCGCGCTGACCCCGTAAATGCCCAGCACCGCCTGGGAGATCTTCTCGAACACGCCGAAGAACCCGGGCGCAGCCGGAATCGCCACGCCGAAGGCCGCGACGCTCTGGAGCACGAACGCCGCTCCGGCGGGCAACTCGATCCCGAACGCCCAGAACCCGAACACATACGACGCCGCGTTGGTCCCCCACAACGCCATCGTCCAGATGATGACGCGGGCCATGTCGTGCGATGAATGCAGAACGCCGAGCCCCTGCACGAGGTGCGCGAGGATGCGCATCGCCGGCGTCGCGATGCGTTCCGGAAGCAGCCGTCCGAGCACGCGGTTCGCCAGCGGCAGGGCGCGATCCTTGTTGCGGACCATGACGATCAGTCCGACGAGCGCGCCGGCGAACGTGACGGCCATCGTGCGGGCGAGACCCGCGACGCTGGTGTGGCCGACCATCGCATCGGCGGGGAACGCGGGCGATGCCACCGCGATCGCGAGGAAGAACACCAGGATCACGCCGTCGAAGATGCGCTCGACGCCGATGGAGGCGAGGGACGAGGGGAATGGGACTCCGATCAGCTCCGTGCCGGCGTACGCGCGAACCAGCTCACCGGCGCGGGCGGGCAGAATGTTATTGGCCATGAAGCCGATCGCGACGGCCCGCCAATACGGCGTGAGCCGCTGATTCGAGGTGCTCGACGAGAGGAATATCCGCCACCGCAGCGCCCGGAGCGGAAACGTGAGCGTTGCGGCGAGGACGGAGGCGGCGAACCACAGGGGATCGGCGTTCCGGATGTTCAGCACGACCGCGCGGAACGGCACCCCATGCAACGCCCACGCGAGGAACACGACCGAGATGGTGACGCCGATCAGGCCCTGCCACAGGTGAGCGCGCCCCTGCTGGGGCCGCGGCTCAGCGGCCGGCGCCAAGACCGAGTTCGACGAGATCGAACACCTCGCGGATCAGCTCGGGAA
>JBIOIA010000264.1:0-1725 GCA_044449445.1 Gemmatimonadales bacterium
GGGGCACGGCGCGCCGCCCGCACCTCTCCGTCCGCATCGACTGGGCCGCGGAAGCCGGCCGCACGGTGAGCGTGGACGACTGCGCCCTTGTGAGTCGCGCCCTGGAAGCGTGGCTGGACGAGGCGGGCGTGGGCGAGGGCAGGTACATCCTCGAGGTCAGCTCGCCGGGGATGGACCGGCCGCTCCGGAAGATCGCCGAGTGGCGGCGCTTCATGGGCAAGCCGGTGGACGTGCTGGTGCCGCAGCTGGGGGGTCGGTTCCGCGTCACGGCGACCGACGTGGTCGAATGGCCCGAGCCGGCGGTCGAGCTGCAGTTCCCCAAGGGGGAACGGAAGATCCTGAAACTGACCGAAATCAAGGAAGCGCGCCTCGTTGTCACCGTGTAGGCGCGGGAGCCAAAGACATGGCAAGCAGTGCCGAAGTACTGGTCGCATTCAAGGAACTCGCCCAGCTGAAGCAGCTGGAGCGGGGCGATCTGCGCGACCTGATCAAGGACGGCGTGCTCGCCGCCCTCGCCAAGAAGTACGGGCCGAACGTGCGGGCCGAGATCGCCATCGACGAGATGACGGGCACGATCAAGATCACCGTGCTCAAGGAAGTGGTGGCCGAGGTCGAGGACCCCTCGCGCCAGGTCTCGCTCGAGGAGGCGCGCTACGACGACCCCGATTTCGCGGTCGGCGACGTGCTCGAGACCGACGTGGACTTCGGCGAGTTCGGCCGTTCGGCCGTGCAGGCGGCGAAGCAGCGCATCATCCAGCGCGTGCGCGAGGGCGAGCGCTCGAAGATCCGCGAGGAGTTCGCGGGCCGCGAGGGCGAGCTGCTCTCGGGCGAGGTGCAGCAGATCGAGCGCGGCAAGCTGGTGGTGATGATCGCGAAGTTCCGCGAGGCGGAAGCGATCATCCCCTACCGCGAGCAGAACCACCGCGAGCACTTCCACCAGGGCGACACGATCCGCGCGGTGCTGAAGCGGCTCGAGGAAACGCCCAAGGGCCCGCGGCTGATCCTCTCGCGCGCCGACCCGGCGTTCGTGAAGGCGCTGTTCAAGCTCGAGGTCCCGGAAATTCAGCAGCAGATCGTCGAGATCCGCGCCGCGGCGCGCGAAGTCGGCAGCCGCACCAAGATCGCGGTCTTCTCGCGCGACGACGGGATCGACCCGGTCGGCGCGTGCGTCGGCCTCAAGGGCTCGCGCGTGCAGGCGGTGGTGAACGAGCTGGGCGGCGAGCGCATCGACATCGTGCCGTGGAGCCCGGATCCCGAGCGTTTCGCGCGGCTCGCCCTGGCGCCGGCGCGCGTGGCGCGGGTGTTCAGCGATCCCGACAACAAGACCATCCAGGCGATCGTGGACGAGGACCAGCTCAGCCTCGCCATCGGCCGCAACGGGCAGAACGTGCGGCTCGCCTCCGAGCTGACCGCGTGGAAGATCGACCTGTACTCAAGCCGCGAGTGGCTGGAGCGGGGCGGCGAGGGCGGCCTGTTCGCGCCGCTGCCGCCGCAGCGCGATGCCGCCGAAGACCAGGTCACGAAGGTCGCGCTGGCCGAGCTCCAGGGCATCACGCAGGACCTGCTCGCCGTGCTGACCGCGGCCGGCTACAGCAAGCTGGGCGACATCCTCGACCTCGAGCCCGAGCAGGTGAAGGCCATCGCGGGCATGACGCCCGAGATGTCCGAGAAGCTGATCTCGCTGATCGACGAGCTCACGACGACCGACGAGGACGAGTCCAAGGA
>JBIOIA010000265.1:0-1675 GCA_044449445.1 Gemmatimonadales bacterium
GAACATGTAGCCCAGCTGCGACACCGTGGAGTACGCCAGCACCTTCTTGATGTCCCACTGCTTGAGGCCGATCGTGGCGGCGAACAGCGCGGTCGCCGCGCCGACCAGGCCCACGACCATGCCCGCCACCGGCGCGAGGCCGAACAGCACGTTGGTGCGCGCCACCAGGAAGACGCCCGCCGTCACCATGGTGGCCGCGTGGATGAGCGCGGAGACCGGCGTCGGGCCGGCCATCGCGTCGGGGAGCCAGATGTAGAGCGGGATCTGCGCCGACTTGCCGGTGCACCCGAGGAACAGCAGCAGCGCGATGGCGGTCACCGCCGCCTCGCCGCCACCGAAGCGCTGCGGGGCCAGGTGCTCGACGACCGTGAAGTCGAGCGACCCCAGGTAGTGGAAGATCATGAACATCGCGATCAGGAAGCCGGCGTCGCCGATGCGGTTGACCAGGAACGCCTTGAGGCCGGCGGCCGCCTTCTGCTCGTCGGTGAACCAGAAACCGATCAGCAGATACGAGCAGAGCCCGACGCCTTCCCAGCCCACGAACGTCACCGGGAAGTTTGCGCCGAGGACCAGAATCAGCATGAACGCGATGAACAGGTTCAGGAAGGCGAAGTAGCGCGCGTAGCCTTCGTCCTCGCCCATGTAGCCGACGCTGAACACGTGGATCAGCGAGCCCACGCCGGTCACCACCAGCGCCATCACGATCGAGAGGTGGTCGAGCTGGAGCGCGACGTCCACCTGGAGCGTGCCGATGTGGATCCACGGCCACAGCGTCTTGACGAACGACGCTTCGCCGCCCGGCCCCAGCATCTGCACGAACATGCCCGCCGCGAGCGCGAAGCTGATCGCGACCGATCCCACGCCGACCGCCGTGACGGTCGACCTGGCCTTCGGATTGAAGAAGGCGAGCGCCCCGTTCACCAGGAATCCGAGGAACGGCAGCAGGATCAGCAGGCCGACGCGGTCGGCCATGGTGCCGGCGAGCGCGTTCACCCGCGCAGCAGCGAGATGGAGTCCAGGTTCACCGTGTCACGGTGGCGATAGAGCGCGATGATGATCGCCAGCCCGACGGCCGCCTCGGCCGCGGCGACGGTCATCACGAAGAAGACGAATACCTGGCCGTCGAGCCCGTAGCGCTGGCTCAGGGCCACGAACGTGAGGTTCACCGCATTGAGCATCAGCTCGACGCACATGAAGATCACGATCGCGTTGCGGCGCAGCAGCACGCCGACGGCGCCGATCGTGAACAGCATCGCGGAGACGATGAGCGCGGGCGCGAGGAGCATCAGAGTTTCCGCTTCGCCAGCACGACCGCGCCGACGACCGCGGCCAGCAGCATGACGGAGGTGAGCTCGAACGGGATGAGGTAGGCCTGGAACAGCGGCCGCGCGACGGCGTGGATCACGCCCTGCTCCGCCGCCATGCGCTCGATCGTGCCTTCCGGCAGCGCCGCGCCCTGCGGCAGCTCGACCCGGGAGAGCACGGCCAGCTCGCCCATCATCAGCAGTCCCGCCACCGCCGCCACCACCTTCCCGCCCGGACCCTTGATGTCCGATGGGCCCGGATGGCCGATGTTGAGCAGCATGATGACGAACAGGAACAGCACCATGATCGCGCCGGCGTACACCAGCACCTGCACGGCCGCGATGAACTGCGCGTCGAGCACGACGTAGAC
>JBIOIA010000266.1:0-1610 GCA_044449445.1 Gemmatimonadales bacterium
CGACGCGCATCTACAAGGTCGAAGACGCCCGCGCGTTTCTCGAAGGCGCGGGCCTCGACATTGCGGCCATCGCGCCGCAGCTGGAGGGGCGCATCATGGGCGCATTCGTCCGGGCCCGGAAGCCGTGAAGCCGCTGCGCGTGCTGGTCCTGTGCACCGGCAACAGCGCCCGCAGCCAGATGGCCGAGGCGCTGTTCAACCGAATGGGCCACGGCCGCGTGATCGCGGAGAGCGCCGGCTCGAAGCCGGCGGCGCGCGTGAATCCGCTCGCGATCGAGATGCTGGAGCAGGCGAGAATCCCGTGGGCCGGACATCCGCCGCGCGGACTCGACGGCCTGGAGAAGGAGCACTGGGACTTCGTCATCACGGTGTGCGACAAGGCCAAGGAGGCGTGCCCGGTCTTCCCGGGACAACCTGTCGTGGCGCACTGGGGTATGCCGGATCCAGCCGAAGTCGAGGGATCGGACGAAACGAAGCGGAAGGCGTTCCACGACGCATTCACCCTGATCCGGCGCCGCGTCGAGCTGATGGTGGCCCTGCCGTTGGAGAAGCTGGAGCGCCTCGCGCTCGAGGCGAAGGTACGCGCAATCGGAGGGCAGCACTGAGATGACCGCGGCGGCCGCGCACAGGGGTCCACTCGCTCGGAAGCTCTCCGCGCTCGACCGGTGGCTCACGCTGTGGATCTTCCTCGCGATGGCCGGCGGCGTCCTGCTCGGCTGGGTGGCGCCCGGCATCGAGCGCGCACTGGCGCGGTTCCAGGTCGGGACGACCAGCATCCCGATCGCGATCGGCCTGGTGCTGATGATGTACCCGCCGCTCGCGAAGGTTCGCTACGAATCACTGGGCACCGCGTTCCGGAACCTGCGCGTGCTCGCGCTGTCGCTGGTGCAGAACTGGATCGTCGGGCCGCTGGTGATGTTCGCGCTCGCGGTGCTGCTGCTGCCGGACCTGCCGGCCTACGCCCAGGGACTGATCCTGGTGGGGCTGGCGCGCTGCATCGCGATGGTGCTGGTGTGGAACGACCTGGCCGACGGCGACCGCGACCTGGTGGCCGGCCTGGTGGCGCTCAACGCCTTGTTCCAGGTGCTGTTCTACGGCTTCTACGCGTGGCTGTTCCTCGCGCTGCTCCCGCGGCTGGTGGGGATGCACGGCGTAACGGTGGCGGTCGGGCCGCTCGAGATCGCGAAGACCGTGGCCGTCTACCTCGGCATTCCGCTCGTCGCGGGACTGCTGACCCGGCTGGCGCTGGTCCGTGCCCGCGGCCGCGAGTGGTACGAGTCGGTGTTCGTGCCGCGGATCAGCCCGCTGACGCTGGTGGCTCTGCTGTTCACGATCGTGGTGATGTTCTCACTCAAGGGCGGCCTGATCGTCCGGCTGCCCCTCGACGTGTTGCGCATCGCGATTCCGCTGGTGCTGTACTTCGCCGCGATGTTCTTCATCACCTTCTTCTCGGCGCGGCTGCGCGCCGTGGGCGCGAGCTACGAGCAGAACGTGACCGTCTCGCTCACCGCGGCGAGCAACGACTTCGAGTTGGCGATCGCCGTGGCGGTCGCGGTGTTCGGCATCGGCTCGCCGGTCGCGTTCGCGACGGTCATCGGGCCGCTGGTCGAG
>JBIOIA010000267.1:0-1563 GCA_044449445.1 Gemmatimonadales bacterium
ACCCCGCCCGCCGCGCAGCCGGCGACCACGGCCGCGACCGAGTCCGGGATCCGGCTCGGCATCTTCGGCTTCAGCACCCGCGGCGGCATGCAGGTGAACCGGGGCAGCCAGGGGGTGATCGGCTCGACCGTGGACGTCATTGAGTTCGGCTCGCCGGCGGTTCGCCTGCGGCCGAGTGTGGAGATGGGATTCGGCAACGCGGATCACTCGGTCGGCTTCAACGCCGAGATGATCTACCGGTTCCAGCCGGACCAGGCCCCTGCGATTCCGTATCTCGGCCTCGGCGTCGGCTACTATGACGACACCACCGCGACGAAGGTCTGGCCGACGGTGGTGATGGGATTCGAGCTCAACCTCAGCCGCAACATGAACTGGCTGCTCGAATACCACGCGCTCGACGGGCTGCGTCGCAGCCGGTTCCTCGTGGGGCTCTCCACGCGCGGATCCAATTGACGTGGCGCCGCCCGCCCCGAAGCACGTCTCGGCATCGTGGCAGGCGCGCGGGCTCGTCTTCAGCGGCGGCGCGGAGGGAAAGACCGCCGTCCCGATCGACGGCGACGGCATCGAAGGCCCCTCGCCGATGGACGCGCTGCTGGTCGCGATGGCCGGCTGCACCGGGTCCGACGTCGCCCTGGTGCTGAAGAAGAAGCGGGTCGACCTGCAAGAGCTGAAGGTCGAGGCGAGAGGCGAACGGCGCGAGGAGCAGCCGCAGCGCTTCACGAAGATCGACCTCGTCTACCACGTGCACGCGCCGGGCGCGAGCGAGCGGGCGGTCCGTCACGCGATCGACCTCTCGCTCGCCACGTACTGCTCGGTCGCGCACTCGCTGAATCCGGACATCCCGATCCGCTATGAGCTGGTGCTCCAGGCCTAGGGCCTGGATACCGGCCGTCCTGCTCGCCGTGGCGCAGCCCGCGGCGGCGCAGGGATGGCACGAAACGCAGCTGTGGGGCGTCGCGCTCGCCGCGCGACCGGCGGTCTACGCGCTCGGCCTGGGCGCGGCGTGGCGCGATGCCGGCCGCACCCGCATCGGCATCGCGCTCGCCGGAGGCGCGACGGATCGAGGCACGGCGGCGGCGCGCGTCGAGGCGACCTGGCATTTTCTGCTGGATCCGGGACGCGCGCACGGCCTGGCGGTCTACGGCGGCGGCGGCCTCGCGCTCACGGCGGTTCAGGATTCCACGGTGCGGCCGTTTGTCGAGGCGGTGCTCGGCGTCGAGACCGGCCCCGCTTCGCGCGCGGGTTTTTTCGTGGAGGCCGGCTTCGGGGGCGGCGCGCGGCTCGCCATGGGCTTCAGGTGGCGCAAACAAAACGCCCCGGGCCGTTGAGCCAGGGGCGCGTCACCCTTCAGACAGCAGGACTCAGGACACTCCGGCCCCGGCTGCCTCGGTCCGCGGCGCGACGGGGCGGCAATACCGCTCGCCCAGCGTACGCAGGTCGGTGAGCTCGGCGGCCGTCAGGCCTTCGTAGCGCTCCGCCAGATAGTCCATCGCGTCGTCGAACCAGTCTTTCCGATGCTCTTCAGCGGATTCCAGTACTCCACAGCGCAGAATGTGGCTGAAC
>JBIOIA010000268.1:0-1552 GCA_044449445.1 Gemmatimonadales bacterium
GGCTCGAGCTGCGTCCCGGCGGCGGCACGCCGGTCGACCTGTTCACGGGCGTGCGCGCGGGCTCCGCGGTCGCGGCACCGCTGCGGGCTCACGGCCTCACGGTGGGCGTGATCGCGGTGGTGGACCGCCTCGCGGGCACGTTCACCGACGACGACGCGCGCCTGCTGACGACCGCGGCGACGCACGCCGCCGTGGTCCTCGCCAACGCGCGCTTCTTCGAGCTGATGCGCGCCGGCAAGGAGCAGTGGGAAGCGACCTTCGACGCGCTCGCCGAGGGCATCGCGCTGGTGGACGCTTCCGGCGTGATCCGCCGCGCCAACACTGCCATCGCCGGCATGCTCGGCCAGCCGATCACGCGCGTCATCGGTCGCCACCTCGGCGAAGCGCTGTTCGGAGAGAAGGGCGGCATGGACGCGCTGATCATCGCCTCAAAGGGAGAGCAGCACCCCTCGCCGGTGGTGCGCCGCTCCGACCCGCTCGGGCGCACGCTGCGGCTCCTCGTCTCGAGCCTCGAGAGGCCCACCGCGGAAACCGCAGCCGTCGTCGTGGTCGAGGACATCACCGAGCAGAAGGCGCTCGAGAACCAGCTGATGCAGAGCGAGAAGCTCGTCGCGGTCGGCACGATGGTGTCGGGCGTTGCGCACGAGCTCAACAACCCGCTGACATCGATCGCCGGGCTGTCGGAGCTGCTGCTCGAGCAGGAGGGCGCCGCGGGCGCGCACGCCGAGCACCTCAAGGTCATCTACGACCAGGCGGAGCGCGCGAGCCGCATCGTCCGCAACCTGCTGTCGTTCGCGCGCAAGAGCGCGGCCGAGAGCGCGCCGCTCGACCTGGGCGATGTCGCCATGCGCACCGTGACGCTGATGAGCTACGAGCTGCGCCGCGCCGACATCACGGTCGAGACGAGCATCCAGGCGGACCTGCCGCCGGTGCTCGGCAACCGCGACCAGCTCCAGCAGGTGGTGCTCAACCTGCTCACCAACGCCGCCTACGCGCTCGGCAAGCTGCCCGCGGACGCCCCGCGGCGCATCACGGTTTCGGTCGCCGCGGAGCCGGAGCGCGTCCTGCTGAAAGTGAGCGATACCGGCCCGGGGATCGCGCCGGAATCGGCGGCGCAGCTGTTCGACCCCTTCTACACGACCAAGCCGCCGGGAGAGGGCACCGGGCTCGGGCTGTTCCTCTCCTACGGCATCGCCGAGACGCACGGCGGCTCCCTCTCGGTCGACTCGCGGCCGGGCCAGGGCGCGACGTTCGTCCTGGCGCTGCCCCGGGCGACGCCGGGCGCGATCGCGGCGCCGGCGCGCGCCGAGCCCGCCGCGCCGCGGAACGGCGCCGGCCGCGCACGGAGGATCCTGGTCGTGGACGACGACCCCGCCGTGCGGCGGCTCGTGGGTGTGCTGTTCCGGCACGACGGCCACACGGTGGATGAAGCGGACAGCGGCGCGCATGCGCTGCGGCTCGCGGACGAGGTCGAGTACGACCTCGTGATCACCGACCGCCGCGCCGTCGTCGGCAGCGAGCCGTTCGGCGTCGCGCTGGCGCGAGCGCGCCC